>NZ_CP012898.1:1311000-1638750 GCF_001310225.1 Pseudalgibacter alginicilyticus | reverse complement strand
AGTTTGGAGGAAAACAACTTTGTGCACCTCGTTTGTTGCTAACCTCAGTTATGCGAGGTTTTGTAGTTGGTTTGGTTATAAAATATATACCTGTGCAAAAAAGAAGTGCAAATACGAAGACTTTCATTATATTGAATTTTTATTAATAAAGATTTGATTAATGTTGATTGGCGTTTTTTAAAGATTTTATAAAACTGAAAAGGTTAGAAAAATAGATGTGATAAAATCATATAAATTTATTAAATATTCCTTTCCAACGTAAATTCCTGATAAATTGCCCTTCTTTTTCAGTAACTAAATATTCAATATTTTCTTTCTTTGCTTTAAAATAACCAGCCATATAATCTTTAAGCAATAGAAAACTTTTCTTTTTGTAGGCAAGTTTTAAAGCCGAAATGAAAGTAATTGTGAATCCATAACGCATTTTGTACATAGCTTCTCCTTGGAGGTATTTAGATGCTTTATTGTAGCTAACCCCTGTTGGTTTTAAATGTTTTACCTGTAACGTTTCATCGGTTAAAATATCCCAACCGTAATATTTGGCAAGCAATTCATCAACTGTATCCCAACCCATGGAAGGTTTTAATTTGCCTATTTGTATAAAGCAATCTTTTCTATAAGCTTTTAAAGCACCGCGAATATGATCTTTTCGAGTTAAGTTTTCTAAAATCCATTCCCCATTTTTTTCAATGTAACAAAAGCCAGCAGCCATGCCAAGTTTTTTATTTTTATTAAAATGGGAGGCTAAAATTTCTAAATAATTATTCGGGAAAATTAAATCGGCATCAAACTTACATATCACATCATAGGTGGTATCTAAGGTTTTATAGCCTTTATAAAAAGCATTAATAATTTTAGAGCCGGGCAAATGCTCATTCGATGATTTTGAGTTTACTAATTGAATCCATGGGTGCTTATGGGTGTAGGCCTCAATAATATTCTCGGTGTCATCAGTAGAATTATCATTCACAACTACCACTTGTGTTGGTAAATAGGTTTGATGTACTAAGGAATCTAAGGTCACCCCAATGGTACTTGCTTCATTATGTGCTGGAATAATTATATAAAAATGCATCTTGACGTTAATAGACTTACAAATATCTTTATTTTTGTTTGGTAATCTGTACATTTTGCATAAAAAGGTTTTTATTATTATTATTTCCTATAATGGGGAAAAATGGCTTCAAAAAAATTTGGAGAGTCTTCAGCAATCTAATTACCCTATACAAGTTTTGGTGGTAGATAATCACTCCACTGATAATTCTGTGGCAATTATAGAATCATTCACAAACATTCAGCTCATAAAATCTGATGCTAATTTAGGTTTTGGTAAAGCAAATAACCTGGGTATTAAAGAGGCGCTGAAACAAGAAGCTGATTATGTATTTCTTTTAAATCAAGATACTTGGGTTTTTCCAGATACTATAGGAAGCTTAGTTTTGGTGGCAGAATCTAATAAAAAATATGGAATTTTAAGTCCGCTTCATTTTTCAAATGATGCAACCGTTTTAGATGAAAACTTTAATACTTATTGGAACAGAAAAACAAATGAAATATCAGAAAACATAGATGAGGTGCCTTTTGTTAATGCTGCCGCATGGCTTATACCAAAGCATGTTGTTGAGCAGATTGGCTATTTTGAGTGGATGTTTCAACATTATGGAGAGGATAGAAATTATGTGAACCGTGTGGTTTTTCATGATTATAAAGTTGTTATAGTCAAAGCGTCTAAAATTTGTCATGATAGAACCATTGTGAGGAATTTTAAAAAAGATATGCTGCAAAGTAAATTTCAGATTTTAAATGCCATTTTAAATGTTAATCATTCATTATTTAAAAGTTATTGGAATGGTTTTATTTCTGTTTTTGGACTGCCTAAATATTTTTTTAAATACTACTCGCTTTTGCAAAGTTTAGAGTTGTTTTTTAGTTTATTGGGTTATTTTATTGGATTGAAAATAAAAGTGTTTTCCATTTTAAAAACAAGGTCAAGTTATAAATGATGTCAAGCAATAACGAGCAGAAACAGGTATTTTGGTTCACCCTTATTAATTATTTGGGTATTGTTATTGGCATTGTGTCTACTATTTTTATCTATCCAAATGATAAAGAAGTTTTGGGTATTATTCGCTATGTTGATGCCATCGCGCAACTTATGTTTCCTATCATGTTGTTTGGAGCAGGTCAGGCGCTTATTTATTTTTACCCCTCTGTTTCTGAAGAAAGCCAAAAAAAATTATTTAAGTATGCCATTGTAACTATTTTAGGAATCAGTACCGTGCTTTTACTGCTTTTAATTTTGGGAAACTATATTATAAGTTTTGAAAATTATAAGTATATTTTTTATGCTTTTCCATTGGCATTTGCTATTGCTTTTATAGAGTTATTTAAGCGGCAAGCTACCAATTTAAAGAAGTTGTCGGTGCCAACCTTGTTTGAAAAAATTATTCCAAAAGTGGCTTTACCCATTATCTTTTTGTTGTTATTATCGGGATACTTAGAAGTTATGGACGGATTGTTAGCTTTTATAGCTTCTTATTTTATAATTGTGGCTTTATTAATGCTGTATGTGTTTAAACATTTTAGCATCAATCTGGATTTTAGTTTTAAATCTCTTTTTGCTCAAATTGTAAAAAAAGAATATTACCGTTATAGTTTTTATGCATTTTTAGGAAGTTTTGGGTCATTTTTAGCCTTTAGGTTGGATGTTTTAATGATACCTGAATTCATTACATTTGAAGCAAATGGCACCTATAGCATTGGTGTGGTATTGGCTTCAGTTATTGCAGTTCCTGCATCGGGAATATTTGCTATTTATTCGCCATTAATTTCAGAATATTTAAAAAAGAATAGCATTGTTGAATTAGGGAGAAAATATACCGAAAATGCTAAGCTTTTGTTTTTTGTGGGGGCTGTGTTATATGGTGCTATTGTTTTAGGAATTGATTCCTTGTTTCAGTTGTTGCCTACTTATGATAAGCTAGTAGATTCTATTCCTATTATTATGATTCTTGGTGCCAATGTGTTGTTTAATATGAGTACGGGGTTTAGTTCTGAAATTATATCGTATTCAAAATATTATCGCGTCAATATTATGTTGTTATTTGTATTGGTGTTTATAAATATTTGCTTGAATTTATATGTGTTAACTCAAACCGATTATGGTATTGCAGGTGTGGCTTGGGCATCACTAATTGCCATGGGCTTGTTTAATAGTATTAAGCTTTACTATATATATATAAAGTTTAAAATACTACCTTTTGATAAAGGCTATTTACAATTATTTTTAATTGTACTTTTAATTGGTATTGGTGTTTATTTTATGCCTGAAGCAGAAAGCAATATTCTGAATCTTTTAGTAAAATCAGGCGTGTTCTGTGTACTGACAGTACTTGTGGTTTACAGATTAAAACTGGTTTATAGTTTAAATTATTGGGTTGAGAAAGTATTATATAAGAAATAGCTTGAGTATGAACCCAGTTAAGTAGGTAACAAGGAGTTGAGTGATTTGTTTTTTAACTCGGTTATTTGTGTTAGCGAGTCGGTTTTTGTTTGATTCTTTAATTAACTGTATAAAAACGGTCTTCTTGTGCCTTCATATGGCTGATAAGAGCATTTTTAAGTTCGTTAACTATAGTATTTAATTCTTGATTATCTATAAGGTTGTGCATTTCTTCAGGGTCATCATTAAGATTATACAGTTCAAAATCAGGATGTTTTCTATAACGCTGAACAATTTCACTTGCGTTTTTATCATATCCTGCTTTGGCAAGCCAAGAAAGATACATTTTACGTACATGACGGTCTTCCATTTTATCAACATAACCAAAATCAAAGCCGTTTATAACTCTAATAGCATAAAGATTGTCTGGCGATTTATTCCAAATTAATTTAAACGTGCCATCAGTTACTGCCCGCATTTTATATTCTGGACCTTCCTTAGTGTTGTTATACAAGAAATAGGCATATTTTCTGTGTTTTGTATTATTTTCTTTGAGTAGAGGGAGTAAACTTTTCCCATCTAAGTTTGAAGAGACTTCACCACCTGCTGCTTCAATTAGTGTTGGTAAAATATCACAGTATTGCGCTATGGCATTAGTCACAAATTTATTATTAAAAGGTTTTGGCCATTTCATTATGCAAGCAGATCTAACACCAATATCATAAGTAGTCCATTTGCCACTGGGCATACCAGCACCATTTTCATCTAAAACGATAAGGGCTGTATTAGCTTCTAAATTGTTTTTTTTAAGAAGATTTCTGGCGTTTCCTACTTGTTCATCAAAAAGTTTTATTTCAGCCAAGTATTCTGTAAAATACTCACGCGTTTCTTTGGTGTCTACTAAATGTTTTGGAAGCACAATGGTATTTGGATCCCATAATGAACTGTCTCCTGCATTCCAAGGTGCATGAGCATGCACGGAACAAATAATCAAACAAAAAGGTTGATTTTTATCTCGATTTATAAACTCACTCACTCCATCCCAATTTTCAGGAGGAGTTCCATCATAATTAGCGTTTTTTGTAAATCCTTCAATAATTTCAAATGGATAAACAGATGTAGGCCTAAAATGCATTTTTCCTGTTAGTCCTACACGGTAGCCAAGTTTGTTTAAATGCTGAACAATGCTAAGTGTGCCTTGCTTTGTAGTGGCGTGATTGATATTACATCCATTTTTGTTAGGAGTCATTCCGGTAAATAATTCAGCTCTTGTTGGAGCACATATAGCTTCAGAGACGAACATGTTTTTAAATAAAATTCCTTCATTTGCTAATTTATCAATATTTGGAGTGGTGTTCTTGTTTTCAGATCCATAACATCCAATATCCTTAGCATTTATGTCATCACCAAGGATAATAAGAAAATTAGGCTGTTTTGTCTGTCCAATTACTTTAAAGCAAATGAATAGAAGAATGATTATGTTTAATTGATGTTTTTTCATTATAAAGATTTATAGTATTTTGAACTGCTCGTTAGCGGTTTTCAAGTTAATGCTTTATTACAGGTATCACCCCTCTTTTCTTCTTAATTATAGCATAGAACCAATTGGATAGGTTGCATTTATAATAAGTAGCAGAACATGGATGATTAAACTATTGAATTTAAGCTGATAATTTATATACCATATTAGGTATTCTATAGTCTAAAGATACATGTAATTATAATTTCCATTCAAAAGTTTGTTGATGTTGATAATACATATAGAAGCACTTTGATGAAAAATTAAGGCCTTTTTACTTGCTTTTTACTACAAGTACTTTGTTGTGCGTAGTTATTTTTTTTCAACTGTTTTTAATTTCCGATTGACATAAATAACATTTTTATTATTTAATTCTTTATCTCCATATTTTAATGTGATTTCATCGTGTATGTTATAAATTATATTTTCATATTTTTCATCAAATAGTCCGTTTGTTCCTTTTGGATAAGAAGCATAAAGGTCTTTGTTTTCTAATAAGTTATTTTTTGATTTCGAAAAGAAATTAATATATGCTTTTTCGGCATCGTAGTAAATAGATTCTTCGTTTGGTAATTTAAGTAGATTACTATTATTTTCAGAACCATAATCATTTGGACTAATAGTTTTAGCCTCAAGTATATCATTAATTTCAAGTAAGCATATACAAAGTTCTTTTGAAATTTGCATTCCTTTTTGGATAGGTAATGACGTGGTTAAAATTCTTTGGATATTGCTATGGTTTTTAATCCTTTTCGCTATAAATTGTTTTACAGAATGGCCAATATATTTTACATCAAATTCTAAAAGTTTTTTTGTTTCTCCTTCTATATTAACTTTCCAATTCTTATTGTAACGGCTTCTTAGTATTGTGTCAGGCGTGATTAATTTAGTGAAATTCTTTTCTTCTGGAATTTTTATTATAATAACATCAATGAAATCATTTAGATTTTCTTTGTTCGTTAAGCTTTTATTGTAACACAAATGAAGTTCAATATTCGATATATTTTCAGTTTCAATTACGTCTTTCTGATATAATGGTAATTGAAATTTTATATTAATTCCAGTTAAAGGTTGTGAGATTTCTCCAGTAAGAAACTTTGTAGAACATTTTATATTTCTAAATATTAGACAAGGACGTTGAAGGATAAAATACAAAGAAGAATCTTCAGCGATTCTTTTTAGTTCTTTATCATTATATAAATAGCTAAAATCATCAAGATTAAATATTCCTAAAGGATTTTTAAATTCTACTTGAATGGTTTTTCGCATAGTTTGGATTAATTACGCACAACGTGTTTGTGTATGATTTCGTTGCGTGTTTCAGCACTAAAGTTAGCAAATAAATCACAGATAGAAAGTCCACGAGGACTATCGTAAGTACACTATAACCAGCAATTAATTTTATATGGTGTTACTTGCTGACTTTTATTATTTCAGTTGTTTGGTCTGTTATACTTTTCGTTTGTAATTCAATGCTAAAAGCTTCTAATTCAGTTTTTAAATTCATTTCCATTTCCAGATAGAATTTGGTAAAGAATTGTTTTTCGATGTCATAGTTTATTTGTCCTTTTCCAGTTCCGTCCAATTTCATTTCGTAATCTTTAGTAGCTGATTTTATAGTATAAACTTGGTCAAGGTCAAAATATCCAACTCCGTTTTCCACTTTTCTCAAAGTGTAAATTGAATTAATTTCCATTTCAATTGTCACATCTGAAATTGGCATTGACATTGGGTTTTTCTGCTCAAAACTTTCTCCAACTTTAATTTTTTTATTAGGATATTTGATTTGATTCATCATTGATTCCAGTGCGGGAAGTAAAGTTCTCTTTTTTTCTTCTGTCATTGTCGAAGAATAAATAGAGTCAATTTTAGTCTTTCCGTCAACTGATTTTCCGAAAAATTTGGTTCCACTTGTTAAAGATGGATTATTGGATTCTAACAATTCTATATTAATCGGAAATTCGTTTCCTTTCAGTTTTCCTGTTTTAGAAACACTTTTTAAAAGACTTGTGTCTTTCGTTATAGTTGGGTTTTCAATTCCGTTATTTTTTAAATTTTGCAGTATTTCGTCCGATGCAATATATTTTACATTGTTTTCCGAAATCTGTTTTTGGGTTAACGTGTAATTGTAATTTGGTAAGTAACCAACTTTAAAATCAATTTCCTCTTGACTTTTGCAAGATGTAATTGATATTGTCAATAAAATAAGTAGGATTGTTTTCTTCATTCGGTTTTTTCAGCTTGCAGGTAACGTGTTTGTATAAGAATAGTTGCGGTTTTGTGTGCGAGGATTTTCCGAAGGAAAATCAGATGTAACAAAACAGCAACGACCTATGGTTAAGAATAAAAATAGCAATTATTTTTATACGGTGTTACCCAACGTTTTTTAATTTAGTTTTATTCGGAAACAATTCATTCAGATGCTCAAGGATTTTTTCAGTTCCTTTGATGTCATATTCTTTATGTGTGTCCGTTTTTATTTTTATCAGACTCACTTTTGATAAGCGATTTTTTCTTTCTGTAATCTTATGAAGTCGTGGTTCAGGAATCTCTATTAATTCTCCGTTTTTTAAGAAAGAAATTTTTTTCGCTTCGATAGTCAATTCCGATGATTTGTAATTCCTAATTTTGGCTATTTCTACTCCAATTACGGATAGCAATATAGAAGTCAGAAGCACGAAATAGGTTTTATTCTCAAAAAACTCAATTATGTAAACTACAGTCATTTCATTCGGCATTAATATGGTCGAGATGATTGAAAGTCCGATTAAAATTGAGAATATTGCTCCAACAATACCGAGAAAAACGCCGATTTTATTAATCAAAACCTTATTTCCAATTTTTATGTCGTATGTTTTTTTCAAATGTTGGGTAAGGTGTTTGTATATGTTTTGTTGTGTGGGTTAGCACTTAACTTTGCAAGTACACACCAAACTGAAAATCCGCTAGGATTTTCAGAAGTAGGCGAGAACAAGCAATTACTTATAGCCATTGTTGTAGCACGTTTTAATTTGTTTTACTAAATTCATAAGGAGTAAATTCTATAAAATCTGCTACTTTTAGAGTTAACCCATTAACTTTATAATTATCAACCTTAAATGGTATTTCAACAATCCCAAAAGTTGGGTTTGAATATGTGCATAAATAAGTGTCATTTTTTATATGTTCCAGTCTACCTATTAATTGGGGGTGATTTGAGAAATAGATATTTAATTTATTATTTTCTAATTTAATTTCTATATCTCCATAAACTTCATTGAAGTAATTTCCCGAATATTTTTTTAAGGGTAAGCTAGGAATAGATTTTAGGGATACTTCCTTTTTTAAGGAATCAATTCTTTTGGCTTCTTCGAGCTTTTCCTGTTTAAAACTTTCACGCGAGGTTTTGCTATAATCCTGATAAGGTAATCCCAAAAAAGCATCCTGTATTTCGTCAGTCAGATTTTGGTAAAAGTTATTTTGGTCAGTATTCGTTAACACTACAATTCCAAGTTTTTCTTCTGGGATAATCATAACTGACGATAAAAAGCCATCAACTCCTCCCGTGTGAGAATAAACAAGTTTTCCATTACGGTCATTAATAACTAGCCCCATTCCGTAAAGATAAAAGTGGGTTTCTTTATTGTCTCTTGGATCAACACCTAGAATAGAAGAAGGTCTCCTAATAGATTCAATACTTCTAGCAGAAAGTATTTGCTTACCGTCTATTTTACCATTATGAAGTTGAGCAAATAGCCAATTGGTCATGTCTTTCGCACTAGAACTAATACTTCCTGCTGGAGCAAGATTATTTATATTTGCTATTGGTATTTCAACAAGGTTATTATCTGTTTTAGTATGAGGGGATGCTGCGTTTAACGCATTATTTAGTTCTTCAGCCAACATTAAAGTTCTATTCATTTTTAATGGCAAAAGAATACTATCCCTAACAGTTTCTTCCCAGCTCTTATTGATAACTCTTGGGATTAATTCACCTGCAGTAACATAAGCAGCATTACAATAACCCCACCTTGAACGAAAACTATAAGGAGCCTCTATTAAGCTCATTTTTTGAATCACCTGGGCTCTAGAAAGAGTTGAGGCCCAATATGTGAAATCGCCTTGAAAAGTTTCAAAACCAATTCTGTGGGAAAGTAAATCTACAATGTTTACTTCCTTGCTGGCTAGTGTATCTTTCAATCTAAATTCTGGCATCCATTTTTGAACTTTATCATTTAAATTCAAAACTCCTGATTCTTGCAGAATTGAAAGTGCGGTTGAAGTAAAAGCCTTTGTGTTTGAGCCAATCATAAAAAGTGTGTTTTCATCAACGGGCACAGAACCATTAACCTTGGTAACACCAAAACCATTCATAAAGACTACTTTGTTATTTTTAATAATTGCAACTGATAAACCAGGTATTTCCCAATCTTTCATACCTTGGGTAATATAGTTTTCTAAACTATCTGTTATAAAAGTTGGTAATTCTTTCTCTTGAGCATCTATATATAAGAAAGAAATCAAAAGAGTAAGTGTTAATATAATTTTTTTCATACTTTCTACTTTAATGCGCTACAACGTGATTGTATAAGAATAGTGCGGTTTTGTGTGCGAGGATTTTCCGAAGGAAACTCAGAAGCTAGCAAACAAAGCAACTAACATTGGTTAAGCACAAAATAGCAATTTTTTATATACTTTGTTGTAATGCGTTATTTATTTCCTCGTTTAAGTGTTTCTTTAAATTTATTAATCAGCTTTTCGTCCTCAGTTTTTATGAAGTTTGTTAGGATGACATAACCAATCGGGAAAACAAAGAAAAATGGAAGAGGAATTCCTAAATCAAAAGTCAATTCAAAAAACAGTACTAAAACTGGCAGAAAAAGAATAAAAGTCAGCCAATATTTGCTTTTCGTTTTTAAAATTATTGTCGATTCAGAATCATTTATTTCAGCTATTTTTCCCTCAGCAATTATGTCACTTTTTGTATTTGCATAATTAACGTCAAACAGAAGGTTTGAACCAAAAGAAAAATTCAAACTGATTATAAAACTATTTTCAGATAGCCATTTAAAATGAAAATTCTTTCCTTTTGAATCAAGTGTTTTTTTTAATTCCTTAATTCCGAGGTTAACTTGAATTTTTTCGTTTTTAGGTTTTAAATGTTTAAATAAATTCATGCAGTTTTGGTTTCGTCTAATGTCTTGTCCTGAAATATGGCTACAGGTTAAAATTGTTTTTAAGCTGATAATTTATATACCATATTCGGTGTTTTATAGTCTAAAGATAAATGTAATCTTATTTGGTTGTATAAATTAATTGCATTTTTTGTAGCTCTTTTCGCGTGATCCACGTTATCAAAGGTTTGGTCGAGGTAAAATTCATCTTTTAATATGCCGTTCACACGCTCTGCCATGGCATTTTCGTAACAATGGTTTTCTTCCGTCATACTAATATCTATCTTATTTCTTTTAAGAACTTGTGTGTATACATTACTGCAATACTGTATGCCTCTGTCTGAATGATGTATTAAATCTTTAGTGCTCTTTGTTTGGTACAGAGCTTTGTTTAGAGCTCTAACACATCCTTTTAGTTCCAGGCTATCACTTAGATCATAACCGACAATTTTCCTAGAATACATATCTGTTATTAGTGCTAAGTAACAAAATCCTTTAATGGTTCTTATGTAGGTAATATCGCTTACCCACACCTGATTTGGCCTTGTAATTTTTCTATCTTTTATCAGGTTATTGTATTTATAAAAGCGATGATAAGAGTTTGTAGTTCTGGCACTGGTTTTCTTTCTTAGTGTGAGCATATTATACTTTCTAAGTACGCTAAATAAAGAGTCTCTGCCGACTTTAATATTGGCTTTGTAAAACTCATTGTCTAACGATTTAATGAGTTTTCTAACGCCTTCTCTAGGAAGGGATTTACGTTTTCTACTGACTATTTTTATAATTTGTTGTTCCTGTATTAACCGCTTATCAGCTCTAGATTTGTATTTATAATACGCATCACGTTTAAGACCAAAACAACGCGTTATAGTTGTTAAAGATGTAAATCCCTTAGATTTCTCTTTAGCTTTAATTAAGGCTTTATACTTAGCTTTTTTTTTAGTTCAGCTACAGATTTATAGCCTAAGTCTTCGGCAGCTACCTCAAGGTATGAATCTAAAACCAAAGTATCTAAATCCTTTTTAATCAGTAGTTTTTTAAGCTGTTCAATCTCTTTTTGAAGTGCTTTAATTCTAGATATTTCGTCTTTTGTTTCCACTTTTACTCTGGTGTTCATTAGATCTTTACGATTGTACTTTTTAATCCACTCATTGACCGTTGTAGGAGCAATGGAGTAGAGTTTACAAAGTTCGCTCTTTGTATGTTTACCGGTTGTAAGTTCGGCTAAAATTTTCAGTTTGAAAGGTTCTGAATACCGTCTGATTACTTTGTCATTTTTGTACATAATGTTTAAAATTATGTAGCCTATATTCAGGACGGGTCATAATGCATTACAACGTTGATGTGTAAGGAACGTTGCGTGTTTGTGAGCGAGGATTTTCCGAAGGAAAATCAGAAGCTAGCAAACGTGCAACGACCTTTAAATTTAGCCCAAAATAGCAATTTTTTTTATACGGTATTACCAGATGCCTTTTTAATTTATCTCCTTTTTATAAGTTTTAGTTTTTCTTCAGAATGAGTTTTATCAATTTCTTTTATGTCAAATTCTAATCTTGATTTCGCTCCTAATAATGCAATTTGATATAAATCTATTACACCATTTTTATATCCGTTTCTAATAGCATCTTCATTATATTTTCTATTTATTTCTGAGTCTATTTTTGATAGCTCAATAGCTTTTTCAATGTCCTCAATTTCTCCAACATAATCCAAAATCACATCTTTTGAGAGCGAACGTGTAAAGTATAAATGACAATTATTGGGTGAATTTAAAATTGCTTTATTAAAATCTTCTATTGCTTCAAATTCATAACCCAACGATTGTAAACATAAACCTCTATATTCAAAAAGATTATTGTGTTTATAATTCTTTTCAACAGCTGTGTCAAATTGATATAATGCTTCTTTCCAATTTGAATTGAAAAAATATTTTTCTCCGCGTGAAAAAGCAATATACGCATCCCATTCCTCATCGGATTTTTCCTGGTATCCGTTTTCTGTTTTTGTTTTTTTTAAAAAATTTAAAAACCATTTCATATTCTTTTTTGTTCTAAAGTTGGTTGCTTTGAGGTTTCTGGTAACGGTTTTGTATATGGAAAGTTGCGTGTTTGCGTGCGAGGATTTTCCGAAGGAAAATCAGACGTAGCAAACGTGCAACGACCTTTAAATTTAGCCCAAAATAGCAATTTTTTATATACGTCTTAAGTTTGAAATCTATTAAATTAGATATAAATCAGAAAGAACAAAAGAGAGAATTAAGGTTAATATATACGGTGAAGCTTTAGACTTCGACAACATTGATAATCCTCTCTCTTTTACTACTAAATCACGATCAGTTCTGTGAGACTATAGATCTCGATTTCAAGTTGTTGTGAATCCAGTAGTTAGTTCTTTCATAAATCATTTCTTATGAATAAATATAAAGAAACTTTTGGAGTTGACATCAGCAAAGATGTATTTGATGTTTATGGTACCCTTTCGGGTCATAATCAGTACAAAAATGATGAATCAGGATTCGTTAAGTTTCTAAAAGAATTACCAGATACAGCCTTAGTGGTTATGGAAGCAACAGGTTATTATCATTATCGGCTTGCTCAGTTTTTGTACAAAAATAAAATAGTAGTTTCTGTGGTAAATCCTTTATCCATTAAGCGTTTTATTCAAATGAAATTAGCCAAAGTAAAGACAGATAAGAGCGATGCTAAATCGATATGTGATTATGCCTTAATCAATGCAGTACCCATATACAATGCGCTCACAGATGTACAGAGTGAATGTTTACAGCTATTTAGATTGTTAGATGTTTATCTAAAACACCGTACAGCAACCAAGAACAAGCTACACGGGGAAGAGACTTTGGGCATACCATCAAGGTATGTGTACCGTTCATTAAAACGTAATAAAAAGCATCTAGACAAAGAGATTTCTGCTATCGAATTGAAACTTCTATCATTAATCAAACAAGAGCAGCAAGAACAACTAACATTGCTTAGAACTGTTCCTGGCATAGGTCAGAAAACAGCATTGTTTTTAATTGTTATAACCGATGGTTTTTCAAAGTTTGAACACGCAGCACAGTTATGTAGTTACGTTGGAATTACACCTACCATAAGGGAGTCTGGCAGTAGTGTTAAAGGTAGATCACGGATAAGTAAAGTCGGTAATAGGAAACTACGTAATCTATTATTTCTATGTTCGTTTAATGCCTGTAAGCATAATAAAGCGTGTCGGGAACTTTATGAGCGTATAGTAAACAAAGGAAAGAGCAAGAAAGTGGCATTAATAGCTGTAGCTAATAAGCTGATTAAACAATGCTTTGCAATTGCGAAATCAGGCAGAGCGTATGATGAAACTTACGTTTCTGTATTGCTTAAGTAATTAAAAAAATAGAATAAAAAAAAGCTTACAAAATCAACTACTTGAATTTGTAAGCCCAATATAATAGTGTCTAATATTTTTGAAGAAATGACTTGTTTTTTACCTCAGTTCTTTGTTGTGTGTTCGTTTTTTTACATCATTAACCAAGCTTCCTTTATAAAAGTCAGTTGAGCATTTTCAATAAATTCACTCATCGATGTCTGATTGTCCGCGGATTCATTTTTTAATTCCAATAGAATTATTTGTGTATAAATGCGTTCAGGCATATTTGCAAAAATTCGAAACTTTTTAATCTTTGGTGATTTGTTTAAAAAACTCAATTCTTCCAAATCCCATATTTTAAAATATTTTTCGCTTATCAAATCTGGATATAAAATTCCATTTTCGAAAATCGAGCGTAATTTATTGTCATTTAGGTTAATTTCAACAACTCTGTTTCCAAAACTAATTTCATTCGCATTGGTGATGAAATTACCATGCTCGTCCAAAGACTTATATTCATTTACTATTTTAATTTCGCCGTTAAATTTGATGTGATTTTGTTTTTCGTACTCATCTTTGAAAAACTCTTGTGCCCAAAAATCCTCTTGTCCTCCTTGATTCTTAAATGGCGGTTTTAATTCCGAAACTTGTTCAGTAATTGCTTTTTCGGTTTTTGTTTTTGAGGAACAGCCAGCAGATAAAATCAGAATTAATATTAAAGTCAATTTTTTCATAAGGTTTTCTCAAAATGACACACAACGGTCTCGTATAACCGTCAGTTACGGGTTTAAAGTTAATGATTTTCGGTTAAGCACTGGCGTTAGCAATTCCGAGTGGATTCGGACGTAGTCGAATCCGCCGTAATTGCGGTTATACATTGTTAGGTGGCGTTTTTTCTTTCAGATATTTATTTTCCAATTCAATCATTAATTCTTTATCACGAATCGATTCCGTTTTCTTTTTTAATTCAGTCCACGTTTTTAATCCGATGTTCGTAACGTTAATCCATTCCACATCTTTTAGAATATTTTTGTCCGATAAATTCCGCTTTTCAGTCCTCTCTGTATATTTTCTTAATTCAGAGTGTAATTCCGTTACAATTTTATATTCCGTTTCCGATATTATTCCGTTCTCAATAAAGTCAGTATATCCATTTTCCAAATCCAAATCGTCAAAATATCCGCAAACACATTCGTTGTAATCACCAACTGAATTTTTATATTCAGCGTTAATCCAAAGTCGGTTTTGAAATTCCGAGTGAGCAATTTCAAAAAGCGATGATATCCATCTATCTCGTATGTTTCTTTTTATTTCTGCGTTCATTTCAAATGACACCTAACTTAGGGATATACTTGTTTTATAACTCATATTCCGAAAATATGTTAGGATATGTCATGATTTTTATTGGTGGCACTCAGTAAATATAATTAATTTTTCTTACAGAAATACACAAAAAAATCCCAATAACTACTATTGGGATTTTGTATTGATTTTAAGGATTTGATTAAAATCGTTTCGTTGATATATATTTCTCAAATAAATTAGTATTTGTAAACAATGGCATTGATATTCATACCAGCACCAACACTTGCAAAAATAACAACATCGCCTTTTGAAAGTGAGTGATTTTCCAGCTGATTGTTTTTAACCAAATCAAAAAGTGTTGGAATGGTTGCTACTGAACTGTTTCCTAATTTTTGAATGCTCATAGGCATTACATTTTCTGGAATTTCTGTATTGTAGAGTTTGTAAAAGCGTTTTAAAATAGCTTCATCCATTTTTTCATTGGCTTGGTGAATGAATATTTTTTTCACTTCGCTAATATTACTACCACTAGCATCTAAAGCAGACTTCATAGCATCAGGCACATGATTAAGAGCAAATTCATAAATTTTTCGCCCTTCCATTTTTATATAACAAGTGTCAGAAGAAAGTTCTTGATTATTAGATTTTCCAAAGTGTAAATAATAGGCTTCATCATAGGTGTGGCTAGCGGTTTCGTGTGCTAATATACCACCTTCGCTATGGGTAGCTTCAATAATAGTAGCGCCTGCACCATCGGCAAAAATCATAGCGTCTCTATCATGCTGATCCACAACCCTGGAAAGGGTTTCGGTACCTATTACCAAACAGCGTTTAGCTAAACCTGCTTGAATAAAAGCATTAGCTTGAATAACGCCTTCTACCCATCCTGGACATCCAAAAAGAATATCATAAGTAACGCATTTAGGGTTTTTAATGCGTAAATGATGCTTAATTCTCGATGCTAAACTTGGTAGTAAATCGCTTTGAATACTGTTGTGTTTTACATCGCCAAAGTTGTGAGCAACGATAATGTAATCTATTGTTTCTGGGTCAATATTGGCATCATCAATTGCCTTTTCTGCAGCAAAAAAACCCAAGTCAGATGAGTTTAAATGTTCCTTTGCATAACGACGTTCAGCGATGCCTGTAATGGCTTGAAATTTTTTAACAATAACCTCATTCGGATGTTTTATGGCAGAACCATCCGCATTTAAAAATTCATGTTGGTAAAAGTCTTCGTTTTTTTCAACATCATCAGGTATATAGCTCCCTGTGCCAGTGATTTTAATATTCATAAAACAAAAATGCTATTAATTATTTTTCATTATTCAAATATACTATCAAGTAGAATATAGGTGTTTTTTATTTCAAACTTTTTACGATGTTCAACCACTATTATGCTTCCATATATTCTTCAATTGGAGCACAAGTACAAATCAAATTCCTGTCGCCATAGGCATCATTAACACGTCTTACTGTTGGCCAAAATTTATTGTTTTTTATGTGCTCTAAAGGGTAAGCGGCCGTTTCTCTAGAATAAGGGAAATACCATTCATCAGCGGTTAACATACTTAACGTATGAGGCGCATTTTTAAGGACGTTATTACTGTTTTCAATAGAGATATTGTCAATTTCTTTTCGGATAGAAATAAGTGCATCACAAAAACGGTCAATTTCAGTTTTATTTTCGCTTTCTGTAGGCTCAATCATTAGCGTGCCTGCTACAGGAAAAGAAACGGTTGGTGCATGAAAACCATAATCCATTAATCGTTTTGCAATATCGGTCACTTCAATACCATTGGCTTTAAATGGACGGCAATCCACAATCATTTCATGGGCTGCACGACCACATTCTCCAGAATATAGAGTGTCATAGTAGCCTTCCAACCTCGCTTTGATATAATTGGCATTTAAAATAGCTGTTTTTGTAGACTCGGTTAAACCTTCAGCTCCCAACATTTTAATATACCCATAAGAAATTAAGCATACTAAAGCAGAACCAAACGGAGCAGAAGAAATGGCAGTAATGGCTTTTTTGCCTCCTATTTTCTTAACAGGGTTTCCTGGTAAAAAAGGAACTAATTGTTCTGCAACACAAATAGGACCTACGCCAGGACCACCACCTCCATGAGGAATGGCAAAAGTTTTATGTAGGTTTAAGTGGCAAACATCTGCACCAATATTTCCTGGGTTTGTTAAACCTACTTGGGCATTCATATTGGCTCCATCCATATAAACTTGTCCGCCATTATCATGAATAATTTTAGTGATTTTTTTAATGGCTGATTCGTATACCCCATGCGTTGAAGGGTAAGTAACCATTAAACACGATAAGTTATCTTTATGTAATTCCGCTTTTTCACGTAAATCTTCAACATCAATATTTCCTTCATCTGTAGATTTTGTTACAACTACTTTCATACCAGCCATAACGGCACTAGCAGGGTTTGTTCCATGTGCTGAAGCAGGTATTAAACAGATATTTCTGTGGCCTTCTTTACGAGATTCATGATAAGCTTTTATAACCATCAAGCCCGCATATTCACCTTGTGCGCCAGAATTTGGCTGTAATGAGGTAGCTGCAAATCCTGTAATTTCAGAGAGTTGGTCTTCTAATTCTTTTATAACCGTTAAATAGCCTTGGGCTTGTTTGTTAGGCGCAAATGGGTGAATATTTCCCCATTTAAACCAACTTAAAGGGAGCATTTCTGAAGCCGCATTTAATTTCATGGTGCAAGAGCCTAAGGAAATCATGGAATGATTTAATGATAAATCCTTGCGTTCAAGTGATTTTATATAACGCATCATATCGGTTTCTGAATGATGTGAATTGAAGACCTCTAACGTTAAAAAATCTGTTGTTCGCTGTAAGTCTTCAGGAATATTATTAGCTTCTGATACGCTGTTAATAATTATAGTTTCTTTTTCAGCTGCTTCAGCAAATACGGTGATTAGATAATTAATATCTCGAATGGCTGTGGTTTCGTTAATAGAAATCGTAACGGTTTCTTTATCTGGATAGCGAAGGTTGACTTTTTTTTCCTTTGCAATTGTTTTAATTTTTTTAGAATTCGTTTTGATATGAAGCGTATCAAAAAACGCTGTATTTATTTGATTAAAACCTAATTCTTTTAAAGCTTTTGCTAACGCTGCAGTTTTGTTATGGACTTTATTTGCTATAAATTGTAAGCCTTTAGGGCCATGATAAACAGCATACATACCAGCCATAACAGCTAATAACACCTGTGCAGTACAGATGTTAGATGTTGCTTTATCGCGTTTTATATGTTGTTCACGTGTTTGTAATGCCATACGCAATGCACGATTGCCATCTAAATCCTTGGTAACGCCAATAATACGACCTGGTAAGTCTCGTTTATAAGCCTCCTTAGTTGCAAAAAAGGCTGCGTGCGGACCACCATAACCCATAGGTATTCCAAAGCGTTGGGTGGTACCTACTACAACATCAGCTCCAAATTTACCCGGAGCTTCCAGTTTTACTAAACTTAAAATATCAGCAGCTACGGCAACTTTAATGTTGGCTTTGTTTGCTTTTTCAATAAATGTTTTAATGTCGGTAATTTGACCATCTTTACCCGGATACTGCAAAATAGCACCGAAATATTCAGAAGAAAAGTTGAAAGTTTCCTCTTTACCAATTACCAATTCAATCCCTATAGGGGTTGCTCTTGTTTGAAGTAACGATAGTGTTTGAGGTAATATGTTTTCTGAAACAAAAAACTTATTGATTCCTGATTTTTTCTGGCTGCGTTCACGAACGGCAAATAATAAGCTCATAGCTTCGGCAGCGGCTGTACTTTCGTCAAGTAAGGATGCATTGGCAATTTCCATACCTGTAAAATCTGTAATCATGGTTTGGAAATTTAAAAGCGCTTCTAACCTCCCTTGAGCAATTTCAGCTTGATATGGGGTGTATGCCGTATACCAACCTGGGTTTTCAAGAATGTTGCGCTGAATAACGGCAGGTAATATGGTAGGGTGGTAGCCTAAACCAATATAAGTTGTATAGGCTTTGTTCTTTTTGGATAACTCATGAATGTGAAGTAAGTATTCATGCTCCGTCATGGGCTTGTCTAAATTCAATCCATTTTTTAAGCGAATATCATCCGGTAGGGTTTCATAAATAAGTTGGTCTAAAGATTCAACTCCTATAGTTTCCAACATCTGTTTTTTATCATCCTGGTTTGGGCCAATATGACGCAGGGCAAAAGCGTTTGTATTCATTAAAATGTAAGATTGAATTTAATTTGCAAAATTAAATAATAAGTAATGCTTTTTTTGGTTTATAAAATGAAAGTTTTTAACCATTTGAAAACCTTATCAACACTTGGCAATTTTATCTTGAGTTTTCCATAAAAAGCGCTTGTTTTATTTTAAGTTAAAAATCAAACTGCAATAGTTATTTTTGTGAAATGAAGTTTTTAAAGCGCGTGCTTAATTTTTATATTACCAGTAGTATCCATGTGGCAGTAGCTGTTTGTTCATTGGTTTGGATAACGCTTATAGAGTTTAAAATTCCTTTTGATAGAACAATGGTGCTTTTTGTTTTTTATGCTTCTATCACAGGGTACAATTTTGTAAAGTATTTTTCTATTGCTAAATTTTACCATCGGCGTTTAGCAGTAGGGCTTAAATGGATTCAGGTTTTATCTTTTGTATGTTTTTGTTTGATGTGCTATTATTTATGGCAATTGCATTTTAATACATTGTTGTGGATTGCTGTTTTAGGATGTCTTACTTTTTTTTATGCGATGCCGTATTTACCAAAAAAAATAAGTACCAATGGGCATAAAAATTTACGAAGTATTGTAGGTGTTAAGGTTTACATTATTGCCCTGAGTTGGGTAGGGGTTACCGTGTTTTTGCCTATTATAAATAATGATTATATCTGGAGTGCTGATGTGTTTCTTGTAGCCATACAACGTTTTCTTTTTGTGTTGGTCTTAATGTTGCCTTTTGAAATACGCGATTTGCAATTTGATAGCCTGAAATTAGGTACAATTCCTCAGGAAATTGGTGTTAAGAAAACAAAGCTATTGGGAGGAATGTTATTGGCTGCAATGTTTTTTTTAGAATGTTTTAAAGGCCAACCGCTCATATTTCAAACCTTAAGTTTATTAACCACTATAGTAGTGACTTTTTTGTTATTATTGTTTTCAAAAAAAGAGCAAGGGGCTTACTACAGTGCTTTTTGGGTGGAAGCAGTCCCTGTTTTATGGTTGATATTATTACTTTTGTTTACTTAGTTAGAGTAATCTTTTAGAGCTTTTTCAAAATCTTTTTTCATTGATTCTTTACATGTTTTGTCTAAGCATTCAACTTTTGATTCTTTGATTTTGTGAGTTAACTTAGCATTGTTTTTAGAATATGTTCTGCAAAATTTGCAAAAAATTAAATGAATGCTGAGTTTTATTTTTTCCCATAAAGAGGCTTCTTCATACTGTGATTTGTCACAAACCCGATTTGCTTCATCACAGGGTATCAAAAATTTACGACGTTTGCTCATAATTAAAACCAATTCTTTTCAAGGCAAGATGCCATAGAGGTTCTTGCTCGATGTATTATCACCCAAAGGTTAGACGCAGTAATATTCAGTTCATTACAAATAACATCTGTTTCATATTCTAAAATAGTTTTCATTTTAAAAACTTCAGCT
This sequence comes from Pseudalgibacter alginicilyticus, assembly GCF_001310225.1. Classification (GTDB taxonomy): domain Bacteria; phylum Bacteroidota; class Bacteroidia; order Flavobacteriales; family Flavobacteriaceae; genus Pseudalgibacter; species Pseudalgibacter alginicilyticus. The sequence continues at coordinate 1,618,294 of NZ_CP012898.1, read as the reverse complement.
TGTTTTTTTGGTAGTTTACTTAAACATTCAAGTATAGCATCGCCCAGTTCGCTATTTTGAATGGTGTCTTCTGCCGTTTTATCAAATGGGTCTGCTACGCGTTCTTCAAGCCAATCTCCTTCAGAATCTGTATCGCTATTATAATTAATGCGAACCTCTGCTTTTCCTTTTGTAGAATTTATTTTTCTATAATGGTCAATAATTTTTCTTTTCAATATTGAAATAAGCCATGTACGCTCGCTAGCTTCTCCTTTAAAATTTTTCATTGATTTTAGGCCTGCGAAAAACGTATCTTGAACCAAATCTTGCGCTATTACTTTATCACTTACACGTGAAATGGTGTAATTGAATAAGTAATCTGAATATAAATCGATCCACTGGTTAGGATTAATTTTGTGTTCTGGCATTTAGTTGTTATTTAATATCAAAAGTAGTGTAAAAAGTTGAATAAATTTAATGCTTTAACAACCCAGCACGTTTTAACAAGGCTTCAGGTTGAGGTTCTTGACCCCTAAAACGTTTGTAGAGTGTCATTGGGTTTTCTGTACCTCCTTGCGATAGTACATGGTCTTTAAATTTTAGAGCAACTTCTTTATTAAAAATGCCTTTTTCTTGAAAATACTCAAAAGCATCAGCATCTAAAACTTCAGCCCACTTGTAGCTATAATAGCCTGAGGAATAGCCGCCTTGAAAAATATGAGAAAAGGCCGTACTCATACAGTTTTCTGCAACTTCAGGATATAGCGTTGTGTTTTTAAAGGCTTTGGTTTCGTAGGCTTTTACATTTGTAATAGTTTCAGGTTTTTCATTAGCATGCCAACTCATATCCAACAGCCCGAAACTTAATTGTCTAAGCGTTTGCATGCCTTGGTGGAATGTTGCGGACTCTTTAATTTTTTCAATCAAATCCATTGGAATCAATTCGCCTGTTTCAAAATGTGTAGCAAATAGTTTTAAGGCTTCTTTTTCGTAGCACCAATTTTCCATAACCTGACTTGGTAATTCAACAAAATCCCAAAAAACATTGGTACCAGATAAACTTGGGTAAGTGGTGTTGGCTAACATGCCATGCAAACCGTGACCAAACTCGTGAAATAGAGTTGTTACTTCATTAAAAGTAAGTAAAGACGGTTTCGTTTTAGTAGGCTTAGTAAAATTGCAAACATTTGATATGTGTGGCCTGCTATTCTCGCCAGCTTTTATAAATTGAGGTTTGTAAACCGTCATCCAAGCGCCATTTCGTTTTCCTGGTCTAGGGAAAAAATCAGCATAAAAAATAGCAATAAAATCTCCTTTAGTGTTGGTTACCTTATAAGTTAATACATCTTCATGGTATTTATCAATAGAATCAATTTCTTCAAACTCTAAATCGAATAATTTTTTAGCGATGGTAAATGCACCATTAATTACATTTTCTAATTTAAAATAAGGCTTCAGTTTTTCATCATCAAGACTAAATAGTTTTTGCTTTAATTTTTCTGAATAATAGGCACCATCCCATTTTTCTAATCTGTCAATATTATCTAATGCTTTGGCAAATTTTTCAAGGTTTTCAAATTCAGCTTGTGCAGCAGGTTTTGCTTTTTCTAACAATTCATTTGAAAAGTTTAAAACCGTTTCAGGAGTCTTAGCCATGCGTTCTTCTAAAACAAAATGTGCGTGGGTTTTATAACCTAACAAGTGGGCACGAGCATGTCGTAATTTTACAATATCTAAAACAATATTTTGATTGTCTAAATCATCATTATTAAAACCTTTTTTGCCTGCTGCTAATGTTATTTTTTTTCGCAATTCACGATTATCTGCATAGGTTACAAAAGGAATATAACTTGGATAATCCAATGTAAATAACCAGCCATTTTTGTCTTTAGATTCCGCTAATTGTTTAGCTGCTTCTATGGCGCCTTCAGGTAAACCTGATAAATCATTTTTATCTGTAATTAGCATTTCAAATTTGTTTGTTTCTGCTAATACATTTTCTCCAAATTTTAATTTTAACTGACTTAGTTTTTTATCAATATCTCGAAGTTTTTGTTTTTTATCTTCAGGTAAGTTGGCCCCATTTCTTGAAAAACTTTTATATTTTTTATCTAAAAGAGTTGTTTGTTCTGTAGATAAATTTAATTCGTTTCTAGAGTCATAAACAGCTTTTACACGTTTAAATAAACCCTCGTTTAAAGTAATATCATTACTAAATTCGGATAGTAGTGGTGATATCTCTTGTGCTATTTTTTGAATGCTATCGTTGGTTTCTGCAGAATTTAAATTAAAAAAAATACTTGAAATTCTATCTAATTGTTCACCAGAAAAATCTAATGCTTCAATGGTATTTTCAAAATTAGGAGCATCAGGGTTATTTACTATAGCGTCAATTTCAGCTTTGGCTTGTTTAATACACGCTTTAAACGCAGGTAGGTAGTCTTCATTAGCTATTTTAGAAAAAGGGGCAGTATTGAAATTGGTGTCAAAAGGAGATGTAAGAATATTTTGTGACATTATTTTAGAAATATTTTAACTTTATTATGCGCGCATAATAAAAATTGTTTATTTTTGCTTCAAATTGTTTTATAGAGTGACTAACTCATAACTAGAACTATTTATTTAATAGCTCTAAAAACCCTGAAGAAATTCGGGGTTTTTTAATTTAAGCCGTTAGCCGTTTTAATAACCGCAGCTTTAAGCTCCTCTTTGTAGGCTATGATTTTGTTTAGAATTGTGGCATTGTTTGAGCCTAATATTTGAGCGGCTAATATGCCTGCATTTTTAGCACCATTAAGTGCCACCGTTGCAACGGGAACACCTCCAGGCATTTGTAGAATAGATAGAACAGAGTCCCATCCATCTATAGAATTACTGCTTTTTACGGGAACACCTATGACTGGTAGGGGAGATAAAGAAGCAATCATACCTGGTAAATGTGCTGCACCTCCAGCACCTGCAATAATTACAGAAAATCCTCTAATATGTGCATTTTTGCCGTAATCAAATAATTTTTCGGGAGTACGGTGGGCTGATACAATATCCACTTCAACCTCAATGTCAAACCCTTTTAAAATATCAATAGCGTCTTGCATAACTGGCAAATCGCTTTTACTTCCCATGATGATTCCTACTTTACTCATATTTTTATTCACTTATTACTTTAATCGATTTTTTAACAGCTTCAGCAATTCTTCTTGCTTCATTTAAGTCTTCATTGACAATGGTAACATGTCCCATTTTTCTAAATGGACGTGTTTGTTTTTTTCCGTAAATATGTGGCGTTACACCATCCATGTTCATGATATGTTCAATGTTTTCATAAATGACATTGCCCGTGTGGCCTTCAGCTCCTACCAAATTTACCATCACACCACCAACCTTGCTATCGGTACGTCCTAAAGGCAAATCTAAAATGGCTCTTATGTGTTGTTCAAATTGTGAGGTATAGCTTGCTTCAATACTTTGATGTCCGGAATTGTGTGGTCGTGGAGCTACTTCGTTTATTAAAATTTTATCGTCTGCAGTTTGAAACATCTCAACGGCTAATAAGCCTACATGGTTAAAAGCTTTTGATGTTTTTAAGGCTATATCAATAGCTTTTTGTGCAACTTTATCGTCTATTCGTGCTGGACAAATAACATATTCTACCTGATTGGCTTCTGGATGAAATTCCATTTCAACCACTGGAAATGTTTTAATCTCTCCCGAAGCATTTCTGACGACAATAACAGCTAATTCATTTTTAAAGGGCACTAATGTTTCAGCAATGCATTCGCCTTTTGGTAAATGGTCTAAATCTGAAAGTTGTCTCACTACTTTTACACCATTACCATCGTAGCCAAATTGAGCGGCTTTCCAAACAAAAGGAAATTTTAGACCACCATTGTTAATCGTGTCTTCAATTTCAGAAAGGTATGCAAAACGCAAAAAATCGGCTGTAGGTAAATCATGATCTACATAAAATAATTTTTGCTTTGCTTTATTTTGAATCGTACGAAGTGTCTTGGATGATGGGTAAACTTTAATGCCTTCTTTTTCAAGTGTTTCTAAAGCATCTACATTTACATTTTCAATTTCAATAGTAAGTACGTCAACTTGTTTGCCAAAATTGTAAACAGCATCGTAATCCATTAAATCACCAAGGTGAAATTCATTACTCGCTATTTTGCAAGGAGCTTCATTGCTAGCATCTAAAACACAAGTGTAAATGTCAAATTTTCTGGTATCATTAAGCAGCATTTTGCCCAATTGACCACCACCAAGAATACCGAGTTTAAAATCTGAAGAAAAATAATTCATACTATTTTTTTGCTAAAACCTATTTTTAAGACACAAAAATACGTTTTAATATCAAATTACTTTGGAAATCGTATATCAAAAATGGGGATTCGACAATCTATTGATTATCTTTGCAACCGTAAAAATTAAAAAACCAGTGATAAAACTTCACGATAGATATTTTAAACCTTTTATTTCTGCACAAGAAATAGATGCTGCTGTTGAAAGAATGGTTGCTGAAATTTTGGAAGCTATAGGGGATGAAATACCTGTGTTTGTAGGTGTTTTAAATGGTTCGTTTATGTTTGTAAGCGATTTTGTTAAAAAATACCCGAAACCTTGTGAAGTCACTTTTATAAAATTAGCGTCTTATGAAGGTGTAAAATCAAGTGAAGATATCCAGCGTTTAATAGGGCTGACCCAAGATTTGACGGGACGAACTGTTATTATTCTTGAAGATATTATTGATTCAGGTAAGACATTGGCAGAAGTGCATCGGATTTTTGAAAATGAAAAGGTAAAATTATTACAAATAGCCACTTTATTTTATAAACCCGAAGCTTATAAAAAAGATTTTAAACTACATTATATAGGTATTGAAATTCCTGATAAATTTATAGTGGGCTATGGGCTAGACTATGACAATCTGGGAAGGGATTTGCCAGAAATTTATCAAATTAAAGAAACACAACACATGACAAATTTAGTGCTATTTGGCCCTCCAGGAGCAGGAAAAGGAACGCAAGCAGAATTTTTAAAAGAAAAGTATAATCTTGTACATATTTCTACTGGCGATGTTTTTAGATTCAATATTAAAAATGAGACTGCTTTAGGTATGCTGGCAAAATCTTATATTGATAAAGGTGCTTTGGTGCCAGATCAGGTAACTATTGATATGTTGAATGCTGAAGTTGAAAAAAATGCCGATGCTAACGGATTTATTTTTGATGGCTTTCCACGTACTAATGCCCAAGCAGATGCTTTAGATAAGTTGATGGACAGTAAAGATTCGCAAATAAATGCAATGATTGCTTTGGAAGTTGATGATGAAGTTTTGGTAAAACGTTTGTTGGAAAGAGGAAAAACAAGTGGTCGTGCCGATGATGCTGATGAAGCTGTAATTAGAAATAGAATAAAAGTTTATTATAACGAAACAGCCATTTTAAAAGATTACTATACTGCTCAAGATAAATATTTTGGGGTAGATGGTGTTGGTAGTATAGAGGATATTACAGTACGATTAAGTAGTGTGATAGATAACCTATAATTTATAGCGAAAGCTAAAATTTTAAAAATCTTTTGGTTACAAAAGATTTTTTGGTTTTTAATAACAAATAGTATTGCTGAGGTTTTAAGTATATTACTTTATAACCAAAATCACTGAGGAGACGAAATAAAACAGAAGTAGTAGTGGCTACGGACTGTTTTTTTTCATTATTTAAAGTTTAATATTTAAGAACATGACAGAAGGAAACTTTGTTGACTACGTAAAAATGTATGTAAGCTCTGGTAAAGGTGGTCAAGGCTCTTCGCATTTACATCGCGAAAAGTACATTGCCAAAGGAGGTCCCGATGGTGGTGATGGTGGTCGTGGAGGTCATGTTATTCTTAGGGGAAATTCTAACCTTTGGACACTTCTTCATTTAAAATTTAAAAAACATATTCGTGCGGGGCATGGAGGAAATGGCTCTAAAAGTAGAAGTTTTGGTAGTGATGGTGAAGATGTTTATATAGATGTGCCTTTGGGAACAGTTGTAAGAGATACCGAGTCTAACGATATTATTTTAGAAATTACAGAGCACGGTGAAGAAAAAATCATAGCACAAGGCGGTAAAGGGGGCTTAGGAAACTGGCATTTTAAAACAGCTACCAATCAAACACCACGTTATGCACAACCTGGTATGCCACTAGAAGAAAGGCACATTACTATGGAACTTAAAGTGCTTGCTGATGTTGGTTTAGTAGGATTCCCTAATGCTGGAAAATCTACATTGTTATCGGTAGTAACTTCTGCAAAACCAAAAATTGCCGATTATGAATTTACAACCTTAAAACCCAATTTAGGTATAGTAGAATATCGCGATTTTCAAACCTTTGTAATGGCAGACATTCCCGGAATTATTGAGGGGGCTGCCGAAGGAAAAGGACTTGGACATTATTTTTTACGTCACATAGAACGAAACTCCATTTTATTGTTTTTAATTCCTGCTGATGCAGAAGATATAAAAAAACAATATGACATTCTGTTGGATGAACTTCGCCGTTACAACCCTGAAATGCTTGATAAAGAGCGTATCATTGCTATCTCTAAATGCGATATGTTAGACGATGAGCTAAAAGCAGAATTAAAAACGGAGTTGGATAACGAGCTCCCCATTCCATATTTGTTTATTTCATCCGTGGCACAACAAGGTATTACAGAACTTAAAGATACTTTGTGGAAAATGTTGAATGATTAGAAGGTCAAGAGTTTTATTAATTTAATTTTTTGCGTTTTTTTTACAATAGCATTAACTTTCTTTATGATATGAAACTTCCATAACGAGAATTCGATATCCAAGGAAAAAATTATATGGAAGCTACATGTGACCAATAAAAAGCAATAGATATAACCACATGAAAGCATATATTAAAAGTATTGTAGAAACCAATGATAATAAATTAAGTCGATATTTTGCCTTTTTCATTCAGGCCTTGATTTTAATATCTGTTATTACATTTTCAATTGAAACCATTCCAAACTTAAAACCTCAAACTAAAAGCATATTACGGTCAGTAGAATGGTTTAGTGTTATAGTCTTTTCTTTGGAGTATGTTTTAAGAATTTATGTGGCAGATAGTAAGCCCAACTTTATATTTAGTTTTTTTGGTATTATCGATTTTTTAGCCATTTTACCATTTTATCTGTCTTTTGGAGTGGATTTACGTTCATTAAGGGCTTTACGCTTTTTGCGCTTATTCAGAATTTTGAAATTAGTTCGCTATAATCGTGCGATGAACCATTTTACCACGGCTATAAAATCCGCTAAGGAAGAAATTTTCCTATTTATTTTTATAACACTTATCCTTATTTACTTTTCAGCAGTTGGAATTTATTATTTTGAAAACCAAGCGCAACCAGAGCATTTTTCATCCATTTTTGATAGTTTATGGTGGGCTATTATTACGTTAACAACAGTTGGTTATGGTGATGTTTACCCCATTACTGTTGGAGGAAAAGTGTTTACTTTTTTTATTCTTATGATTGGTTTAGGTATTGTAGCTATTCCAACAGGTATTATTTCCTCGGCTTTAACAAAGTCTGTTGATAAAAAAGAAGAAAACTAAAATAGTTTTATGAGGTGTTTTTGTGGAATAATTTTTGCTTAACTTTAAATAAAAATATAGTCATGCGATTTATAATCATAATGCTTTTTACATCAGTTCTAATATCATGTGCTCCCATTCATGTAAGTTATGATTTTGATAAAACTACCCAATTTGCAAATTATATAACCTATAACTATTATTCTGATATGCAAACAGGTTTGAGTGAATTGGATACCAAGCGGTTTTTAGATGCTTTGGATGCTAACATGGCAATTAAAGGGTTTCGTTTATCTGACACTCCCGATTTTTTTATTGATATAAAAAGTAAAGAATTTCAAGAGGTGCAAAGGCAAACTGTTGGCGTAGGCTTAGGTGGTGGTGGCGGTAATATGGGAGGTGGTATTTCTATTGGGTTACCTATTGGACAGACAAATGTAAACCGACAACTAATTATTGAGTTTGTAGACGATAATAAAAAACAACTTTTTTGGCAAGCTGTAAGCGAATATAGTTTTAAACCAAATATGAAACCAGAGCAACGTGAAGAAAAATTTTCTGCTATTACTGAAAAGGTACTTTCCAAATATCCGCCTACAGAGTAAGGTGTTTATTGGTTAGGTTATTCAATACAGAAATGGGCTTAATTTTTCACTATTCTTTTGTTGGCAATTAAATCATTGTTTGCATAAACCTTAGCAAGATATATTCCTTGACTCCAAGTATTCATATCTATTTGTAAGTTTTCAGAATTTGTAACATTGTAGGATTGTATGGTTTTACCATCCATACTTATAATCTCTAATTTTAAAGGTGTATCTAAAGTATTTTCAAGTGTAAAATTTATAACGTCGTTAGTTGGGTTGGGGAACACGGACATATTAAAACTATTAACATCACTAACAATGGTTTCAATTCCCAAAGTAGAATAATTAATGCTCCAAGTTACAGTATAAACATGCAAAGTTTCATGGTTGTCAACCCTCAAAGATGTGGTAGCATCATTTATAACAGCAGTTAAAGTGTTTGTGCCTGTCTTTAAATCTGTTTCTTCTATAGAGATATTATCTACATTATTATCAATGTTATTTGCATTGAGAATCCATATGCTTTCTAAACTATTAGGAATGGTTTTAATCAAATTTAATTGAAAATCTAAAGGAAAGGAAGGGGTGTTTATTGTAATGTTTTCTGGAGTGTAAGAATCAATAGGAGATATTAAATCATGTATTTTTTCGATAATACCTTCTTTGCAAACAGCGCAAAACGGTTTGTTTAGTAATTCCATTTTGCATTGTAGGTGTCTGGGTTTATACCAAGTAGCCGAAACTCCTGAGCTACCGTAAGGGTTAATGTCAACACCATTTGTTCCTATCCAGTTTTTCCATTTAATCAAACTAGTATTCGTTTCTTGAGTCATATTAATGGCTTCAGCATAATAGATGTCTGGAAGAAAATATTCATCTTTTAAATTAAATAACGAGTGACCAAGTTCATGTATGGCAATGTCGTAGCTTGAAATTGAAGCTATTGGGAATTTGCCTCCTGTACCACCATATTCTGTTGTATTAACTAATATTAAGGCTTGGTCATACGTTGGGAAATTGTCTGCTAAAACTGAATTTATTTTTACTTCGGTACTTGCAGCATCAGTATAATCTATGCCATAATAAATGTATCTGTGATATCCAAAAGCATCAAAAGTAGCATTAAAATAGGTGTCTACAAATGTTGGAGTGATTTCTGACTCATTAACGTCGGTTGCAGTTGCAGGATGATCTGCACCACTTTCATTAGAGGGGATTTTTATAGCAAATACATTAAAATAATTGATGTATTCCAAAAAAGGAGATTGGCTAAACATACTATTTTTAAAGCTTGTGGCGTGTGTTATAAATTCACCTAATTCATCTGGTTGATAGCCTTCGCTTAAAACCACTAAGTTTATGCGTTTTTCTGAATTACCTGAAAATAGTAGTGTATCAACATCAAATATTTGTGCCGAAACAAGAAGTGAATTAGTAATGAAGATGATAAATAATACAAGGCTTTTCATTTAATAAATTTTAGTTTTTATTAAAGATTTGCTTTGATTTTCAAGAGCATTAACATCATTAATGCTGATATATTTTGTTTCGGGGTTTAGTTGTAAGCGTATTGAAAATTGTATGCTATCTAAATTAATTTGTTTCCTTTGGAATGATTTTGATTCGTCAAGATATTCCATGCTTTTAGAAAGTGGGTTTTTTATTATAAGATGCTCCAATGGTTTTGATTTTTTGTCAAGTTGAAGAAAAACTAAATCGCCATTAACACCTAATACTTCTGAGTTGATATTTTTTAATGTTCCTTCTGTAATTTTTTTATCTATAAATTCAATATTTCTACTGTTATTTGAGTCTTTTTTGATGCTGTAATTTAAGAAAATGATTTTAGGGTGACTTTCAGTTGAAGGTTCATGAGTTGCGATGCTTTTATTACTAATGCATGAAGTAAAAATGCCTAAGAGGACATATGATAATAGCGTTATGGGGAGTTTTATTTGTTTAACAGTCTTTTTCAAAACATTAAAATTGGTAAATATGGAATTGTGTTAATTTTTTGTAAAGTTATGAATTAAAAATTTTAAGCCATACTTTAGTCTATTGAGATAAAAAAAAGAGGCTTTTGGAGCCTCTTTAAATTTTTTGACAATCATCCAGCTAATAAGTCTTTATATTTATTTCTGTATCCGTATAGAATTATAATATTAAGAATGAAAACCAAAATTCCAGGGCCAATACCTTCTGGGTTTAATGTGGCATGAAATAAAATAATGTTTACAGAAACACTCATTAAAATAACAGCTAATAGGGCACCATATTTGTTAGATATAAATGCTAAACCTGCTAAAACTTCTACAATAGCTACCAATGTGATTACTTTTGCAGACATTAAGGCTCCGAAATAAGCGCCAGCAGCATCGGACATTCCTTCTGGAGCTGGTAAAAAGTTGAGAAATTTGTTCAAACCAAAAATTAAAAGAATAACTCCAAGTATGATTCTTAAAACCGTAAAAACTTTTGAATTCATAATGTTTATATTTAAAATTTATGAAATGAAAGATACTAAATCTTTTGATTATTTTGTTGGGAAGGAACCTTAAAAGCAAACCGTTTTATTTGTGTTTCAGTATTTTAAAACCTGAAACGCTATGAAAATTAATTAATATTTATTCTAACACCTTCACTATGACTGCTAAATTCAGGAGCATACATACTTTGAATGGTTGTTATACCGTTGCTCATATTTCCTGCATTATTTGCGCGTAAATCATATTCAAACACATAGACGCCTTTTGGTAAGTAATCAAAAAAGAAATTTGTTGAGGCGTCTTTAGTGCTTTCATAATACCCCAATCCATCTTGCCATTTATAGGATGATATTACATTGATAGGTTCGAATCCTGAAGCACGCATATCTTTCATATGAAGAAATTCCATGTTTCTATCGCTGTGTAATTCAATACGAACACGAACTAAATCACCCACTTTTAAATTAGTACTTTCAGTGATTTCTGAAATTTCTTCCCCCATATCAGTATGTTTTTTTAAGAACAACTTTTTCTTTATTGTAAGAGGTGTTTCAGCGGAAGTAATTTTGTCTAAATCTTCAAAATATTGCCAGTATAAACTCCCCCAAGCAATGCCATTGCTTTTTTTAGTGATTTTTACTTCCCCCATTTCAGGCTTAATTTCTGATGGGTTCCAAGACGTTTTGTAATAGCCAGTTCCTGCTTCAATTTTAACATTTTCTAATTTTGAAGGCTCAATTTTTTGTCCGCCTAAAACAACTTCTACCATGTCTGTTAGGCTTAACCAATCACTGCCTTGGAGTAATAAGGCATAAACGGCATCGGTAGTGGCTTTAGTAGTTTTCCATCGGTTGGTCTGTTTGTTTTTAAGTAACCAGATTTTTAAATTATCAATAGTTTCAAGGTTTTTTGATGTGCTTTGAATGGTCGTGCCAGCTTCAGAAAATGTTTCAATTAATAGCGCTTGAGTTTCAATTGGTGCCTGATACCAAAACCAAGAATTGGTATTTGCCTTCCAGTACATGCCTAATTCTTCAGAAGTAATACTCGTTTCCTTCAGGGATTTTAGAATTTTAGAAGCTGTGACTACAGCTCCATTTCTATGTGAAATTAAAGCCATTAATCCTTTTGAATACAAAGAACGACTGAGCCAATATTTTTCAATTTGAGTTTGATAGTACTCTATAATTGTTTCAACTTCTGTAGATTTTTTAATCTCAGGGAAGAAACTTCGCATATATAAATAATGCAATTGCCTATAACTTAAGTGGTCTTTGTTCAAATCAACATTAGCATTGTATTTACGGATGTCTTTGTATTCTTGTACAAACTCAGCGTCTAAATAATTTAGGGCTTTTTGAATCATTTTATTTTGGTTACTGAGCATTGTTGAAGTAACATTTAGCTTGTTTAAATGTCCAAAACCTGTAACAATATGTTGAGTAATATACCTGTTTTCACGACCTCCGTTAAACCAAGCCCAGCCGCCAGAATACATTTGATTGTTTTCTAATTTTTGGAGTGCTAATTGTAATTCATTATTCATTTTATTTAAATCGAATAATAACGCAATACGCTTTTTTTGTTCGGTTTCATTTTGTGCATCTCGCAACCAAGGGGTTTCTTGAATTAAAATAGATTTTAATTCTTCATTTTTTTCTAAATTAGAAAGTAGCGCATCGGTATTTCTCCATTGTTTAAATACATCTTGAATTCTTGGGTTTGAATTAGTAATATGGCTGGCTAAGGCGTTTGCGTAGTAACGGGAAAATGTTTGTTCATTGCATTCATAAGGATATTCCATTAAATAAGGAAGTGCTTGAACTGCATACCAAGCAGGGTTGGAAGTCATCTCCAAAGTTAGCTTGTGATAGCTAAGTGTTGATTGAGTAGGGTCCAAGCGGGTTGAAATAAGTTTGTTTAAGGTAAATGTTTTGGTTTCGTTACTTTTAATCCACATAGGTAAGGTTTCAGTAACCAACATACGGTTGCTTAAAACGGGGAGCGCATTTTGTTCACCGTCACTATAATCTCCCGATTTGGCAATGATTTTATATTGTATTGCTGGCACATCATCAGGGATTGACAAACGCCATGATATTTGAGTGTTCCCATTTTTATCTATCAAAAAATCTTGAGTGCCGAGTGAATTTGAAGCACTGTTATCAAAGTATTTGTTTTGACTGCCTTCAATATTAAAAAGCGTGTTTGATATATCTTTTCCTGAAATGGCATCGGTTAAAATTAGATAGGCTTTTCCAGATAATTGTTTGTTTGTAAGATTTGAAATTTTTGTACGGATGCTAATCTTATCGCCTTCACGTAAAAATCGAGGTGCATTAGGGGTTACCATCAATTCCTTTTGGGTTACAGTTGTTAAGGTTTTTGTGGCGCTTTCTAAAGTTTTTGAATGTGCTAATAATTGTAATTTCCATTGAGTTAGCGCTTCAGGACTTGTAAAACTGAAACTGACATTACCTAACTCATCTGTTTTTAATTGTGGGAAGAAAAATGCGGTTTCTTGCAGATTTTTTCGAATTGGTATGGAATCTAAATTTTTAACTTCATTTATGTCATTTGTGTTTACAGTTGTAGTTTCAGTTTCAGCTTTTGGTTGGTTATTATTTGTAACTAAGGCATTGTCCAAATGAGCATCGTTTTCTACTTTAATAAAAGAGACTTCTTCAATAAGCTCGTTTTCAGTAATTTGTATGTTAGCGGTTCTGCCTTTTGATTTTCGTAAGTAAAGCATGTTTTTATAACCAAAATAAAACCCAAACCAATTCAATTGGTCATAAACTTGTTGTGGATAATTGGGGGGCGTTCTATTTATATTAACGCTAAAATTACGAGTGCCAAAACTTTGATTAGCATTGCTATGGCTTTGTGCATAATAGCTTAGATTTTGTATTGGATTGAAATTCCACGAATGCGATTTGAATTGGTCTAATGATGCATCGTACATGCTGGCTAATAACTCGGTACTGATTTTTTCACCAGAAGGCCCCTTTATTTTAAAACTCCAGGTTTCGTTGTTTCCAGGTTGTAATTTATCTCTAAATGTTAGGGTTTCAATTTCTAAATTAGTATTTGGGTAGGGTACAGGAATAGGTTGAGACCCTGATTGGAAACTGTTAAAGGTTGCAAAACTATAATGTACTACAAATCCGCCTAAGTCATCTTTTGTTACGGGAATGCTAATGGTTTTTTTATTGGTGTTTAAGTGAATAATTTCTGTTTGGATAATCTGTTTGTTTTTTTCAACGGATACAGTAACGTTTAAATTTTCAACAGCTGAAACTAGAGTTACATAAGCGGTATCTCCAATATTATAAGTAGACTTGTTTGTTGTAATGCTAAATAGCTGTTTGTCCGCAATCGTTTTATCATTGTCACTAAATAGTGTGATTTTAATTTCATCTTTTACCAATTGTTCAAATTTATCTTTACTCTCTAAAGTGATGAGGTATTTTCCAGATTCCCATTTTTTTATGTTTCCAAGTTTCAAAGTATTAGAGGTTTTTGTGTCAAAAGTTTCTTCAAAAACTAAAGTGCCTTTCTTCCAATTGTCTGGATTATCTTCATTGTTATAAGCATCATGAGGGAATAGATTTTTAAAGGCTTTTTCATTGAAATTTTGATAATCGGGTGCATTCCAGGGTCTTGGTCTTAAAACGGTATTTGGTGCTTTTAATTTATAAATTTTAACGACTCCTTTTGCGGAAACAAATTGACCATTCAGGTTTCTGGTGTCAATGTTTATAGTATGATTTTTCTTTGTTTTGTCTATAGTGTTTTCAATACTCATATTAGCAATTAAGGCATGGTAGCCTACATTAACAATGGTGGTAGCGCTTCGTGTTTCTCCATTTAAATCGGTAATATCAGCAGTGATTTCGTAATTAAAAACAGGCAAATTGTTTTTGTCAATACTCGTATCTGGAAGTGCTTTAAACGTAATTTCAAATTCACCTTTATTATTGGTAATAGTTTCACCGTGTGTTATTTCTTGTGGCTCACTGTTAAACCAAGGTCTGTACCAAAAATACCAGTGAGGGTATTGCACTTTTCTATGAACCCGATATACAACTTTAGCATCAGTAATATTATTCCCCGCATATGCTATAGCCATTCCTTTTACAGAAATAGAATCATTGATTTTGAAAGTTTCTGTGATGGGAGGGAATTTGGTTTCAAATTTTGGGCGTTTGTATTCTTCAACAGAAAAATAAGTCATGCTTTTCATATCAATATTCCCAGAATCAGCATCAAATTCTATACGATATTTACCATTTAAACCGTTGTTGGGTAGAATAAATTCTCCAGAAATGGAGCCAAATTCATTTGTTTTTAGTTTTATTTTTTTTATTTCTTCATCATTAACGTTGTATAAAGCAATATAGACGTTTTGATTTGCCAAAGTTTTTGACTTACCTTCTTCGGTTTTTATGGCAATACCTTTAAAATATACCGTTTGACCTGGTCTATAAATACTACGGTCTGTAAAAAGAAAAGAAGTGTAGTTAATGTTTTCTTGTTTTTGATTGTATTTTTGGTTTATATAATAATCGCCAAAATAGGCTATGTCATTTTCATTTATAATTTTTAAATTGATATTTCTGTATCTGTCGTTGCTTTTTTTAATTTTAATCTGGCCTAAGTTGTTAGTATTATAATTTTCGGTTTTTATATTTTGATTATAATTTTGGATATAACTTAATTCAATAGTTGTATTTGTGATAGGATCTCCATTATTTCTATCAACTATTTGAAATATTTTATAATCAGGAGTTTCCATTTCAACCAAAGCCATGTTAGTAATTTGTATGTTGGCAAAAGCAAATGTAGTATCATCATTTTTTAAAGAGGCTACAATCAAGTACCTGCCATTGTTGAGTTTTGGTATTAATATTTCAGTGCTGTGGGTTTGATAATCTTCTTCATTTCGTAAGTTACTGTTCCAAGTATCAGTAACATTTAAAGTTTTTATAAAACTTAGCTGTTCTTCTTTTCTATAAGTTTTATTGAATTTTTCTAATTGATTTGTAGAAAGTTTGTAAATATGAAATTGTAAGTTTTCTAAGTTTTTGTAATTCACTAATAATCTGGAATTCTGTTGAATAGGAATAAATTCTTCTGTAATAATTTGCAGTGATTCTTGTTCAATTTGAGATTTTAAAACTTGGCACTTTTCAGCACCTTTGCTTTTTGGGAATTCTGAAATAACGCTTTTGCAAATAGCCATGGCTTCTTTAGCTTTCCAACGGTGTTTTGTGTTAGTTTGGTTGTATTGTTGGCTCTGTTGAAAATAAATAGAAGCAATTTCAAAATGATATAAGGCAGATGCTTTATGGTTTTTTAATCGATTGCTTTCTGCTTTAAGTACTTCTAATAAAAGAGTTTCTTTATTGGGAAATGTAGCGTGTTGATTTACAAATTTTAAGCGCTCAATATTTACATCTTCTAAAGCAAAAGGAGAAGGGCTTTTTAAATGAAATTTTATTAGATTTTTGTAGATGTGCAGTGCATTTAACTGTAAGGATGTTGTGTCTTTGGAGCTTATTTTTAAAACGGAATACGATTTGGCATCAGTTAAAAAATCTGGGTTGTTAATTTCAAATTTAAAAGCGGGTTTGGTAATTTGTGTTTCATTAGTTTTATAAAACTCTAAAGCAGTGTGATTTAAAAAATCAAACAAAGTAGGGCGGTAAATTTTAGAGCCATCTTTTTCGTTTAATAAAACATTATATTTTTCTAAGTTTTCTTGTTGTAACATCAATCCATTTTGTAAAGAGTTTTGATAATGAAAATGGATTTCGTTAAAAAGGGTTTGTAAATCCCAAGTTCTAAAATCATTAGCATCTACTTTTTCCGAAGTTTTAGTACGGTTATAAAATTGCCATCTATTTTGATTAAAATATTGCCAATACAAATTAGCCAACAAGCTTTCTAATATGTTTTTGGTTGGAAACGAGCTTATTGCGATTTGCTTTTTAAAATCGTTGATGATGTTCAGTTGAGCATCATCTTCCAATACCAAAGCAAATTTGCCTTTATAAAGCATGGTTTTTATTTCTTGTGGGTGGTTTTTGTCTTTTTGAGCTTGATTTTGAATGCTTTCAACTATTTTTAAAGCTGATTTTGGTAAGCCATCTTTTTCATACTGCGCCACCTTATCCCATAAAACCTTATAGTTTTCTGATGGTTGTGCATTTAGTAGATTTGAAAAAAATATTGTCATTAAAATAGCTGATAGATGTTTCATATGTTTAAATCTATTGTTTTTGTCTGTTACATGTAATACTCATAAATTATTTTTATAGGGGCTGAAAATTTGGTGATGAATTATACATGTAAAAAAGTTTGTTATATTACCACTTTCAAAAGCCATTCCAAAAACAATAAATACATGAAAACTTTTGTCGGTTGAGTGAAATTAATCATTTTCAAGTAAATGAGAAAGATTAACTTTGTATTCTCGACTGAACTATTATGAATAAATTTTTGCTTCTATTTTTACTTTCTGTATCTGTATTTGGTCAAGCTGAATTGGCTAATATAGAGCAGTTCTTTGAAGAAAAACAATTTAAAAAAGCTCAGATTTTGCTAACTGATTATTCAAGGTTGCATCCAAATAATTTAAAGGCTGTGGAATTATTAGGAGATGCTTATGGCTATCAAGAGAAATGGGATGAAGCTATTGAGTTGTATCAAAAATTAGTAAAATCAGATCCAAACAATGCCAATTACCATTATAAATATGGTGGGGTCTTGGGTATGAAAGCACTTCAAAATAAGTTAAAAGCTATTGGGTTTATAGGTGACGTGAAAGCTGCTTTTTTAAGAGCAGCAGAATTAGACCCTAATCATATTGATACACGCTGGGCTTTAGTGGAATTGTATATGCAATTACCTGGTATTATTGGTGGAAGCAAAAGTAAATCCTTAGAGTTTGCTCAGGAATTAGAAAAACTTTCAAAAGTAGATGGGTATTTAGCAAAGGGCTATATTTATGAGTATGATGACCAACCAGGATTGGCAGAGAAATATTACAAAATGGCCATAAAGGTAGGTGGTTCATTAACATGTTTTGATAAATTGACTAAGTTTTATGAAGGCGAAAATCAGCCTCAAAAAGCTATTAATACCATTGAAGATGCTCAAAGAAAACATGACAGAAATGCGTTGCACTATCAAATAGGAAAAGTGGCTGCAGAGTACAATATTGAATTGCAAAAGGGGGAGCAATGTTTACATATCTATCTTAAAAATTATTCGCCTGCTGATGGAGTACCAAAAGCATGGGCACACTTTAGGTTGTCTCAAATATATATGCATAAAAAAAACAAAAATGAAGCCCTAAAACATATTAATTTAGCGCTTGCTGAACTTCCAGAAATCAATGATTTTAATGAAGAAAAAGAAAAAATTATGAGACTTCAATGAGTACTTATTATAGGAGGTTTTAATTTTTGTTTATTGAACCGCTTATCTTTCCTGTAAAATACAATTTCAGTAAAAATCATTCGAGATTTCATAACTAAAAAACTATATTTGAAAATCTTCAAAATAACATAAATGAACGTACATTTTATAGCCATTGGCGGTGCAGCTATGCACAATTTGGCCTTAGCATTACACAATAAAGGATATCAAGTAACAGGAAGTGACGATGAAATTTTTGAACCTTCAAAATCAAGGTTGGATGCCAAAGGTTTGTTACCAGAAGCATTTGGTTGGTTTCCTGAAAAAATTAATTCAAGTTTAGATGCCATTGTGTTGGGAATGCACGCCAAAGCTGATAATTTGGAATTGCTAAAAGCTCAAGAGTTGGGACTTAAAATATATAGTTATCCAGAATTTTTGTATGAGCAATCCAAACATAAAACTCGAGTGGTAATTGGGGGAAGTCATGGAAAAACTACAATAACATCTATGATTTTACACGTATTGCATTATCATGACAGAGATGTGGATTATATGGTGGGGGCTCAGTTAGAAGGGTTTGATGTGATGGTGAAATTAACCGAGCACAATGATTTTATGGTTTTAGAAGGTGATGAGTATTTAAGCTCTCCAATAGACAGACGTCCAAAATTTCATTTATACAAGCCTAATATTGCCTTGTTAAGCGGTATTGCATGGGATCATATTAATGTATTTCCTACTTATGAAAACTATGTAAAGCAGTTCAGTATTTTTGTGGATTCTATTGTAAGTGGCGGAAGTATCAATTATAATGAGGAGGATGCCGAAGTAAAACGTGTCGTGGAAGCCAGCCAAAATACCATTCGGAAAATTGCATATCATACTCCTGAATATACTGTTGATAACGGACAAACTTTATTGGATACTCCTGTGGGGGCGTTACCAATTGAAGTGTTTGGAAAGCACAATTTAAACAATTTGGCCGGAGCTAAATGGATTTGTCAACACATGGGGATTGATGAGGATGATTTTTATGAAGCCATTGCGACCTTTAAAGGGGCTAGCAAACGTCTTGAAAAAATAGCAGAAAGTAAAAACAGTGTGGCTTATAAGGACTTTGCACATTCGCCAAGTAAAGTAGAGGCTACTACAAATGCTGTTAAAGAACAATATGAAAACCGTACTTTGATAGCTTGTTTGGAGTTACATACTTATAGCAGTTTAAATGCCGAATTTTTAAAAGAATATAAAGGGGCGCTTGATGCTGCCGATGTTGCTGTGGTATTTTATTCACCACATGCTGTAGAGATAAAAAAATTGGAGAAGGTTTCCCACGAACAAATTGCAAATGCTTTTGAGCGTGATGATTTAATTATTTATACCAATCCAGACGATTTTAAAAACTTTTTATTCTCACAAAATTTTGATGATAAAGCACTGCTGTTAATGAGTTCAGGTAATTATGGAGGCTTGGATTTAGATGCTGTTAGGGGAGTGATTGGTTAGTTAGGTTTTACTTTTTATCCAATGTGCATCTGTTATTATATGTTATTATATTTTAATAAATTTATACTAAGTTATTTTATGTTTTGAGTAGATAATATCCTTTATCTAAATTTTGAATAGTGGTGAATTATTATAAATTCAAAACTCTTTACCTGTATTTTCGGTTGCTCTAATTAGATTGAGAAATAAAAAATAGCCAGAATAATTATCAAGATTAAATTGCTCCCATATGTTATTAGTAAAATCTATGTCTGATGAATTTATTACAAAATTTATAAATTGATATATGTTTTCCCAGTCTGTTATTTCATTTTCATCTTGGTATTTCATTTCATGACACCCCCCCCAGATTTTATTGTTGTTATCATAATTGGGTAACAATCATACGGAGTAGCTCCTTAATACTCTCCTTTGTAAAGTTCTCTTTGAATAGTATTGTCTTTAAAAGCTCTTAGGCCTTAATTACTTTTTGTTAACTTGTTCAGAATGATTGTATAGCTCATTAAGAAATATTTCCAATACATAACATTAGCTTCAAATTTAGCATCAGGTTTTTCGTTTAGGTAATTGGGTGGGTGGGCTTCAAGCCATAGTTTATGTGCTAAATGACTTCACAATTGTGTGTTAATTAAGGTTGAGTTTCAGTGATACCATATGTTTTTTATTATTCAGTATAGCTGTTATAGTTGATATTAGGGATGTTTTAACTTTAAAGCTAAGATGTGAAAAGATGATAATTAATAATTTGAAGCATCAAACTATTCTTCCACACGATTGTCATCAAAAGCAGAAGGTAATAATTTGGGGATAAATTTTATAACTAACGGTAAAAGTAAAGCACCACCAGGTAATAAAAAGATAGCAAGACTTGGTATGGATTTAAAAATATCTAACAATTGGTCTTGTACTTTTTTAGATTCTTCGGGGGTTAAATCTCGTCTAGTGGAATAGGTAAGTAGTACCATTAGCTCTTTACTGTCTTTTAATTCTTGATATAGTCGCTTACTATTTCTTGTTATTAGTTTCATAACCATTTTGCTAGAGTTGTTGTAAAAACTCTTAACCATGTTTTTTGAACTAAGTAGTACAATATTGTCTTTATGAGTAGTGTAAAATTTATTAATGGTTTCTATAGAATTATGGACTCTAAGAGGTTTTAATTGTAGGTCATTCCCTAATTTTATTAAAAAGCGTTGTTCGTTTGAATCTATAATGCAATCACTCCATGTTGCCATGCACGCTAAATCTAAAATATAATATTTTTCTTGAAGCGTATTTATGTTTTTTATGGCGTCATCATAATTAACATTTGTGTGGTTTTGATATCGTAAAGATGATTCAAATAGCTTAATTAAGCTTTGGTCGTAGGTGCTTTTATTTTCTTTTGAATCTAAAACACTAACAGAAATAGCAAGAATAGATGCTTCCAGGTTTTTTATATAAATTTCTGAAATGCTATTGTTTTTTAAATAATATTGGTAAGCCAATATATCTACAAACAACAGGGCATTAGTGATAAAATAATTAAAATTTTTTGTTAGAATATTGGGGTCTATTTGAGTACGTTTGTGTATGATTTTTTCAAGTAATTCATCAGATTTTTTGCTTCCAATTAGGCCGCCAAAAAAAGACGTTTTTAATTCATTAATTTCAGAATAAAAATCGATCACGCTATTTACAAAAGGCGTATCAGTTTTGGAGTAATTATGGGTGTATAGAAATGCAATACATAAATTAACTTTGCAGATTTCTTCTTCACTAAGGTCTTCTTTTTTGAAGACTTCAGCAACAGGAAGGGCGTTGCTGCCATAAATAAATCCGCAAGTTCTTAAGGCGTTGTAAAATACTTCGCCGTTAAAACTTAAAAAGTGATGGTTCTTTTTAAGATCCTGAAGTAATTTTTTTATCCAGCCATTCGCCGATGGATTCATAGCCTAATTATTTGTGGCAAAATTAATTCTTATTTGTTAATATGAAAATATATGTTAATTAGAAATTTTAGAATGATTAATTAGAGATTGAATCATTGCTACTCCTTTTTGCAATTGTTTTTTGGTAATAAATTCATTGGCACGGTGTGCTTGTTTTATAGAGCCTGGACCACAAATAATGCTTTGGAATCCTGCTTGTGCAAATTGTCCAGCTTCAGAAGCATAGGAAACAGTACTCCATTTTTGGCTACCTGTGAGTTTAGCTATGAGTGATACAATTTCAGTGTGTGTATTTGTGTTTAGCGCTGGTACAATGGGGTGATTTTCTTTAATTTTAATTTCAAAATCTGGGTAAATGGTACGTAATGCATTTTCTCTATTTTTACAATGGGTAATAAAATCTTGAAATATATTAAAACTATTGTCCTGAGGAATTGTTCTGATGTCCATTGAAAGTGTTGCTTTGTCTGCAATAATATTTGCAGCAATACCACCGCTTATCTTACCAATATGTAATGAGGAATGTGGTGGATTAAATCTGTTGTCAATATTTCCAGATGCAATCAAATCTGTCATTTTTTGTTCCGCCCATAAAACTAATTTTGCAGCTTCATGTACGGCACTTACTTCTTGTTTTATACGGCTGCTATGACCTGCAGATCCATTTACTGTAATGTCTAAAATATGCATGCTTTTTTGACCAATTATGGGTTGTAACATGGATGGTTCACCTATAATGGCGTATTTTGGTTTTTCTGAATACGTGCTTTGAATATGTTTTATTAATTCAGGAGCAGCTAAACAGCCAATCTCTTCATCATACGAAAAAGCTAAATAAATAGGTGTTTTAAGGTTTGTTTTTGTCATAGCTGGTAGAGCAGCCAAACAACAGGCTAAAAAGCCTTTCATATCACAAGTGCCACGGCCATATAACTTGCCATCTCCCTTATCAGTAAGTTTAAAAGGATCGGTATCCCAATTCTGTCCCTTCACCGGTACTACATCTGTATGTCCAGAAAGTATTGTGCCACCGTCAATTTCTGGGCCAATTCTACAATGTAATGAGGCTTTAGTGTTTGTTTTGTTAGGAACTAAGGTGGGCTTGATACCGTGTTTTTCTATATAACTTTTTATCCAGTGAATAATTTCTAAATTGCTTTCACCTCCCAAAACAGGGAATGCTATGAGTTTTTCTAAAATCTGCTCAACATTCATTTGCGTTCTTTAAATTTGTTTTAAAGATAGAAGATATTTTTTAATGCTTATATTTTATACATATCAGTTGTTTAAATATAATTTAAATTTAGCACTATATACTAACAGCTGTTAAGATTGTATAATAAAAAATAAGACGTGAATTTATAAATTTGTTAGTTTATTGCAAAGGTTGCACTTAGCTTGAAGGAAGGGATGATGACCTTAAAATTTTTGGTGGTGGTAAAATTTACCATGCTGTAGTGTCCTTGCATAGCGCCAAAAGGAGACGTTAATAAACAGCCAGAATTGTATGTGTAAGATTCACCAGGTTTTAAAACAGGTTTTTTTCCAATAACTCCTTCTCCAGAAACAATTTCTTCATTGTTTAGTGCATCAGAAATAATCCAATGACGAGCATTCAGCTGAACGGAATCTTTACTTTGGTTTTCAATAGTAACTTCGTATCCAAAGGCATATTGTATTTTATAATTTTTATAAAACGAACCTTCGTAGCTAGTAACTACTGATATTTTTATGCCGCTTGTAACTTGTTGAACCATGCTAAATACTGATATACAATGAGTTTTAGTGTGCTAATTTACAAATATTAACTTTTATAAAATAAATATTGGTCCATTATATTTTTGTAACAACCATTCGTCTTATTAATTTGAAATATTAACGGAACTTCCTTCTCCTAAACCAATAATTTGGTCGTATCGAGCGCCTAAATCTCTGTAATAAACAACTACTTTGTAATTGTTTTCTGTTTGATAAAAATTACCACAAACGGCGCCTTCGTCTAAAACACCATTTTGGTCTATAGTTACAAATTTATAGTTGTAAAATCCTTGTTTTAACAATATGGCCTGCTCATAATGATTGTAGCTTTCATTATAATGCAATTTTGTGCTTTCGTCTATAGCATAATTATTGAAATTTCCGTAAACATGAATGCTTTTATCTTTGTATGCATCGTTTGGTAATAAAGAGAAAAACACCCAAACATAGTCAGACTCAATACTGGCATTATCGGCGTCAATATTGGTTATTAGATAATTACCATTTATGTCGGGATTGTAGGTGTAAACGCGATTAAACCGTGGGTAATTTGTAAATAAATAGCTGTGATATAAATCTTTTAAATCGACACCTTGAACACCTGTATTTGCAGCCCTAATGTCTTTATTTTCAAAAAATAAGTACTCATTGCCTCCCCAAAAACTAGATTCTTTATCGTATTTATAAATTAATTGATTACCAATAGTGTACTGTGGTTTTAGGTTTGTAATAGCAGTGTTTAAATTGTTGTTTTGTACAATAAGCGTATTTATTGTCTGCATGGGGTTATTAAATTGCATGCCTGTGGGAGAAATAACAATTTCTACACGTTGTTTGTCTTCAATATGCTTAATATCCCTAGTGCGTTTAATAGTAACGCCTACATTGCTTTTGTTTTCATAAATCATAAATTTTCTGGAAAAAATTAATTCATCATAACTATTAAAAATAGAAAGTAAATAATTTCCGGAAACTTTCAAGCCTCGGGTTTGTTCGTTAGGAATGGTAAGTTTATAATTGGAATATATTTGATAGGTGTTTATTGAGTTTTCGTAGTTTCTGATGCGTTGGTTGTCAAAACCATCCAAATATTCAGACTTAGCTAAGATGGATGGTGTCCAATCAAAATTATAATGTTCTATTTTGTAGTAGAAGTCTTCTTCGTAGCCGTTCAAAGCATCAAATTCTAAAACCAAATATTCGCCAAGTTTTAAAATAGGTAATTGGCTTTCAGGTGTATTACTTTTAAAAGCAATGGTTTTAATGTATTCAGGTGGATTTACTTCTTTAATTTGACCCTGTATAAAGTATGGAATTAATAAGTAAATGACAAATACGTTGCATATTTTTTTTGACATAAACACGAATGTTTTTTCTGTAAATATAATCAATTTTTGTGCCTAAATATTTCTTGTTATTTAGAATGCTTATAAATAAATACGAAGCATTTGTTTGATTGAATAATATTAGTATTAATTTGTACTTTTGCGACGATTTTTAGACAACTAATTTCAATATATAAAATATGTCAAACGACATTCGCATTAAAAAAGGTCTGGACATTAAACTAAAAGGTGAAGCTGATAAAACTGTTGAACAAGCCGTTATTAGTAATTTTTTCACCGTTAGGCCAGAAGATTTTCACGGCGTTATTCCTAAACTTGTTGCAAAGGAAGGAACTTCAGTAGAGGCTGGAGGGACTTTGTTTTTCGATAAGTCTTATGAGGATATTAAATTTTCATCGCCGGTTTCAGGAAAAGTAATTGAAGTGGTTCGAGGACCAAAAAGACGCATTGATGCTATTAAGATTTTAGCAGATAAAACTCAGACATATCAAGATAATGGTGTGTTTGATATAGATGCAGCAAAACCTGAGGCACTAAAAGCACACTTATTAGCATCAGGATGTTGGCCGTTTATAAAACAACGTCCTTATGATGTAATTGCTAATCCTGATAAAACGCCAAAAGCTATTTTTATTTCTGGATACGCTAGTGCACCATTAGTAGCTGATTTAGATTTTACACTAAGTGGAAAAGAAGCCGAATTACAAGCTGCTTTGAACGCTTTAAGTAAATTAACGGAGGGTAAAGTACACGTAAGTGTAGGTAAAAATTCAAATTCGCCTTTAGCAGGTTTGTCAGGCATTACTATACACACCGTGTCTGGACCACATCCATCAGGGAATGTTGGAACTTTAATTAATAAAGTAGATCCTGTTAATAAAGGAGAGGTTGTATGGACAGTAAATGCTCAAGACCTTGTTGTTATTGGTGAATTACTGTTGACAGGTAAGTTTAATGCTGAACGTATTGTTGCTTTAGCGGGCTCTTCTGTTGAAAAACCTAGATATTTCAAAACGAAATTAGGGAGTGAAGTAGCTACCATGATTTATGATAAAGGTATCAACAAAAAAGACCATCCACGTATCATTTCTGGTAGTGTGTTGTCTGGTAAGCATATTAAACCTGACGGTTATTTAGATTATTATAGCAATACCATTACTGTTATTCCAGAAGGTGATGATTATGAGTTGTTTGGGTGGAATAAGCCTGTTTTTGATAAAGTATCTACAACCAGAGCTTTTACATTTTCTTGGTTGTTCCCAAATAAAGAGTACGATTTAAATACCAATACAAATGGTGAGCATCGTGCATTTGTAACTACTGGAAATTATGAGGAAGTATTTCCTTTAGATATTTTTCCATTACAGATATTAAAAGCTTGTATGTATAGTGATTTAGACGAAATGGAAGCTTTAGGTATGTATGAAGTAGCACCTGAAGATTTTGCACTCACAGAATTTATTTGTGTGTCTAAACAACCACATCAACAGATTATTAGAAAAGGATTAGATGTAATGCTAAAAGAAATAGGATAATGAATTTAAAAACTAGATTACATATCTTAAAAAGAAAGTATAGAGATTCTAAATGGGCGCCAGCGTTCAATGCACTTCATACATTTCTTTATTTACCAAATGAGACAACTCATCATGGTACACATATTAAAGTAGCCGACGATTTAAAACGAACCATGAACACCGTTATTATGGCCTTGGTTCCTTGTTTAATTTTCGGGATGTTTAACGCAGGATATCAACATTACTTAGCGGTAGGCGATATTCAAGCAGTAACAGGAGGCTTTTTTAGTAGCGAATTTTGGACATTGGATAACTTTTTAGTTGGTTTTTGGAAAATCATACCGTTAGTTATTGTGTCTTATGGTGTTGGTTTAGGAATTGAATTCCTTTTTGCCATCATTAAAAAACACGAAGTTGAAGAGGGATATTTGGTAACAGGGATGCTTGTGCCACTTATTGTTCCTATTGATATTCCACTTTGGATGTTGGCTGTAGCTGTTGTGTTTGGTGTTGTTATAGGAAAAGAAGTTTTTGGAGGAACAGGCATGAATATTCTAAATCCAGCCTTAACTATCCGTGCCTTTTTATTTTTTGCGTATCCAACGTGGATGAGTGGTGATAAAGTTTGGGTGGAAGGTGCCGTTGAAAGAACTAATGAAATAGCTGCAGGAGCAAATTTAGATGCCATTTCAGGTGAAACTATTTTAGGAAGTTTAGCTCAAGGACAAGATATAACTCATTCTGTAGCTGATATGTTTTTTGGTTTTATTCCTGGTTCAGTAGGCGAAACATCAGCTTTATTGATTTTGTTAGGCGGTTTATTCCTAATATTCACAAAAATAGGAAGTTGGAGAATCATGTTGTCATCTGTACTTGGAGCTGTAGTAATGGGCTTGATATTTAATCAAGTGGTAGATGCTGGTATCATTACAGAAAGTAGCAAGTTTTACGGGTTAATGAGTACCACATGGTGGCATCATTTATTAATTGGTGGATTTGCTTTTGGTACGGTATATATGGCTACAGATCCTGTTACTGCATCACAAACTAATAAAGGGAAATGGATTTACGGTTTTTTAATTGGGTTTTTATCGATCTTAATCCGTGTGTTTAATCCTGCCTACCCAGAAGGGGTAATGTTGGCCATTCTATTAATGAACGTTTTTGCTCCAACTATAGATCATTATGTGGTTCAAGGCAACGTTAAGAGAAGAATGAAACGTGTAAAAGTTAAAACAGCTTAATCATGAGTAACAAAACAGATTCAAATACATATACAATACTATTCGCTATTGGAATGGTTGTAGTTGTTGGAGCTTTATTAGCTTTCACAGCAGCTTCACTTAAGCCTAATATAGCAGAAAATCAGCGTGTTGAAAAACAACAAAATATTCTTTATGCCATGGGTGTAAATAATAATGAAGGTGGTAGTGCCAATTTTATTTCTACAGCAAATACTCCTGATGCTTTTCAAGAAAATATTAAAGAACAGTTGGTGTTAACAGTGGATGCTAATGGAGCTATTATAAAAACACAAACCCGTGAAGAGTATTTTAATGAGGCAAAACAAGAGCCGTATTTAATAGATATAAAAAAGCAAAAAACAAATGCTAAAAATGGTGAGCCAAGGTTATTACCATTGTTTGTTGGTGAAAAAGAAGGTAAAACCTATTATATAGCTCCTATTTATGGAAAAGGGCTATGGGATGCCATTTGGGGGTATGTAGCACTAAATGATGATATGGTAGTGCAAGGTGCTTATTTTGATCATAAAGGAGAAACGCCTGGCTTAGGAGCCAACATCAAAGAACGTTTTTTTATGGATGACTTTATTGGCGAACATTTGTTGGATGACTCAGGTGTTTTTAAAGGTATAACTGTTGCTAAAGGTAATGCAGATCCAAAAAACGATAACAAAACAGATAATGAAGTTGACGCCATTGCAGGTGCAACTATTACAGGAGATGGGGTTACAGCTATGATTAAAAGCGATTTGAAACTTTACAAACCTTATTTCGATAATTTAAAAAATAATTAATCTATGGGACTTTTATCAAAAAAAGACGCAAAGTTAATCACAGATCCATTAGCGGATGACAATCCAATTACTATTCAAGTACTTGGTATTTGTTCAGCGTTAGCAATTACA
The DNA here is from genome assembly GCF_001310225.1 of Pseudalgibacter alginicilyticus. Lineage (GTDB taxonomy): Bacteria > Bacteroidota > Bacteroidia > Flavobacteriales > Flavobacteriaceae > Pseudalgibacter > Pseudalgibacter alginicilyticus. The sequence continues at coordinate 1,590,020 of NZ_CP012898.1, read as the reverse complement.
GCAGAATTGAAAGCTTCTATTGTAATGGCAGTATCTGTATTGTTTGTTTTGGGAATTGGGAATGTAGTTATTTCTTTAATGCGAAATATTATTCCTTCTAAAATTAGAATTATTGTACAATTGGTTGTAGTTGCTGCTTTGGTAATTATTGTAGATCAAGTTTTGAAAGCCTTTGCTTACGAGTTGAGTAAAACGCTATCTGTATTTGTTGGATTAATTATTACCAACTGTATCATCATGGGGCGTTTTGAGGCTTTTGCATTAGCTAATGGTCCTTGGAAGTCTTTTTTAGATGGCATTGGGAACTCTTTAGGATATGGTGTTATTTTAATTATAGTAGGGTTTTTTAGAGAGCTTTTAGGATCTGGAACTTTATTAGGATTTAAAGTGTTAGGTGATCCAATTGAAAAAACAGGATTGTATGCTATTGGATATGAAAATAATGGATTTATGTTATTATCACCTATGGCATTAATTGTTGTAGGAATCATTATTTGGGTACAACGGACAAGAAATAAAGCATTAGTAGAAGATCATTAATAATTCAGAATTCTGAATTCATAATTACGATTAAATGGAACATATAGAATTATTTTTCAAATCAATATTTATAGATAATATGGTATTTGCCACGTTCTTAGGAATGTGTTCTTACCTTGCTGTATCTAAAAAAGTAAGTACAGCCGTTGGTCTTGGAGCTGCGGTAATATTTGTATTAGCAATTACCGTACCTTTAAACTGGTTATTAGATCAATACCTTTTACAACCAGGCGCTTTAAAATGGTTAGGTGCTGAGTATGTAGATTACGATTTAAGTTTCTTATCATTCATCATGTTTATTGCAACTATTGCTACTATGGTGCAATTGGTTGAGATTATTGTTGAGAAGTTTTCACCATCATTATATAACTCATTGGGTATCTTTTTACCATTAATAGCAGTTAACTGTGCTATTTTGGGGGGGTCATTGTTTATGCAATCTCGCGAAATTCAATCATTAGGATTGGCGTTTAATTACGGAATAGGTTCAGGTATCGGCTGGTTTTTAGCAATTCTTGCCATTGCTGCTATTCGTGAAAAAATTAGATATTCAAATGTACCGCCAGCATTACGTGGTTTAGGAATTACCTTTATTATTACAGGATTAATGGCTATTGGTTTTATGAGTTTTGGAGGTATGTTAACAGGGGGTGATGAAGAAGCACCTAAAGAAGAAACTACTGTTTCTATAGAAAAAGAATCAATAGAAAATGTCACGTTTAGCACAGTCCAAACGTCTGAAGATAAAGAGATAGCTAACAACATAAAAGTAAATGAGTAATATGATTTTAGCCGCAGGTACATTAGGAACAATTGTAGCAACAGTAACAGCTTTTTTAATCATTACGTTGTTGTTGGTAACGTTATTATTAGTTGTAAAACAAAAATTATCACCATCAGGTCCCGTTAAAATTACAATTAATGGTGAAAAAGAAATAGAAGTAGCTTCTGGAGGAAGTTTGCTTTCTACTTTAGGTAACAATAAAATATTTTTACCATCAGCTTGTGGTGGTGGTGGTACATGTATTCAATGTGAATGTCATGTATTGGAAGGTGGGGGAGAAGCACTTCCAACAGAAACACCTCACTTTACGCGTAAAGAATTGCAGCATGGTGCACGTTTGGCATGTCAGGTAAAAGTAAAACAGGACATGAATATTACCATTCCTGAAGAGGTATTTGGTATTAAAAAATGGGAAGCTGTTGTTGTTCGTAATTATAACGTAGCATCTTTTATTAAGGAATTTGTTGTTGAGATTCCAGAAGATATGGGGTATAAAGCTGGCGGTTATATTCAAATTGAAATTCCTCCATGTGAAGTGAAATATTCTGACATGGATATTACAGCACATCCAGAAGAACACGATACACCAGATAAGTTTAAAGAAGAATGGGACAAGTTTAAACTTTGGCCATTAGTAATGAAAAATACCGAAACAGTTGAGAGAGCTTATTCCATGGCTTCTTACCCTGCAGAAGGACGTGAAATTATGTTGAATGTTCGTGTAGCTTGTCCACCATTTGACCGTGCTAAAGGTGGCTGGATGGATGTTAATCCAGGTGTGGCATCATCATATATATTTAATCAAAAACCAGGCGATAAAGTAACAATTTCTGGTCCTTATGGAGAATTCTTTATCAACGAATCCGAAAGTGAAATGCTTTACGTTGGTGGTGGTGCTGGTATGGCACCAATGCGTTCACACTTGTATCATTTATTCAGAACATTAAAAACTGGTAGAAAAGTTACTTATTGGTATGGTGGACGTTCTAAACGTGAATTATTCTACTTAGATCATTTTTATCAATTAGAAAAAGATTTTCCGAATTTTAGATTTTTCTTAGCACTTTCTGAGCCTTTGCCAGAAGATAATTGGAAAGTAAAAGAAGATATTGATTCACCAGGCGATGGTTTTGTAGGGTTTATTCACAATTGTGTGATTGATAACTATTTAAGTAAACACGAATCACCAGAAGATATTGAATTGTATTTCTGTGGACCTCCATTAATGAATAAAGCAGTTCAGAAAATGGGAGAAGATTTTGGTATCCCAGATGAGCATATACGTTTTGATGACTTTGGTGGATAAGATTTTTGTTAAAAACAGAAATTTTTAAACAGAATATTAAAATAAATTATTAAACCAGTATCAAAAGTACTGGTTTTTTTTATGCTTTTAATTCAAGAGTTTTATTTCGTGGTTTATCATATGAAAGATCAAATATATTAGTGTAATCCATCACATTTGAAACATTATCCCATTTACATAAAAGCTTAATGACTTCGCAGAGTCCATGAAACAAAACGTTTTTATCTGTTGAATTTTTTGGTCTTTTGTTTTTATAATGTAGAGGCAATTCATATCCACATCCTTTTAAGAAAGTGATTTCAATTTCAAGCAATTCTAAAGGTGTATAACCTTTAAATTTTCGTCCCACATTTTGATGAACCATGCCTACATAATTCAATTTTAAAGTGCCATGATTGTCTGTTAAATGTTTCCAGCTATCGGTATTGTCTAATATATTTCCAACGGCACATTGTTTGCAGCATTCAGGGTGTAAAGTATTATTATGAAAAGCTATATATAATTTTTGAATAGCTTGTTCTAAACGAATTGTAGTTTTCATTTTTATTTCTAAGATACAAAATAGGATGGTATATAAAAAAAACTAATTTTTTTGTACTAACGATAATTCAATTAAAGTATACTTGGTATTAATTATAAACTCTCTTTTCTTAAAACTTCTAATGGAGGGTTGTTAATAACCTTTCTACTATTTGATATACCAATACTTAAGACCAAAAACGTGATAAATGGAAAGAGCATCAAAAATGGAATAATTGATGGCGTAAATGGCGTTTCAAAAATCCATAAGGCTAAAAACTGACTGCTTATTAGAGAAAGTAAAATACCTGTTAAACTTCCTATAACACCTAAAAAAGTGTACTCTAAGGCTATTATTTTGAGTATTTGATTACTTTTCGCTCCTAGTGTTCTTAGTAAAACACTTTCTTTAACACGTTGATGTTTACTTGTACGTACAGCACCTATAAGTACTATAATACCTGTAAGAATACTAAAAAAGGCCATAAAATTGATAATCCAACCAATTTTATCTAAAAGTTTTTCTACAACATTTAATATTTGACGAAAATCCAATATAGATATGTTTGGGAATTTAGTTACAAGATCTTGTTGTAAAATTGCAGATGCTTCTTCGTTAGGAACATTGGTAGATAAAACTCTAAATTGTGGAGCATTTTCTAAAACACCTTTAGGAAATAATACATTAAAGTTTAATTGCATGCGTCTCCAATCTACAATTCTAATACTACCTACTTCGGTATCAATTAATACACCTTGTACATTAAAGGTGATTTTATCCCCCACGTTCACTTTGGCATCATCTGCAAAATTATTACTAATGGATACGGGTACTAATTCATTAGATGTGATTACTGGAATAAATTTGCCTTCTGTTATGGTTTCAGATTCTATTAGAGAATCACGATAAGTAGCTCTAAATTCATGATTCAATACCCAGCCTCTTATTCTTGAAGTTGAATCTTTACGTATATCATTAACCATTTTATTGTTTATACTATGAACTCGCATGGTTATAATAGGAATGTTGTCAATTATGGTGTGCGATTTATTTGTTATGGTGGCTGCAACATTCTCAGTTTGGTCCTCTTGAATATCAAGCAATATCATGTTGGCACTAGTTGTTTCTGTCTCAAAGTTAGCTTGAGATAGTAAAAGATCTTTGCTAAAGTATAAGTTGCTAATCAAAAAAGTACCTACTCCAATTGTTATTATTAAAATTAAGGTTTGATTTTGAGGGCGGTATAAGTTTAGTAAACTAGTACGTGCTAAAAACCCCCAAGAGTGAGGGAAGTTTCTTTTTGTAATTAACATAATACTATGGGCAATACCTCCTAATACGGAAAAGGTTATTACAATCATACCTAAAAAACCCATAGCATATTTAAAGTTATTTAGTATCCAAAACGCAAACAAAAAAATAAAACCAAATATTAAGCCTAAAACTATAATACCCGCTTTTGTAGATTTAGAATTTGTGTTTTCCTGAATACGAAGTGCTTGCAATGGCGATATGTATATGGTGCCAATTAACGGGTACAGTGCAAATAAAACAGACATGAAAACACCTAATAATATACCTATGAAAATAGCTTGTGGTGCTAATGTTATTTGAACATCTACTGGCAGAAGACCTTCTAAAAGTAAAGGGAATAATTGCTGTAAAAAAACGCCTGTCAGAGTCCCTAAAACACCTCCAATTAAACCTATCATAGCAATTTGGATGAGATAAATTATAAAGGTTTGTTTTTTACTGGCACCAATACATTTTAAAATAGCAACAGAGCGTAGTTTTTCTTTAATATAAATATGAACGGCACTAGCTATGCCAATACAACCTAATAATAAAGCAATAAAAGCTACAAGATTAAGAAATTTACCAAAGTTATCATAACGTTTTCCCAGACGGTTACTAGTACTAGTATGTATATCTAAATCGGCATCTTCTGCTTTTAGTTTCTTTCCTATAGCATCATTTAATGCCTGTAAATTAGTTGTTGGTTTAGCAATAAAATAAAACTCATAATCCAACCGGCTACCAATTTTTACTAATCCAGAATTTTCAATGAAATTATAAGGAATAATAACAGGGGGCGCCATGGTACTAAATATTGCATTGCTGCCAGGAACAGATTTTAAAGAACCTCCTATGGGTAGGATAGTGGTTCCTACTTTTATAGAATCTCCAACTTTTAATGAAAATTGAAGCATCACAGTAGCATCAACTAAAGCAGTTCCTTTTTGTTGGTAGTTTGATGAGGCAGATGCGGGCTCAGTTTCCATAGTGCCATAAAATGGGAAACCACCTTCAATACCACGTATTCTAACTAATTTTGACGCATCACTTTTAGGAAAGGCTACCATAGAAGGGAAATTGATTTCACGGGCATCTGCACCACCTAAAGAATCCATTATAGCCCATACAGCCTTATTAGGAGCTTTGTCACTATCAATCTTAAAATCACTTCCCATTAATGATTTAGATTGTGAAGAAATATTATTTTTTAAGTTTAAACTAAATGATTGAATTGATACAACAGCAGCAATACCAAGTACGATAGAAGCCATAAAAAGGATTAACTTTTTCCAGCTAGATTTACCGTCTCGCCATGCCATTTTGAATAACCAACCCAAACCAGCTTTTGAAGTTTTAGTGTTTTTTGTCATTATGCTAATTTGGTGTCTTCAACAATGCGCCCTCCCTTAAGTTTTAAAATGTGATTGGTTTTTTTTGCCAATTCAATATCGTGGGTTACAATAACAAGTGTTGTACCAAGTTCTTTATTAAGGTCGAATAGTAGTTGTATCACCTTATCACCTGTTTCAGCATCTAAATTTCCAGTAGGTTCATCTGCAAATAATATTGTAGGACTATTGGAGAAAGCTCTTGCCAGCGCAACCCGTTGTTGCTCACCACCAGATAATTGAGAAGGGTAATGGCTTAAACGCTTTGCTAATCCTACTTTTTCTAAAAGGGTAGTTGCTTTTTTTGAGGCTTGTTTGTCACCTTGTAACTCAAGAGGTACAGCAACATTTTCTAATGCTGTAAGTGTTGGTAATAATTGAAAGTCTTGAAAAATAAAACCAACTTTTTGATTTCGTAGTTGAGCACGTTCGTCTTCGGTTAAGCTGGTGGTTTCGATATTACAAAGTTCAATAATTCCAGAATCTGGTTGGTCAAGGCCCGCGCATAAGCCTAAAAGCGTTGTTTTTCCACTGCCCGAAGGACCAACTATAGCAAATGTGTCTTGAGCTTTAACCGAAAAGCTAATATCTTTAAGAATATTGAGTTTTTTAGAACCGCTAAAATAACTTTTTTCTAAGTTGTGAACGTTTAATATCTTTACCATAAATGTTTAATTATAAGGGCATTTTTATTTCCGACAAATTAAAGAAATGATTTTAAAAACGAATTTTAATCCTATGAGAATCCTGTTAATGTTATGTTATTTTTTAATATTTAGTGTTAATATTTCATGTAAAGAAAGAAATAACAAGAATGTAGAAGATAGTGTTGAAAGCATAGAAGTTGAAAATAGTCAGGAAGGCATAACCACAAAAAATAAGATTATATTATTTTTTGGAGATAGCTTAACAGCAGGAATGGGGTTAGATACAGAAGAGGCTTTTCCTGCGTTAATTCAGGATAAGTTAGATTCTTTACAACTTTCGTATCAGGTTATTAATGCTGGGTTAAGTGGAGAAACAACAGCAGGAGGTAAGAATAGAATAGCTTGGGTACTGAAGCAAAAAATAGATGTTTTTGTATTGGAACTTGGTGCAAATGATGGTTTACGTGGTGTACCACCTAGCGAAACACGAAGAAATTTACAGGCAATAATAGATATAGTAAACGAAAAAAATCCTGAGACAAAAATTATTTTAGCAGGTATGCAAATCCCTCCTAACTTGGGGGTAGACTACACCACTGAGTTCAAAAATATTTTTCCAGAACTTGCTGCTGAGAATAATTTAAAGCTTATTCCTTTTTTATTAGAAGATGTTGCAGGAATTCCAGCACTGAATCAAAACGACGGTATTCATCCAACAGCAGAAGGACAAAAAATAGTAGCTCAAAATGTCTGGTCGGTTTTGAAAGAAGTGGTATTGTAAGTTAAATGTTTTTATTAGTATTTAGTTTAATGCTTGTTGGCATAGTTTTAATATTTACTTCAGATTCTAAAATTTGAAACGTTACAATTTTTTTGGTGTTGTTGATATAACTTATTGAAAATAAAATAATTTGTTTTGATGAATTATCATCAAGCTATTCTAATAGTTTTATGAGTTCTTTACTATCAGCTGTATTACTTAAGTTAAAATATTTTTTTGCTAATATCACATTGTCTTCATTTAAATATGCTAACCCCAAATAATAATATGCGTCATTTATTAGCGGGAAGGTATTTTTAGACTCTACAGTTCTTTCTAAAAATGGGATGGCATCATCTCCATTTTTATTAGCCAAATGTGCAACGCCTAAAAAATAATTCAATGTGTCGTTGTTTATTTGTTTTTCACTTAAAATTTTCCAAGTTTGAATCGCTAATTCATAATCTCCATGGTTATAATGGTTCATGGCATTATAAAAATCAAAATGATCAGAGTTATGATTCATGGATGTTGGTAACCCTGAGGCAGGTTTAAAATATGCTGAGTAGAGTCTTTGGTTTGGAGATCTGCTGAAAAACCAAATGCTACCAAATACAATTAATATAGCGGCAGTAGCGGCTATTTTGCTATAATTTAAAAATCGTAAGTTTTTTGTTTGAGGTTCATGTGTTTTTTTATCCTCAATTTCTTCATGAAATATATTTAACTGTTCTTTTAATGATTGTGTTTCAATGCCTAAAAGCATGGTTTTAATGTCTTCAACTTGAGTTTTAAACTCGTCGTCAATTTTAAGATACTCATTAAAATCTTTCAATTCTTTAGCATTCATAGTGCCATTGATGTAACGCTCTATAGCTTCAAGTAATTCTTGTGATATGTCGTTGTTATCTTTCAATTTTTATTTTTTTGAGATAAAACCATGGCTCGTAACTTCTCCATACATTGGTGTTTTTTATTTCTGACTATTGTCTCTTCTATTTTTAATTCAGAGGTGATATCTTTTAATGATTTTTTATCAAAATAAAAGCTACTTAATAAATGTTTGTCAGATTGCTCTAAGTTTTTATAGATATCCATGATTATTTCTAATTTCTTAGTTTTTAAATCCTGTTTGTTTTTAACCTCTTTTTTTCTTGTTCTTGAAATTATTAGGTCTGTGTTTAAAGGTTTTAAATTTTTAAAGGCCTTTGAGCTTAATACCTCTGTCCATTTGTTTTTTGCAATATTATATAAATAGTTTTGTAAAGTTATTTTGTTTTGCGGAATATAAATATCATTTTTTACATGTTTCCAAACAGTTACAAACGCATCTTGATAGACATTTTTAGCATATTCAACTGAGCCATTGTTTTTAAGAATTAAAGCTTCAATTTTGTAATAATTAGAGACATACAATTTTTTTAAAACAATAGAATCATTGTTTTTTATAGCTTCTATAAGTTGCATTTGTTGCTCAGTTTTGTTGACTTGTACCATAAGTTTTTCAATTCATTGGAAATATACAATTAATTAGTAGGAGTCCAAATAGTTAACTATTAATTGATTAATAATTCGGTGATTTACTGTTCTTTATTTTTTGTGTTTTGCGCAGGGTAAGTCTTTTTTAAATTTGATGATTCATTCAAATTATAATATGGAAACAATTGAATAATGTCACCATAAATCTGAACATTTATTTTACTTTTGTTATATGAGTAAACCACTTTCAAAGCAAGAACTTCATAATCTGGCGATGAATCACGTTGGAAAAGATTTAGAACAGCGTGGTTTTGAGTTTATAGCCATAAATAGCAAGCTAAAAAAGCACCCACAATTTGTTTGTATGGATAAAAACAAGCAATATTATTTTGTAATTGTTCGTGCTGTTATACTACCCGAAAATCCTAATAATTATGATGTGGTTTGGATGGAGACTTTTAAAAAGCATGCCAGAGAAAATGATGCTAAAGTATTGTATGCTGGTGTAGGTATTGGGAGTGTGAATGGTGAAAAAGAGCCTATTTATTTAAATCAAGAGTATTTACTTGAATACAATGGAATACAGGTTTTAGAAACTAGTTTGAATTAGATATAAGATGACAGAGAATATAAAAAAAAAGTTTTTCCTTTTAAAAAAAAGAAACAATTGGGATTGTAATAATTTTAAAAAAATAGGAGCATCTTTAATTGTATTTATTATCCTAATTTCGTGTCAAAAGCAAACCACAAAAAACACCATTTTACAAGGTGATATTTTTGGAACTTACTATCGAGTTACTTACGGCTCAGAAATAAATTATCAAAAGCAATTAGATAGTTTGTTTTTAGTTATTAATAAATCCATGTCTACTTATCAGCCAGATTCTAATATTTCAAAATTAAACAGAAATGAATCCAATGATGTAGATGCACATTTTATTAAAGTTTTTGAAACTTCAAAAAAAATTTATAACACAACAGAAGGCGCTTTTGATCCTACCATAGGCATTGTAGTTAACGCTTGGGATTTTGGTCCTAGTGGAAGCATAGAAGATATAGATAAACGTAAAATAGATAGTTTGATGCAGTTTGTTGGATTTGATGTGGTTGAGAGGAATGACAATATTATTACAAAACCAATAGGGGCGTTTATAGATTTTAATGCCATTGCAAAAGGATATGCTGTTGACGTGATTAGTAATTATTTGAAATCACAAAATATTGAAAATTATCTGGTAGACATAGGGGGAGAATTATATGCAAAAGGGATAAATGCAGAAAAGAATAAACCATGGAAAGTAGGAGTGGAAAATCCAAATTTTGATGGGACACAATCTTTAAACAAGGTGATAACTCTTAAAGATAAAGCCATGGCAACCTCTGGCACTTATAGGAAATTTAAAATAGATGAAAATGGAAATAGATACGCACATATTATTGATGCTAAAACAGGTTATCCAAGTAAAAGTAACTTGCTGAGTATTTCTGTTATAGCCGATAGCTGTATGATTGCAGATGCTTATGCTACAGCTTTTAAAGCTATGGGTATGGATAAAGTTAAGTCATTTTTAAAAACTCATCCAGAATTAAAGGTGTTTTTAATTTTTGAAAACAACAATCAAGACATAGAGACACTAGCATTAAATACATTTCCAAAATAATTAGGTGTGACCTTGGGAGTTAATGATTTGAAAGTTTGTGGAAAACGACATGTCATGATGCTTGAATCCAGTCAACTACTTCAATTTTAAATATTAAAACGATTCAAAATTTAAAATCGATTACAATTTATTCTGTTTTAGAAGCCGAGTAATAAGGGCTCAAAATAAAACACCAATATTATTATTATCTTTCAACAGTATTTCTTAATTTAAAAGTATTCAAAGAATATAATGTAGAAACATTGTTTACTGTACTTCTAAGTTACAAAGTGTTAATCAATACCAACAACCAACCTGTTACTAAAAGCAAACCACCAATGGGAGTAATAGGGCCTAAAAACCGAAGCTTTTTCCTTTTAGCATCAGATAATACCAAGCCATAAATACTAAAAGAGAATAAAATGATGCCCATAGTAAAACACCAATAAATAGATAGTGTTGTAAAATCCATATTAAATCCTAAGACTAACAGGGTAATGGCGTGATACATTTGATATTTTACGCCAATTTCAAATTTTTTTAATTGTTCATTAGATAGCATTTTCTTTAAAGCATGTGCGCCAAAAGCACCAAAAATTATTGATAACATGCCGAAAAAAGCACCTGTAGCAATTATAATATTTTGAGTCATTTTAGTAAATCATTTTATTTATAAACTAAAGGAATAATTTCACCCTTAGCTAAGCAGTATTTTCTTATCTCGTCTTCTGAAAGTTGAGACGTATAATCAATTTCTGTAACTTTAAAGCCAATTGAGCGAAGCTTGTTAAAATAATCACGGCCATAAACTCGAACATGATCGTATTGTCCAAAAATCTTAGCACGTTCAGCTTTATCAACAATAGAATCATCTTCAAAAGTTTCAGTACGATTCAAATCTTGTGGTATTTGAAAAATGCCCCAACCTCCAGGTTTCATAACTCTGTACAATTCTTGCATGGCCTTAGTGTCATCGGGAATGTGTTCTAAAACGTGGTTACAAAGGATAATATCAAAGGTGTTGTCTTTAAAAGGAAGTTTGCAAATATCTGCTTTTACATCAGCCAATGGTGAATTTAAATCTGTTGTTACGTAATCTAAATTTTGCATTTTTTTAAACCGCTTATAAAAAGCTTGTTCAGGAGCAAAATGCAATACTTGTAATTTACTAAAAAAGAAATTGGTTTCATGTTTTAAATATAGCCAAAGCAACCTATGACGTTCTAATGAGAGGGTAGATGGCGATAAAACATTGTTTCGCTGATTTCCATATCCATATGGCAAAAAACTTTTAAAACGTTTGCCATCAATAGGGTCCGTAAAATTGTCGCCTTTTAAAAAGAAGGCTAAAATGGGGCGAATAACATAGCTTAGTCTTATTAAAATAGGCCTAGGAATAATATTGAGTATTAACTTAAAAAGTTTTTTCATTCTAACTAAAGCACTAAAGCTTTTTGCCTGAACTCATCTTCTTCAGTTGAATTAATGCCTAAAGCCTCATAGATATAAGCAAAAGTTGAAAGCAGTTCTGGTTTGCCATCTACTAGTGCCACATCATGTTCAAAATGTGCGGATGGCTTATTGTCTAACGTCGTAATAGTCCAGCCATCACGGTGTTGTTTAATGCGGTGTGTGCCCAGATTTATCATAGGTTCGATAGCTACTACCATCCCTTCAATAAATTTTTTACCTCTACCACGTTTTCCGTAGTTTGGCATTTCAGGATCCTCGTGCATTTTACTGCCTAAACCATGACCAACCAATTCTCTAACCACACCATAACCGTGATCTTCACAATACTTTTGAATAGCAAAGCCTACATCACCAACACGGTTGTTTGCCTTAAACTCTCTTATACCTACGTATAAGGATTCTTTGGTTACTTGAAGTAATTTTTCAGTTTCAGAGTCAATATTTCCAACCGAAAATGTATAAGCATGATCACCATAAAAACCATTTTTTAAAGCACCACAATCTATGGATATTATATCGCCTTCAACAAGTGGTGTGCTATTAGGAATACCATGAACAACTTGGTTGTTAGGACTCATGCATAAAGTATTTGGGAAATCGTATAAACCTAAAAATCCAGGAATAGCTCCATGATCTCTAATATGTTCTTCTGCAATTTTATCTAATTCTAAAGTGGTAACTCCGGGCTTAACAGCTTTTGCTATTTCTCCTAATGTTTTTGATACAATTAAGGCGCTTTCACGCATTAATTCAATTTCTTCTTTAGTTTTTACTACAATCATGATTTGAAAATATTTGCAAAGATACTGAAATGGTTAAAAAGTTATGAGTTTTGAGTTAAGAGATATGATTGAATAATTTCTAACTTGATAACTCGAGCTTCTTGAGTGAGAACGGGTATAACTATTTGAAAAAATGAAATAAGCCTTTCTTTTTTTTAGGTTTTGGAGGGGCTGAATTTGTTATCATTTGATAGATTTCTCCCCAGCCTAAGAAGCCACCTATATTTCTATCATCAATAAAAAGATCGGCATGAATTTTTCGACTGATAGTAGTTTTAAATTCTTCTTCAGGAAAACTTTGATTTATAGCATAAAACTCAATACCGTTGTCCTTACAAAAAGCAACGGCTTCATCTAATTTTTCTTCAGACCTATAAGTCCATAAAATAAGCCGATGCCCTTTTTGTTGAAGCATTTTTAATGTTTCAAAAGCAAAAAGCATCGGCTTGCCTATTTTTGGATAGGCGTCCTCTACTATGGTACCATCAAAATCGACAGCAATAATAAGTGTTTCATTAAAATTTATGAAGGTAGATTTAGCCAAAAACAAGTTGTTAAATTAAACTGTGTCGAGTCATAGCGGCTGGTTGTTCTACTCCTAAAAGTTTTAGTACTGTAGGTGCTATATCACCTAATATACCATCTTTTATAGCCTTTAAATCGTTGTCAATTAATATAATTGGAACAGGGTTTGTGGTATGTGCTGTATTTGGAGAGCCATCAGGGTTAATCATGGTTTCACAGTTCCCGTGGTCAGCAATTAATAATGTTGTATAGCCATTTTCTAAGGCTGTAGTAACCACTTCTTTTACGCAAGTATCAACAGCTTCACAAGCTTTTATGGCAGCGTCCATAACACCAGTATGTCCTACCATATCGCCATTAGCAAAATTTAAGCATACAAAATCTACATCACCTTTTTTCAATTCAGGAACTAAGGCGTCTTTTAATTCAAAAGCGCTCATTTCTGGTTTTAAATCGTAAGTGGCTACTTTGGGTGAGTTTCTCAAAATTCGTGTTTCACCTTTAAATTCAGCTTCACGCCCTCCAGAAAAGAAAAACGTAACATGAGGATATTTTTCTGTTTCAGCAATACGTATTTGAGTTTTGTTATTTTTTTCTAAAACTTCGCCTAAAGTTTCGGTTAAATTTTCTTTATTAAAAATAACATTGATATTTTTATAGGTATCATTGTAATTTGTTAAAGTAACATAATGTAGATTGAGTTTGTGCATATTAAATTCAGGGAAATCTTCTTGAGACAATACTTCTGTTAACTCACGTCCACGGTCCGTTCTAAAGTTAAAAAATATGATGACGTCTCCATCTTTAACTTTTGTAAGGGGTTTACCATTTTCATCAACCATAATGATTGGTTTTATAAACTCATCAGTCACATCATTATCATAGTTAGCTTGAATAGATTTGTATATATCTGTAGAAGCTTCTCCAACAGCGTTAACTAAAGCGTCATAGGTTAATTTAACCCGTTCCCAACGTTTGTCTCTGTCCATTGCAAAATAACGCCCTGTTATGGTAGCTAATTTTGTAGGGGTATTTTGTAGGTGGCTGTTTAATGTTGTTACAAAGTCTTTTCCAGATTTAGGGTCTACATCACGGCCATCTGTAAAAGCATGAATGTAGGTGTTTTTTAAACCAAATTCGTTAGCAGCATCCACCAAACCTAATAAGTGATTTATATGAGAATGCACACCACCATCACTTAATAATCCTAAAAAATGGACGTCTTTATTGTTTGTTTTGGCATAGTTAAAAGCATCCACCAATACTTTTTCATTGTTTAGAGTTTTATTTTCAACAGCTAAATTTACTTTTACTAAATCTTGATATACGATACGCCCAGCACCAAGGTTCATGTGGCCCACTTCACTATTTCCCATTTGTCCTTCGGGCAAACCAACATGTAATCCGTCAGTGCGCAAACTTGCACTTGGATATTTTGTGTAAAGAGAATCTATAAAAGGGGTGTTTGCATTGTCAATTGCAGATACTTTTGGGTCTGGAGATTTTCCCCAACCGTCAAGAATCATAAGAATGGCTTTTTTGTTCATTTTGTATTGATTTTAATAGACTTCAAAGATAAAGAAGTTTACTAAGAAAGCTTTCAAAACAACCTGTTTTTTAAGATGATTTTAGAAGGGATTTGAGGTTTATGATACGAACTGGTAGTTTTTGGTGTATTAGTAAAAAAAAATAATTTAAATGAGATATTTTTTCTCATTCTATGTAACAAATTAAAATTATTAGCGTCTGTTAAGTATATCAAACAATCAAATTATTCATCAATTAAATCATTCATCATGAAAAAAACAATCGTTATTACCAGTATGGCCTTATGTTTATCTTTTGTAACCGTAAACGCCAAAGTTTCAAGTAGTTTTTCTAATAGTTTTATTGAAACAATTATACCCAAGGTAAGTCCTTTTTGCATTTCAATAGCCAAAGGCGATATTGAAACAGTGAAAAAACTCATTGAATTAGGATCTGATGTGAATCAAAAATCCAATGGCATGACACCAATTATGTATGCAGCAAAATTTAACAGGACAGACATTTTAAAGCTTTTGATTTCTAAAGGCGCTAAATTGAACATGAAGTCTGATACTGGAAAAACAGCTTTGGATTATGCTAAGTTGCATAAAGCAACTGATGCAGCAGTTATCTTGGAAGATGCATTAAGTAAAGATTAATTGTTTTTACAATTATTTCTGAGTTAGTCACTCTTTAAAAGCCTCACTAATAGAGGCTTTTATTGTTTTTATATTTTTTTATTGATTCTTGAATTTTTTCAATTCTATTTTCAGGGTCTGGGTGTGAGCTTTGAAATTCAGGGATTCTATTTGGGCCTGCAGCAGCTTTTAATATTTCCATAACACCTATCATTTCTTCTGGATTATAACCAGCATTTAACATGAATAGCACTCCTAAATCATCACTTTCTAATTCATCTCCACGACCGTTATTTAAAAGAGTTTGTTGTCCAATACTATTTACCATACCACCCATGTCTGCACCAACAGAAGCACCTTTAGCTACTGTTTGCCAAAAATCACTTTCTGCAATACGTTCTGCAGAATGTCTGCCTAAAACATGACCTATTTCATGACCTAAAACACCAGCTAATTGGTCTTCGTTTTCTAATTTAGAAAAGAGTGCAAAGGTTATAAAAATTTGACCCCCAGGAAGCGCAAAGGCGTTTATGGTATTTTCGTCAGCTAATAAATGAAATTCATATCTATAGGGGGTGTCCTTGGCAATGCTGTTGTTGATTAATTTATTTCCTACATCATCAACTAAAGTTTGATATTGGTCATTTGGATATAAGCCTCCATATTGTGCTGTCATTTGAGGAAGGCTTTGCAAACCAATCGCTATTTCTTGGTCAGAACTCATGTTTATGGTTTGTGTTCGGCCAGTATAGGGGTTTGTTTCTGTACTGCTGCAGCGCTTTATAAAAGCGAAAGCTACAATTGCTAAGCCAATAAGCAATCTAATTTTGAATTTATTACTTATCATTATAATTTTATATTAATGTTTTTAAGTTGCCATATTTTTAGAATTATCCACATTACATAGACCCCAAATGATGCGATTAAGTTACATTATTTTTATCTGTAATGGTTTTATACATGACGTAATGAGTACCTATAGATTCAATATTAAAAGGCTTTCCTATAATTTGATAATCACATTTTTTATAAAAGTTGATTGCGGATTCTCTGGCATTACACCATAAAATTATAGTTTGTTGTTTTTTTAGTTCAGATTCACCATATTCTAAAAGTAGTTTCCCTAAATTGTTACCTTGAAATTTTTTTAAAACAGCCATGCCACGAAGTTGAAATTGATTGGTTTTATTAAGTAGTTTGGTTTCGTTTTTAAAAAATGAAGCTACAGCAATGAGTTTTTCATTTTTAAACAACCCCAGGTGTATTGTGGTTTTTAAATCATCTCCATCAAATATACAAGATTCTATTGGTTTACCTGTACGTAAAACAGGGTGCCTTACATCATGAGTTTCTTTTGAATTTATTTGTTTTATGATGTAGTTCATACTTCATTTAATTATTTTTTTGTTGAAATTAGCACTTTTATTTAAAATATAAATTTATGTCATTTGTTTTTAAAATTATAGATAAAAAGGAGATTAATAGCGTTATTCCTTTGGTTGTGAAATTAAATAGAGGAAAGATTTCTGAAGATGTATTAAAAGAACGTTTTTCAGAAATGATTACTCAAAATTACGAATGTGCAGTCATTTATGAAGGAGAAGTATTAATAGGAGTAGCTGGATTATGGTTTTGTACACGGCATTATGCAGGTAAGAGCATGGAAATTGATCATGTTTATATTGAAGAAGCTTATAGAAACAAAGGGTTGGGACAGCAATTTTTTAAGTGGTTGTATGATTATGCGGAGAGGAAAGGTTGTAAAGTAACTGAGTTGAATACCTATGTGGGTAATGCGCCTTCTCATAAGTTTTATTATAATGAAGGTTTTAATATTTTAGGTTTTCATTTTTTAAAGAAGTTTTAATTTTGCTTGCAGATTTATAAAATGTATTTATATTTGCAGAGGAAATGCGAGAGTAGCTCAGTTGGTAGAGCGTCAGCCTTCCAAGCTGAATGTCGCCGGTTCGAACCCGGTCTCTCGCTCAAGGAGCTTCATAGAAATATGGAGCTTTTTTTATGCTTTAAAGTTTATGTTTGCATTTAATCTTATAATCATCTGGTTAATTTATTGATAAATAGGCAATTCTTTCATTTTGGTGTAGTTTGAAAGTTCATTTTAGGGCAAAAAAGGTTTATACAAGTGGATTGTATAATAATTTAACGAATAAACGAAGAGTTAAGACAGTTATTAGTTAGAAAATGTTAGACATTTATTTAATTTAGGAACAGCAGAATAAGTATCTGCAAGATTAATACATGTAGTCAAGGTTTCTTAAAAATTTAAATAGCAAATATTTAAGAAAATGGATTTAATAATAAGTGCAAGTAGTGTTTCTTTTTGTTTTAGGGTGGGACAAAAAGAAACGCAGTATACTCAAAAATTAATAGATGTAAATAACCTTAAATTCAGTAAACACAATAATAGCATTGTATTCAGCAGGCTGACCTGTGCATTTATGGTTCTTTAGGTGCTAATTAGTGGCAACCATTGAAAGTTTATTTTTAAATTAATTAAATTCGATATCTCCAAAAAACGATTTTAAATGAAAATCTGGTTTTTCAGATTTTATAGTATTCCAAGTTATATAATGAGGTTTAGATAAATCATCACCACATTTATAAAAATTTGCTTTAGCTTTTAGATTTTTAAGAGATTTGAAAGTGTTAAAAGCGAAGGTGTCTAAAGGAATTTTTATGTGTATTTTCCAATTAAATGTTATCAAACTATGTTGATTTATTCTTTTTATTTTAGTTTTAATCTTAATTAAATCTATTGTTTTGGTATCTATTAATCGTCTATTGTGTCTATTAGCTCCCCAGCCTAAAAGACAGGTGCCTAAACAATTAAATTCAAAGTTGTAATAGTTGTCTTCATTTTCAAATGCAATAAAAAACTCAACACAACTATCTTTATAAACAGGATCATTGTGTTTGAAATATGAAGCAGACATTTCAGGCTCTGTAACATCATAATGTAAATATATATTTTGATTGTCGTGAGCTATTTTAAAACGTACACTTCTATTGTTTTCCGTATTTTCCCATGGGTACTCATTAATATGATGGTAATCATAGGGCTTTAAAATTTTATTAATGCCTGTAAATTTATTTTGTGGAATTTGTGGTATGGATATCTTTTTTTTCACGAACTATTTTTATTATTGTATTTTATTATAAATATTGAGTTTCGTTACCGTAAATATAATTTATATTTTTAGTTGTATTAGCTGTTTCGTTATAAAAAATAATATATTTAGCTAACTAAGTAAGGTTTGATATCTTTATTAGTAGTTTGTACTTAAATATATTTTATAAGTATATGCTTTAATTTGTTGTTTGACTTTAGAGAGATAATAAAAGTTTGGTATGGGGAAAGACGAACGTGTTATAGGTATTAAAGATGTTGCGAAAGCTGCTAATGTTGCTTTGGCTACAGTAGATCGTGTTATACATAATCGAGCAGGTGTAAGTAAAAAAACAAAAGAAAAGGTTTTAAAAGTGATAGATAAAATGGGGTATCAGCCCAATATTTTAGCTAGTAACCTGTCAAAAAGCAAGAAAATTGTTTTAGGTGTTTTGTTGCCTGAAATTTCTGAAGAATCTGGATATTGGGAGTTTCCTATGAAAGGAATCATAAAAGCACAAAAAGAATTAGCACAATATCGTATTAAGATTAAGATTTATAATTTCAAACAAAATAATAATGAAGAAATTAGAAAGAGAATTCTTGAATTGATTAATAGTGATATTCAAGGATTGATTTTGACTTCTAAGTTTGCTGATGAGATTGAAATTCTATTAGCCGATTGCAAGCAGAAGAATCGTCCCTATGTTTTTATAGATTCTAACATAAGAAAAATTGATTCATTATGTAGTATCCAACAGCCACTGTTTGAAAGTGGGGAACTGGCAGCTCAATTATTTAATTATTGTTTTACCAAGGGAGAAATTTTAATTCTACACTTAAAAAAAACAATGGATACTGAAGATATAATAGGGTTAAAAGAAAAAGGAATGAATGCTTATTTGAGTGATAATAATCAGGCCATTGTCACAAAGTCGCTTATCATACCTGATTTTAACGAAAATGGTTTCGAGAATGTTTTAA
Organism: Pseudalgibacter alginicilyticus; assembly: GCF_001310225.1. Classification (GTDB taxonomy): domain Bacteria; phylum Bacteroidota; class Bacteroidia; order Flavobacteriales; family Flavobacteriaceae; genus Pseudalgibacter; species Pseudalgibacter alginicilyticus. The sequence continues at coordinate 1,570,604 of NZ_CP012898.1, read as the reverse complement.
CAAAAACTTTAGGTGATAACCCTCAAATCAAAGGCATTTTTATCCCTAATTCCAAAGTTGCATATATCGCAAAGTATTTTAAAAAAAGGGAGGGCAAAAAAATATATCTTATTGGATATGATTTTTTTTATGATGATATTGAATTTCTTGAAAATAATATTATAGATTTTTTGATTTGTCAACGCCCTGAAGAACAAGGGTATCTGGCTGTTGTTAAATTGTTTGAACATCTTATACTAAAAAAGGAGGTAGAAAAAGAAATTATCATGCCTTTAGACATAATAACAAAGAAAAATTATAAATATTATTAATCGTTTTTTCTATTTAAATTAGGTTAGTACTTTTTTTTTTATATTTTTGAGGTACGTTACCGTAATTGTAAAAATCAATTGTTAATTAACTAATTAAAGAAATTAATATGACGCTGCAGCTATTGGATTGGATTGTAATTATTGTATTTTTTTTAATAATGGTGGTTATTGGTGTTTGGGCACATTATAAAAATAAAGACTCTGATGATTATTTTACTGCAGGAGGTAATTTACCTTGGTGGCTGTCTGGTATTTCACATCATGTGTCTGGTTATAGTGGAGCTGTGTTTGTTGCTTATGCAGGATTAGCCTATACACATGGGGTTTCAATTTACGTATGGTGGGCCATGACAGTAGGTATTTCAATTTTAGTAACTATTAATATTTTTCCAGTTCGTTGGGTGCGATTGCGAAAAAAAATTGGGATTCAATCTCCCTTAGAATATCTTTCCATAAGATATGGTATAAAAACACAACAAGTTATAGCTTGGAGTGGTGTCATCCTGAAGTTATTTGATGTTGCTGCTAAGTGGGCAGCCATAGCAATTTTGTTAAAGGTATTTACAGGTATTCCTATTCTTTATGGTGTACTTTTTTCTGGAGGTGTTTCTATTGTTTATATTACAATTGGAGGTCTTTGGGCCGTAACGGTGAGTGATTTTATACAGTTCATAGTTCAAATTGGTGCTGGTATTGCTATGTTTTTTGCTGCGGCATCTAAATTAGGTGGATTAGATTCTGTTTTTACAATCTGGAACCAGTTGCCTGCTAAAAATAGCGAACCTTTTGCTGAGCCATACACAGTTGGTTTTGCCTTAGCTTTCTTGTTTATTAATATGTTGAGTTATAATGGAGGTACTTGGAATCTAGCAACAAAGTATATTTCCTCTCCTAATGAACTAAATACAAAAAGGGCTGCTATATTATCGGGCGTTTTATATTTAATCTGGCCTTTAATATTGTTTTTTCCAATGTGGGCCGCTCCTATTTTATTGCCAAATTTGGAAAATCCTACAGAATCTTATGGACTCTTAACCATTACGCTTTTGCCTAAAGGTATGATAGGTTTAGTATTAGCTTCAATGTTTGCTACAACTATGTCTATGACATCAAGTGATGCAAATACTATTTCGGCAGTTATCACTAGAGATATATTGCCTCTTCATTTTAAGAGGCTTAAGGTTTCTAGCTCAACTAATCCATTAATTGTGGCAAGAAAAGTCACGTTTATTTTTATTTTTTTCACAATACTTATAGCAACTCAATACGAATCCTTTGGAGGTATTTTAGGGCTTATAGTGGCTTGGTTTGCAGCTTTGGTAGGGCCTATTGCGGTACCAATGTTGTTAGGAATGCTTCCTTTATTCAAAAAAAGTGGATCTACAGCTGCTCTGGTTTCTATTTTTGGTGGTTTAATTAGTTTTGCTTTGATTAAGATTTTTTCATTAAGTCTTCCTTTTGCATTAGAAATAAGTTTGCCATTAATTGTATCTGTTTTTTTATATATCCTTTTAGGTTTTATAAATCGAAAAACCATTGTATCTCCAGAGGTTTTAAAATTATTAGAAGCTATTGATGAAAAATCCGAAAACTAATTTTTTAAAATATCGAAACACTCTATAATGAAAGAAATAATTAACTGTGTTGACTGTATTTCAAACGAATTAATTCAAATAGAAATTGATGATAATTTTGAGGTTTCAAGAAAAAGAATAGATGTTAAAAGTGAGGAAACTATATATGTAGCCCCTGGTTTATTAGATATCCAGATAAACGGTTTTTCCGGAGTTGATTTTAATACATTTCCTATTATTGAAAACGATTTTCTTAAGGTAATTAATAGCTTATCTAAAGAAGGAGTTTTGTCTTTTTTTCCAACGATAATTACAAATTCTGATATTAATATTATAAACCTTCTGAAAAATATTAATAAACTATGTCTAAAAAACTCTTTAATTGAGTCTTATGTAAGTGGAATTCATCTTGAAGGGCCATTTATTTCTCCTGTAAAAGAGGCCTCAGGTGCACATTCTAAAAATTATATTAAAGCACCTGACTGGGAGTTGTTTGAAGTGTTTCAAGAAGCGTCTGGAAATAGAATTAAAATAGTCACAATAAGTCCTGAATGGGATAATTCAATAGAGTTTATTACCAAGTGTGTAGCTAATAATATTATAGTATCAATTGGACACACAGTGGCGAGTAATGGGCAAATAGACGCTGCTGTTAGAGCTGGTGCTAAAATGTCTACTCATTTAGGTAATGGTGCGCCTTTATCGCTTCATAGAAACTCTAATATAATATTTGATCAATTAGCGAATAATTATTTAATACCCAGTGTCATAGCAGATGGTTTTCATTTACCTGATAATTTTTTAAAAATAGTGATTCAGGTTAAAAAGAAGCATGTTATTCTAGTTAGTGATTCAACTATGTTTGCGGGTATGGAAGCTGGTGTTTATCATTCTCATATAGGAGGAAAGGTGAAATTAGAAAAAGAAGGAAAGCTTTCTACTTATAAGAATGAAAATGTATTAGCTGGATCTGCGGTTTCTTTGTTGCATTGTGTTAATAAACTTTTTTCAAGTGGAATAGTGAGTTTAACCGAAGCTTGGTCTTTTGCTTCCATTCAACCGAGGGAATTAGTAGGTTTGTCAGATACTAACAATGATTTTATTTTATTTAAATTAAAAGATAATTCCATTCATATTCTAAGTGTATATAAATCTGGCAAACAGATTTATATAAATAGTGAAATTTAAATATTGCACCCTCAAAACTACAGTCACGTCACTTCTATAGGTTAGATGATTTTTGCTGTTTAAGTTTCTGATGTTTGCTTGTAGAGATTTGTCGTGTTTTCGTTTATTAATACTAGGTACAGGGAAAAAATAAATCCATATGTAGCTCTTAGATATACTTTCTAATTTATAAATACAATCGTTTGCATTTTTATCTTTTTTTAACAATATGGATTAATTAACGAATTGTTTTAAATGATGATTATTGTATATCATTTTGGAGTTATTGCAATAATTAATTCAGTTAAATGTGGTATTTGATGTAAAATATTTTATGCAAACGTTTGCATATTAAATTTAATTAGTTATTTTTGAGAAGCAAAAACAAATATTAACTCAAGATATTTTTACTCAAACACGTTGTCTTGTTGGGTTGTGTATTTGTATTTTATTAATTATTTAACCTTATATCTTTTATATGAAAAAGACATTATTAAAAATTATTTTTGTGCTTATCTTTGGGGTATTTCTTCCTATTAATGCACAAGAGAAAAATATTGAAGGCACTTTAACGGATGTGGAAGGAATTCCGCTTCCGGGAGCTACTGTAACTATTAAAGGGACAACAAGAGGTGTTGTGACTGATTTTGATGGAAAATTTTCCATTACAGCTTCACAAGAAAACGTACTTGTTTTTTCTTTTTTAGGATATTCTACCCAAGAAATTAAAATAGGCACACAGACCAATTTAAAGGTAGTTTTGCAACCTGAATTCAATGAGTTAGAAGAAACTATTATTATTGGATATGGTAGTGTTCGTAAAGAAGATTTAACTGGCTCAGTGTCTGTGATTAGTGAAAAAAGTTTTAATCAAGGTCCTGTAGTGGGCGTTGAAAACTTAATACAGGGAAGAGCTTCAGGTGTTCAAATATCCACAACAAGTTCTGAGCCAGGCGCAGATATGCTTGTTCGAATTAGGGGGAATAATTCTGTGAATAGCAACAACAATCCCTTGTATGTGGTTGACGGATTTCCTATGGAGTCTTTGTCTAATAGTATTAATCCAGCAGATATTGCAAGTGTGAGTATATTAAAAGATGCCTCTGCTACAGCAATATATGGAACTAGAGGTGCTAATGGTGTTGTAATTATTACAACTAAACGCGGTAAAAAAGGAAAATCATCAGTGACATATACTGGTAATTATTCAATTCAAGAAGCAAACACAGATGCCTATGACTTTATAGATTCAAGTGATTATGCAATTCTTCAAAATGAAATTGATATTACAAATGGTGTTGCTCCTTCATATACGCAAGAGGCTATAGATAGAATTGAAGAGCTTGGATTGCAAACTAATTGGTTAGACGAGGCTTTTAGAACAGGTTATGTTTCTGAGCATCAAGTAGCTGTTTCAGGAGGAAATGAGGATACTAAAATGTTTTTTAGTGCAGGAGCTTATTCTTGGGAAGGTGTTGTTAAAAACACTTCTTTTGATCGTTATAATGTGCGTTTAAATGCAGATCAAAGCTTATTAGAAGGTAGAGTAAAAGTAGGTGTTAATACATCGCTTTCTGCTACCGAGAGTGACTTTTTAGGTTTCTCAGCAAGTTCATTACAAGATAATATTCTGAGAGGTATTTTTCAAACAAGCCCTTTAAATCCTACCTATGACCTTTATGATACATTGTCAACAGAAGATAAGGCGTTGATTTACGGTACTTCTTCTCCTCGAGATCCCTTAGAAACATTAGAGATAATGGATAATAAAGGAACTAATTATTTTGTGTTGGCAAATGCTTTTTTGGAAGCTAAGATTTTTAAAGATTTTACTTTTAAAACTCAAGGAGGCGCTAGAATTGTGAATCAAAAAATTAATCAATTTTTACCTTCAACATCAAGTTTAGTAGCCTCTTCTTTGGACCCAGGTTCTGCTAGGCAAAGTCATTTGTTGTATAAATATTATACGTATTCAAATTTGTTGAGTTATGATAAATTAATAGGGAAGCATAGTATAAACGCTATAGCTGGATACACACATGAATGGAGTAGTGAGGAGTATTTTTCTGCTGGTTCAAGTGATTTTACAACTGATGCATTGGGGTATTATAGTTTACAAGGTGGAGCCACAATATTAACTCCGTCTTCATATGTGGCTGATAGTGAATTAGCGTCTTATTTGGCTAGGGTTAATTATATTTTTGATGATAGGTACCTTCTTACTTTAACTTATAGAAGAGATGGGTCTTCAAAATTTGGAGAAGGTAATAAATGGGGGAACTTTCCTGCTGCTGCAGTGGCGTGGAATGTACATAATGAAAGTTTTTTTAATAGCGGTTTAATTTCGCAATTGAAGCTAAGGTCAAGTATAGGTATAACAGGTAATGATAGATTTGGTGTTGGATTAGGACAGAGTACATTTTCTCCATCTGCTTCAGTAACAACTGATGGTTCAACTTTATCTGTGGGAACCATATCGTCTCGTGTTGGTAACGAGGATTTGCAATGGGAAGAAACTAAAAAGTTTGATTTGGCTTTAGAACTTGGCTTTTTTAATAACAATTTAACAATGGAATTAGGATATTATAAGAACAATACAACCAATTTATTGTTAAATAAAACAATCGCGCCTTCAAACGGTATTGAATCTATTTTGACAAATGCAGGGGAGGTAGAAAATAAGGGAATTGAACTTAGTTTAAATTATAAAAAGACCTTTAATAATGGATTCGGTTGGACTTCAAATCTTAATTTTTCACAAAATGAAAATACAGTCATAAGTCTTGAATTAATTGAAGGAACAGATTTCTTGCCCGGAGAAGAAGCAAGAATAGATGGTAATGTTAGTGGGTCATATTCTGTTTTGGAAGAAGGTCTTCCAGTAGGCACCATCTATGGGTATAGATATTTGGGGGTTTTACAAGATGGAGAAACATCTTTAACACAGCCTACGGCTCAGCCAGGGGATCCCTTATTTGAGGATATTAACGAAGATGGGCAAATAACAGGAGAAGATAAAGAGTTAATTGGTAACGGTTATCCTAAATTTAATGTAGGTTTTAATAATTCATTTAATTATAAAAACTTTACGCTTTCAGTGTTTTTAACAGGAGTATTTGATGTTGATAAATTGAATGGTAATAATGTTATAGGTTATCAATACAATACATTGGCAATAGCTAAAGACCGATGGACTCCTAGTAATCCAGAAGGTACTTTACCACAAAATTTGTGGCAAGGTGATCAATGGGTAAATGATTATTTTGTTGAAGATGCATCCTACATTAGGCTAAGTAACGTAAGTTTATCATATGATTTCAACAAAAATGTATTAGATAAAATAGGCTTAGCTGCTCTACAATTAAGTTTTGTAGCTACAAATTTAGCAACATGGAGTGATTATTCAGGTTTTGATCCAGAAGTAAACTCAACAAGAACTTCAGGTACAAATCTTAATACAGGCGCAGGGTTAGATGCATATTCTTATCCATATCAAAAATCATTTACACTTGGAATTAAAGTAGGAATTTAAATCAAAAAATTATGAAAGAAAAGAAAATATTAAGAGTAAGGCTTTACTATATGATTTTTATATGTTTAATTACATTAAATTCATGTAATGATGATTTAGAAGAAGAACTTAAAGGACAATTGTCAGAGTCTAGTATTAGTACTGAAAGTGATGCTACTGCATTAATAGACGGAGTTTATAATGGATTCTTAGCTGGTGGATGGGATTATTACGCATCAGGTGAATTGGCAAGAGTTACAGATGGTATAACAGATGTTTTTGTGCTAAATGATTCTAAATATAGAAATATAGAAACCTATAACTGGACAGATGAAAATATAGCGTCAGAATTATGGGCAAGTATTTATACAGTTGTTGATAGAGCAAATTGGGCCATTCTTTTAATAGAGGGAATAAACGAGAGTGCTTTTAGAACTGCTACAAAAGAACAGCTTATAGCTGAAGCAAGGTTTTTAAGAGGTTTAGCTTATTTTGATCTTACGGGCTTATTTGGTGATGTACCTTTAAAATTGGAGCCTACAAAATCGGATGAAGTAGGTTTACCTCGTACGGATGTTAATTTGGTATATGAACAAATAGAAGCTGATTTTGAATATGCTTCTATCCATTTACCAGGCAGGTCTGGCACACCAGGCAAAGCTTCAAAAGGAGCTGCTTATGGCCTTTTAGCAAAAACACAGTTAAGACAACTTAAGTGGGAATTAGCAGAAGATAATATTGATAAATTAATAGCACTTGGTGAATATAATTTATTTACTGAGGATAATTTTTTAAAACTGTTTTATGAATCTAATGTTTTAGATGATGAATTTATTTTTTCAATTTTATCGTTAGGGGAATCTTATAGTGTTGCTTCTAACCACCACTTGAAATTCTTTACACCTTGGGGGTATGATACAGGATGGGCTACTGTTGGGCTACCTGTAGAAATATATAATGAAATGGAACCGGGTGATGAACGTAGTGAAGTGTATTTACAAGAATATCCATATTTATATGGAGGGGCAATTAAAGATGCTATTGATGATTTTGGTTTTGTTATAAATAGAAAATTTGGAACTTTTAATCGCGATGTTACATCTCCAGGTACGGGAACATCAGCAGCTTATAGAAATTATGGAATTTCTAAAATGGGGGTACCTGTTTTACGTTATGCTGACGTATTACTATTAAAAGCCGAGATTGAAAACGAATTAAATGGTCCTACCGATATAGCTTATGATGCAATAAATGAAGTTAGAAATAGATCTGGATTATCAGACCTTACTGATGGATTAAGCAAGGAAGCATTTAGATCAGCTGTGCTTAATGAACGTGCTATTGAATTAGCGGCTGAAGGCCATAGAAAAGATGATTTAATAAGACAAGGAGTTTTTGTGTCCAAATTGAATCAATATGTTCAAGATCAAGGGTATTCTGTAACAATAACAGATGATTATAAATTAATGCCTATTCCACGTACAGAGCTTGATTTAAATCCTAATATGGAACCGAACCCATCTAATAATTTTTAAAATACTAAGTAAGGTTTGGTCTTATTGTAGATAAGACCAAACCTTTTAATCATTTTTATATGCATAAGTTTCTACTTGTATTATTACTTGTTTTTCAATCTTGTAGCTATATTTCTAATAAGTTGGCTCCCAAAATAGGCGTTATAGAAATAAAATCTGTGAAAGATAATGCTCTTAAAATTAAGATTGATGTAGAAACAACAGAAGGATCTGATGCGTACATTCAATATTGGAAATATATAAATAAAGAAAAAACAGATTCTGTTATTTCCTATTCTCCTATATCAAAAAATAATAGTTTACATGAATTAATGTTAATAGATGTAAATTTAAATACTGATTATAATTTTAATGTAGTTGTACAAAAAAAAGCATTAAAAAGAATTAGTAAAACATATGATTTTTCAACGGTAGAAAAAATTCCATGGGTTCCCTATTTTAGGGATGTAGATAGTATTTCAGATGTTAAATTTGATGGATATCTTCACTTCCACTCAAGGCAGATTCCAGGTTATATGTTTATTACCAATGGAGAAGGGAAATTAGCTTCTTATTATAAAAATGAAGCTAATTTTAAAGTCTCTAAATGGACACATAAAGGAACGTTGTTAGGAATATTAAGCAGTGATACATTACATTTTACCAATGGAAAAAAAATTATTGAATATGATAAATTTGGAAACGTTTTATTAGAAATTGAAACAGGAAAAGACAATATAAAACATTCTTTTCATCATGAAGTTGATCTAGATGAAAAAGGCAATATCATGACGCTTGTTTATAATCACAAAGTTATGGATTTGTCTTCTGTTGGGGGAACAAAAACTGATACTATAAAAGGAGATGGTATTCTTGTTTTAAATCATAAAAAAGAAATTGTTTGGCAATGGTCTGTATTTGATATTGTAAATCCTTTAGATGATGATGATATTTTAACATCCAAAGAGGATTGGTTACATGCCAATGCTTTATTTAAAGATAAAAAAGGGGACTATTATATCTCATTTAGAAATATTAGTCAAGTATGGAAAATTAATGGCAAAACAGGTGCTTTAATTTGGAAATTAGGTGGTGTAGATGGTGATTTTAAAATGACTGATGAAGCTGTGTTTTCTGGTCAGCATGATATTAGAATTAATGAAAATAATGACTTGGTATTATTAGATAATGGTAATTTAAGGTTTAAACCTGGTTTTGAAAGATCTTCTAATAATAGAAAGTTATTGGACATGAATTTATATTCACAATCAAGATTGTTAACACTTTCAATAGATACCATTCAAATGAAAGTAAAACAAAAAGATATTGTTTCTTTTCCTAAGAAATATTTTACGCATTCTCAAGGAAGTGCTGAATATATTAACGATAGTCTTGTTGTTTTTTGTAGTACTAATACCAATAGGATAGTATTTACAAATAAGCAAGGAAAGGTTTTAGGAAACATGCCTTTAGAATATTCTACCTATAGAGTTCAATATTTAAAAGAAATTTATAGCACTAATTATGCTGAATAATTTTTGATTCAAAATTTAAACATGGTAAAATCAGATGATAACATTGTAGCTTCCAAAGACGTGACTTTATTGTTTTTGTTTTTGTCATTTTTGAAAATTGGAGCAACATCATTTGGTGGGTTTATGGCTTTAATATCTGTTGTACAAAAAGAGCTTGTAATAAAAAAAAACGTAATACAGGATCATATTATATTGGATGCTATATCATTAGCATCTGTTTTGCCTGGCCCTATGGCTTTTAATGTCATCGCTTATATTGGATTTTATTTAAAGGGAATTAAAGGTGCATTAATTAGTATGTTAGGTATTTTGCTTCCTTCCTTTTTTTTAATGATTATTCTTTCTTATTTGTATGTTGAGTATGGGCAAATTCCTGTATTTACTAATTTTTTCAAAGGCGTATTACCTGCGGTATCTGCAATTATTATTTCAGTAGCATTTAATATGGCTAAAAAGCATGTAAAGGATTATAAACAAGTCATTATAGTAATAGTTTCGATTGTTGCTATTTTGATAGTTAAATCTATTTTTATAACAATTATAATTATTATTTCTGGAGGTGTTTTAGGAGTTTTGATGTATAAAAATGCTATTGCTTCAGAAATAAATTTAGTAGAAAACAATTCTAAAAATAATAGATATTTTATATATTCTGCAATAACAATTGCCTCTGTTGCTATAATAATTAGTTTTCTACTGCCCTTAATAACCACTGGAGAGGTTTATGAAAATATAATTATAAATAAAAAATTGATGCTAACTTTTTCTAGCATGAGTGTTACTTTATTTGGAGGGGGGTATGTGGTAATTCCCGCTATGCAGGAAATAATTGTCGATGGATTTCATTGGCTAACAAACAAAGAGTTTGCAGATTCTATTGCTATGGGACAAATAACTCCAGGTCCTATATTTATAAGTGCAACTTTTATAGGATATAAAATAGGGGGCTTATGGGGAGCTATTACAGCTACATTAGCCATTTTTATCCCTCCAGCATTTATCATGATTATTTTTTCTGAATTTTTAAATAAAATAAAGAATTCTAAAAATATTAAAGCAGCCTTTAAGGGAGTACGACCGGCCGTTATTGGGATGGTTGTAGCGGCCTCTTATACCATTACTAAAAGTTACCCAATTGATTGGTTTGCTATTGTCATTTTTTTAATGATTTTGATAGTATCAATTAGATATAAAATTGAAGTTATTTATTTAATACCTATATCAGGAATATTGGGTGTCTTATTTTATAATTTTTTTTAATATTATGAAACAAATTAAAGCTATACAAATTATTGGTACACAGCGGTCTGGTTCAAATTTATTAAGAGTGATGCTTAATCAAATTCAAGAAATTGACGCACCGCATCCACCGCATATATTACAACGATTTTATCCCTTATTAGCAAAATATGGAGATTTGGATGATGAATTAAGTTTTATAAACCTTATAGATGATGTTTGCAAATTAATTGAAAAAAACCCGGTACCATGGGAAGGATTTAAATTAGATAGAGAGATTATTCAACAACAATGTAGTTCCAATACATTACATGAAATCTTTAGAGTTATATATCATTTAAAAGCCATGCATTCTAATGCCTCATTTTGGTGTTGTAAAAGTATGTCTAATATAAATTATGTAGAAAGCATAGAGGCTTCAGGTATAAAACCATTTTATATTCATCTTTATCGTGATGGGAGAGATGTGGCACTTTCTTTCAAAAAAGCAATTGTTGGACCTAAGCATATTTATCATATAGCAAAAAAGTGGAAAGAAGAACAAGAGTTATGTATTCAATTAAAAATCAATATAGATAAAGGGCGCTTTATATCAATATGTTATGAGGATCTTATAAAAAATCCTGAACATATCTTGAAACAGCTTTGTGCTTTTTTAAAAATACCATTTAGCAATACAATGTTAAATTATTACAAATCTGATGAGTCAATTAAAACAGCTTTGTCTGGAAAAATGTGGGCAAATATTTCTCAACCTATTTTAAAAAATAATTATAACAAATTTTTAGAAGAAATGGATACCGTTGATTTGTCGTTGTTTGAAAACATTGCGGGTAACACCTTAATAAAACTTAATTACAAGTTGTACTCAAATGGAGACTATAAATCAATTTCAAAGGAGGATATGGAGGCCTATCATGTGGAAAATGAATTACTAAAGCAAAAATCTCTTTTAAATGCAGATAAAGAAGATCTTTCTAAAAAAAGTAGCCAACTGCAACTGTTAAAAGATATAGAAAACAGAATTATTGTAAAGGCAGTTCAATAAGATTTACAGGGTTTCTTACTTTTTTGAGTAATAAACTGATTAATGATGGGTTTTATAGAAAGTAGTGTTCTTTTTAGTAGATAAAGCAAAATTAGATTAGTGAATTAGAGGAAATGAACCATCAGTCAATCAATTTGTAAAAATGAAAATAGATAGGGTCGAGATAATATAAGATTTATAAGTGTTTAGAGAAGTATGTAGATTCCAAGATTCTGATAAATAGCTAAGGATAGACAGAATTTTTTAACCCAAAGTGACAATTATAGATTGTCTTTTTAAGTAATAATTTTTTAAAAATATATAATGCTAGAATTTAACCAAAATATAAACGTTCTTTCTAATAAAAAAACTACAGGAATTGCAGCAGGAAAAGCTGTGGAAAATTGTATAGTTAAATTACAAAAAACAAAAAAAAATATTCGGATAGTATTTGCTGCTGCGCCTTCACAAGATTCCATGCTCGATTACTTAACAAAATCCAAATCAATAGACTGGAGTAAGGTGGAAGCTTTTCATATGGATGAATATATTGGTTTGTTACCAGGTTCACCACAATTATTTTCATCCTATTTAGAAGAAAATATTTTTTCTAAAGTTCCCTTAATTAAGCATATTATAAATGTAGAAAATGATATTTCATTTGAAATAAAAAGGTATGCTAATTTGTTGAAAGAAGCACCAATAGATATAGTGTGTTTAGGAATAGGAGAGAATGGACACTTAGCATTCAACGATCCGCATGTTGCCGATTTTAATGATCCTGAAATTGTTAAAGAAGTTCAGTTAGACTATGCGTGTCGTGTGCAGCAAGTTAATGATGGTTGTTTTGAGAGTATTGATAAAGTTCCTCAAAAAGCAATAACTTTAACCATACCAACTTTATTAAAAGGAACTCATCTATTTTGTGTGGTTTTGGGAGCTAATAAGAGTGAGGCTGTGAAAAATGCACTTACAAAACCTTTAAGCCCTTCTTGTCCTGCCTCTATATTAACAACACACCCAGATTGTAATTACTATTTTGATAAAGAGGCCTATAAACAAATTGAATATTTGCAGAACGTATAATATTTTGCAAAAAAATATAGAATTAGAATAAAATTGTAGATAAGGATATTATGAGTTATAACACTTTTTTTAAATTTTTATTAGCAGTAAGTATAATACTTACAATGCCCTCTAATGTAGGAGCTCAAAGTTCAGAACCTACTGAGGATTTTAAGATAAAAGGTTTTCATTTAGATTTAAGAATACAAGTCATGACACCACAGGCTCTTAAAGAGCTTGCTGATGAACTTTCAGGATTTGGAATTAATACCTTAATTATGGAGTGGGAAGGTACTTATCCTTATAAAAAACATGCCGTTATTTCTAATGAATATTCATATACGCGTGAGGAAATAACAGATTTTATAGCCTATTGTGATGATTTAGGAATTAAAGTTATACCATTACAACAAAGTTTAGGGCATGTAGAATATATTTTAAGAAACCCTAGGTACAGCCATTTAAAGGAAGATAGAAAAGACATTTCTCAATTGTGCCCTATGGAGGCAGTGGAAAGTAAATCACTTTTCAAAGATTTATTTTCAGATTTAGTAGAAACCCATAATTCAGATTACATTCATATAGGAGGGGATGAAACTTATTTATTAGGTCATTGTGAAAAATGTCAATTAAAGGTAAAAGAAGAAGGGAAATCCAAACTATTTGTTGATTACATGAAGATGATTACTGAACTTGTTATTGAATTAGGGAAAAAACCCGTAATGTGGGCAGATATTATTTTGAAGCATCCAGAAGCAGCCTCTGAGTTGCCAAAAGAAACTATATTTGTAGATTGGAATTATGGATGGAAAATAAATCACTTTGGTGACATACCTAAACTTCAAGAAATGGGATTCACCTTTTGGGGTGCGCCAGCTATTCGGTGTCATCCAGATAATTGGTATGTAACTGATTGGACAACACATTTTAAAAATCAAAAAGATTTTATTCCATATGCTAGAGAAGCTGGTTATGAAGGGATGGTTATTACCTCGTGGTCTACCACAGGCGTATATGGCTTTACTTGGGATGTTGGTTATGATGTTATAGATATGGTGCAAATAAGAAATACGTATCCACTTTCCGCGTTTCGTATTTTAATAGCAAGTTATGCAAAAGCATTAGATATGAATACAGCAATAAACCCTCAAGATTTTGTTGTTGCATATGCCAGTGATAGATTTGGATTTAACAAAGCAGAAGCGCTAAAGTTGTGGGATTTTTTATCAGCAGAACCAGAACTTATAAGCAATGGCCATCCAACTAAAAGCGAAAGCATAGCTAAAATGAAAGAAACATATAATAGCGTTAGGAAAGAATTATTAAAATTAAAAACAAAACAAAACGAAGCAGAATTAAGTCAGTTTAAATTAATGGCAGATTTAAGAATGCATTATTTAGATTTTAAAGAAGTGGAGTTTAAATATAATGCTCCCAATTTTTTGAGTTCACAAGCTCCTGTACTGCTAAAAGAATTAGATGTTATTTTGTTAGATGCAAAAAGGTTAAATAAAAGGTTTCTAAAATTAAATAAAGGATTTCTTTATGACTCAGAACTAAAAGAACAAAATGAATTACGAGTGCAAGCGGTTCATGTGCTTTATGATAGGTTGTCTAAATTAAAATAATTTTCAGGCAATTAAAATTAATCGCTGCTATCTGAAACTAGATTCGCGAATAATAAGTTCTGTTTGAAGCGTTATTGTTTCAGATTTTATAAAATCATCTTTTTCTTCAATTTGACGAATTAGTAGTTTAGTTGCAGCTTCTCCCATTTGGAAAGCACGATCATTAATGGTTGTTAAATGGGGTTCAATAATTTTAGAAATAGGATAATTACTAAAACCAACAATGGCTACATCTTCAGGAATTTTAATTTCAGCTTTTCTAAATACTTGAATAACACTAACCGCAGTATAATCATTAGCACAAAAGATTCCATCTGGTTGTTGTTCATTGCTTAAATATTTTTCAGCACATTGTACACCTTCATCATAACTAAGGTTGTTTGTATACAATATTAAAGATTCGTCAATGGGGAAATTGTATTTTTTAAGAGCCGTTTTATAACCATCTAAACGAGCTTTAAAGATATCCGTTGACTGACTTCCAGCAATGTGCCCTATGCGTTTACAGCCATTTTTTATAAGATGTTCTGTAGCCAAATAAGCAGATTCAAGATCATTAATAACTATTTTGTTAGCATCAAAATCAGTAGGGACTCGGTCGTAAAATACAAGCGGTATACCTAATTTATTGATTTTTTTAAAATGCTCACAATTTTTGGTTTCTATGCCTAAACATATGATGACTCCATCTACCATTTTGTTTTGGAGAATTTTTAGAATTTCCTTTTCTCTTTTTAGTGAATCTTTAGACTGAAATATAGTTACATTATATCCTTTATTGTATGCAAATTCTTCAATGCCACTAATTGCAAGTGAATGGAAATGGATATCAATTCTGGGTACAATAACTCCAATAGTTTGTGTTTTTTTCTTTCTAAAACTTGAAGCAATAGAGTTAGGGGTAAAACCTAATTCCTCTGCGATTTTTTGAACTCTCTTTTTTGTTGAATCACTAATAGCTGGGTGATTTTGTAAGGCTCTAGAAATGGTTGATGGTGATAAATTTAAATCTTTTGCTAGATCTTTTAAGGTAATTCTGTTATTTTTCATACTAAATGACAACAAACGTTTGTTGTTAAAGTTAGTTTTTTTAGTTGTTGAAAACGAAAAAATATAGTTAAAAATTAAGATTTTTACTGTTAATTTTAGCAAATTAAATCAATTTAATTTAAAACGATATTTAAAAATGAAAACAGTACAGCAAACGTTTGCATTAATTGGTGATTGTTTTCGTTTTTTATCTAATAATTGAGATTTTTAAATACATTTTACAATAAGTTTTTGCATTGATTGCTTTTGAAAAATATGTTAAATTACAGTGTGTCTAAAAAATTAATTTGTGAAATAATTGAAATTTAAAATTATGTATATGTTGGAAATCTATGTATACTTTTTGAATTTTGCACAGTTAAATACTAAAAAAAGATTTTGTGTGTTTGCATATTTTATTTGTTTTTAGGCCATTTTTGTGGTGTCAATATTTGTGTTTTATTAAAGAAAGCCGCAGATAAGTATGTCTATCTACGGCTTCAGAGTCACCAACCATTATTGTTTTTAATAACCATTTACCTTTAATTTTATGATGAGTTTTTGTTAAACACCTAAACTCACAATAATGGCTGGAGGTTGTTTTTAGAGACAATAAAATTTAAATTTTTTTGATTTCTTAGTTTTAATTAGAAATTATATTTTTTGAAAAGCCATATTGTATAATGAATCTTTAAGTTTTTGATATTTGCTTATATGGTATTGATAGCTTTTACGAAGTCTTTCATACTCAACTAAAAAAGCCATGTCACATTGAATGTTATCACATTCTGAAACTTTTTTATAGTTGTTAGTGTATGATAAAATGGCATATAAAAGTTGTGTGTTCGCTTCTTTTCGTTTAGAAAAAAGCGTTAAAATATTTTTTGGAACTTCTTGATGGTAAATTGACTGGGCATATAGGTTTAATAACTTATCTACTTCAGTATCTATATATTGAAGCTGATTTGCCCATCCTTTCAGTTCTATAAAAATTATATTTATGTAAAACATCTACATCTGTATCATCATTATATGCCGTCGCCATAGCTTGTGTTTTTAAGTTAATACAATAAAATTTTTTCTTTAGCTTGTTGTGTTACTTCTATTATTTTTAGTTCTTTTATTCCCGTTGGGAAATCCCATTTGACAATATCATTAACAGAATACCCAAACAGAGCAGCTCCCATAGGCGTTAGAATAGAAATTTTATTATTCTTTATATCCTTTTCGGAAGGTTGTACAATTTGTATTGTTTTTTTCCAATTTTCACCTGATGATACTGTAACAATGCTATTTAATCGTACCACATCAACAGGAAACTCTTTTTCATCCAATATGTGAGCTGTTTTTAATTCTTCTGTAAATTTTATTAAGGATTTCTGGATTTCATGATTTCCTACATAGCCAGAAATGTTAAGAATACGTTTAATATACACATATTCTTTTTTTTCTAAGATTATACTTCCGTATTTCATTATTAATTATTTATGGGAAAATCCCTCGTTGAACATAAGCTTTTTCTATTCGTGTAATAGCAATGCAATATGCCGCTGTTCGCATATCAATATTTTCTTTTTGTGCATAGGTAGCAACTGCATCAAAGGAATTTTTAAGTTTATGCTTTAATTTATCCATCACGTCTTCCATATGCCACAGTTCGCCATTTCGGTTTTGCAACCATTCAAAATAACTCGCAATAACACCTCCCGAATTGCATAAAATATCAGGAATGATGGTTGTTCCTTGTTCTATAAGTAGTGCTTCTCCTTCAATATTTGTTGGTCCATTAGCTCCTTCGGCTAATAGCTTTGCCTTAATGTTTGGAGCATTATTTTTGGTTATTTGATTTCCTAAAGCAGCAGGAATAAAAATGTCGCAATCAACACCAAAAAAAACGTCTTTATCTATAATTGAAGCTTCAGGATAGTCAACAATACTTCCATTATTTGATTTTGTATATTCAAAAAGTGTCTCAACTTGAATACCATTAGGGTTTTGAATGCTACCAAAAGCATCTTGTACAGCAACTAATTTGGCTCCATCCTGTTCTAAAAAAAAAGCTGCCCAATAGCCTACATTACCAAAACCTTGCACAATAAAACGTTTGTTTTTCAGAGTATCGTTATTGTTGTTAATCCATAGTTTAATGCTGTAATAAACCCCAAAACCTGTAGCCCTATCACGACCTTCCAATCCGCCACTACCAGCAGGCTTGCCTGTTACAACATGTTGGTTTGCCGAACGCTCTGCAGGTGGTCTGGTACTCATATAGGTGTCTGCAATCCACGCCATGGTTTGACTGTTTGTATTAACATCTGGAGCAGGAATATCATGTTCTGGTCCAATGTTATCTGCTAAAGCAAAGGTAAACCTGCGTGTAATTCGCTCCAATTCGCTTTTAGAATATTTTAAAGGATTTATTTGAATACCACCTTTTCCGCCGCCAAAAGGCAATCCGGCAAGCGAGGTTTTCCATGTCATCCACATAGCAAGTGCTCTTGTAGCATCAATATCAACCGTTGAATGATAGCGTAGACCGCCTTTGTATGGGCCCAATGCATTGTTGTGTTGCACACGGTAGCCTTTAAAGACTTCTACATTGCCATTGTCCATTTTAACAGGAAAATGAACTACAATTTCGTTGTTGGTAATGCTTAAAATCTTACGAATATTTGGTTGTAAATTAATATGATTTGCAGCACGATTAAATTGCTCCATCACATTATCCATCATACCCCTATGCAATACTTTTTTTGTTTTAGAATTTAAGTTTTTTGTTAATAGCTCCATAGTATCTTTTAAACTTTAGATTTATCCTTTTGGATTAAAAATTAGGATTGATTCTATTAAAATGAATCAAGGGTTGGTGGTCATTATGCTTTATAATTTCTTTTGTTTGTGAAAAAGAATTTGTTGATGCTTCAAATCCTTCATATTCACTACAAGACCATACTTGATTTTTTTGATTTGTGAGTAAGCAGGTTGATACATGTAAACAACTCGGGCATATATTAAATTGACTTAGTTTCATAACCATTTGTTTTATAAAATAAAAACAAATCTTATGCCAGTATGTTCTAAAATTGGGGGTGTATTAGGTAGTACTATTAAATATAAGGGGTTTAAAGGTTTTGTAAAGTAGAAAGTAAAATTGAAGGTGGTACATAATTACTCAGTTGAGTTAAAATGTTCCAATAGTATTATAATTATATTCGTTTATTCTGAAATTTTTTGTCGAATTGTCTTTCTGTCAATACCTAAAATTTCTGCAGCTTTAGTTTTATTATTGTTTGTAGCATTTAAAACTTTTAAAATGTACTGTTTTTCCATTTCTTTTAATGGTATTAGCTTTTCTGTTGAAAAATTAATATTGAATTTGAGTGCATTTGGTAAGTGTTCTATTTCAATGATTTTGTCACACATAATTACAGCTCTTTGAATGACGTTTTCTAATTCTCTTATGTTACCAGGCCAATCATAACGTTGTAATAAATTGGAGGCGTCGGCACTTATTTTTACAAAATGATCTTTGTATTCTATCCCATATTTGAATAGAAATTTATCAACCAATAGAGGGATATCTTCTTTTCTTTCTTTTAAAGGTGCAACATTAATTTCAACAACGGTTAATCTGTAATACAAGTCTTCTCTAAACATTTGTTTGTTTATCATATCCTTTAAATTACTATTAGTAGCGGCAATGATACGGACATCTACCTTTTCTGTTTTTTGAGAACCAACTTTCATTACTTCTTTTTCTTGTAAAACACGTAATAGTCGAGATTGAACCGCTAAAGATGCATTTCCAATTTCATCTAAAAAAATGGTACCTCCATTTGCCGCTTGAAAATAACCATTCCTGTTGCTATCTGCGCCTGTAAAGGCCCCTTTGTTGTACCCAAAAAGTTCAGCTTCCAAAAGATTTTCTGGAATGCCTCCACAATTTACAGAAATAAAGGGTGCTCTTGAAAATTTTCCTTGATAGTGAATGGCACGTGCAACTAATTCCTTTCCAGTACCACTCTCACCATTTATAAAAACAGTGGCTTTATTATCTTTTATGCGTTCAATAATTTGAATGATTTTATGGATTGCTTTTGAAGTTCCTATTATTTCACCATAGGCTTTTTGTTTTGGTAGCGTTCTTGTTTTGGAATTGGTTTTAGCTAATGTTGTTTCAATAGCAGATTTTAGCTCTTCTTTTGTGAAAGGTTTTGTAAGGTAAGCAACTTTAGATTTTATAGCTGTTAATGAATCTTGAATAGACGGGTAGCCTGTAACCACTAATTTGGGTAGTTTTGGGTAATGTTCAGATACAAATTTAATAAGTTCAAAACCGTCAACTTCTGGCATTTTTAAATCTGTAATGAGTAAATCAATAGAAGTATCTCTTAAAATAGAAACAGCTTCTTTAACCGAAATAGCCTTGTAAATATGATAATTCCATGATTGGAGATGGCGTTGTAATAACTCCAAAATACTGATATCATCATCTACAACCAATATATTTTCTTTTTGAAACTGTATCATAATTGTTTTGGTAATGTTACTGTAAAGGTACAGCCTTTAACTGAATTGTTCTTAGCTATAATTGTACCTTTATGACTAGAAATAATACCGTGTACAACGCTTAAGCCTAAGCCGGAACCTTCACCAATTGGTTTTGTAGTGAAGAATGGTTGGAAAATTTTTTCTAAAGCTTCTCTGGCAATGCCCGGACCTTCATCTGAAATTTTAAGGATTACATCTGTATCTGTTTGAAATGTTGAGATTGTAACAAGTCCGTTTTTTGGTGAAAAGTAAATAGCATTGATAATAAGGTTGAATATTATTTGTGTAAGTTGAATTATATCTGCACGCAACCACAATGCTTCTTCCTCTATTTTAACAATGTATTTTACTTGTTGTTTTCTGAAGGTAGTGTCCAATAAATCTATAGCATCTTTAATACTTGGAATAATATTTACTCGTGTCATTTCTTGCGGCATTTCACAAGCAAAGAACATGAGTTTTTTGACAACTTCTCTTGAGAAAATGGTGTTTTGGATAATCTTTTCTAAATCAGCTGTGCTTTGATTGTTATTGTTAAGGTGGTCTTTTAGTAATTCAGCATATCCTAAAATATTAGCTAAAGGCGTGTTTAATTCATGAGCAATTCCAGCAGTTAACTCTCCTAAGATATTAAGTCTGTCTGCATGTTCCATTTGGCGTTTTAGAGAAATTTCATTTTTTCTAATTTCTATGCGCTCAAACAAATTACCTAACTTTAAAGCTATGGAGTTGAGTAATAGCTGTTCT
Source organism: Pseudalgibacter alginicilyticus (assembly GCF_001310225.1). Lineage (GTDB taxonomy): Bacteria > Bacteroidota > Bacteroidia > Flavobacteriales > Flavobacteriaceae > Pseudalgibacter > Pseudalgibacter alginicilyticus. Next base: position 1,549,706 of record NZ_CP012898.1, on the reverse strand, counting down.
TCATTTAAAAAATCTTTTTTGGAGAATTTGGATTGATTTAAATATGCCGAAATTGTACCTGCTAATTTATTAAAAACAACTATATCTGCTCTCAGTTTTATATGTCCATCAAAAACCTGATTGGTTTTTATAAGAATTGTGTTTACTAAAATGATAATATCTGTTTCTTTGGGGTAGCTGAATGCTTTTTTTAAACTAAAAGCAATAGCTTTTAAGGTGTTTTCTATATTTTCAACATCGGCATTTACAATAATTGAAGACACTTCGTAAAGACATGTTAATTCTTTAATGCGTTCTTGTAATGCTGATTCTGTTGAATTCATAATCTAAGTTATTAAATGGATGAATTTTTATGATTTAATAGTTAGTTTTTAACTCAAAAATAATAATAAGTTTATCTTTTATATTTTAATTAAAAAGATACTAAATTTTTAAAATTAACTTGTAGAATAAGATTAAGATACTGGCAAATTGTAAATTAACCGTCAAAGTATTAACTCTATAGTTACTGATTATTGATTTGTAAAAGAGTAAAGGTATCAGTTTTAAATTAGATTTGAATGGCAATACTTTTCAATACTTATTATGTAATAGAAATGGGAATTAAATAAAGGTTTCAGTAAGTTATTGTTTCTGAATGGAAGAATAAATGAGTTGAAGAAGCAATAAAAAAACAACCATATAAATGGATTGATATTTAGTAATAAATCATCATAGACGTTTATTTTTTTAATATTTTCTTTATTTCTAATCCATTGTTACTTAGTATTTTTAAGAAATAAACTCCACCAGTAAAATCATTAAAATTAATTTTTCCTTCTTTTGTTTCTTTTATTAATTGTCCTATACTATTATAAACTTGAATGGTTATAATATTTTCAATATTTTCTATATGTAAGGTGTTTTGCACAGGATTAGGATACAAAATTGTTTTTCTTGAAATATTTTGAGCGCTATTAGTTGAAAGAACAATACCATCTTGATATCTGTAGGTAAAATAAGTAAAACCTTCTAAATTAATATTATTGCTCCATGTTGCTGAATCATTAATCCAATCTGTCGTAAATAAATTTTCTGCTTCACTCATTGTATTGTTTATTAACCAATCTCCCATAAAATTTGGTTCGGATGAAAAGATAATTGATACATTTAAATTAGGCGTACCATTAGCAAAATTAATAAGCCTGTCTTTAACGTAATTGAAACTAGTATTTGGATTGGTAACATAAGCATGTAAGAGTAAAACATCTAAATGGCTACCCAATTCTTGAGCTTGAGCTGTTGTTGGCCAGCCTAAATAGGCTTCTGTTGTAATGGGGTGCGAATTATTATGAGCCAATGTTCTCATGTCATCTAAGGTTGAAAGATAGAATTGAAAGGCACCGTCATTACTACAAGGGTAGTTAACGGATCCTAAATACGTATTACAATAATATCCGCCAGGATTGACTCCAGTATCATTCCAATATTCAAATTCTAAATTATAAATATCAATTTTTTCATTAGTATCAGTTCTGCTATTATTATAAGGATCTATAACATTTGTGAAAAACCATGCATTTTCTGCTACTGCTCCAATTGAAAGAATTCCATATGCTGTTTTAGCTTTATGAATAAAATTGGCTAAAATATAATTTGTAGAAGTGTAGGATAAATTATGATTGGCATTGACTAAATGAAGTTCATATAATAATAATTTTTCTATTCCATTATTTTGAGCATAAAGCAACAAGGTGTTTTCTGCAAGGTCATCACCTAAAATGGTTGCAAAACCATCAACATACAGCGCACGAATTGTATTAGCATTTAGTTTAAAAGTTAATAGAAGTAATAGACAAGTTGAAAATACCGCTTTTTTCATGCTTTTTTATTTTAATCAAAAAAATGTTCTATAGAGGCTTTCTTTTGCAAATAAATACAAAAATTGATTTCAGACAATCCAGATGTTACTTACTAAATTTGTTGGATTGCTATTTCCTGATAAAGAACATTAACATTACAAATGTATTAAAAGAAGAAGGTAATTGACAGGAGATATTCATCAATATACATCGTTATAATCGTAAACCATTAAGCAAATTTGACTTAGTAGGTATAAATTTAATTAATCTTAAATAATTCATATTTTATTAAAAACGTGTCTAAATCCATATCTTTAGCTTTGTTTTTAAAAGCTGTTGGGGTCATTTTAAACTGTTCTTTAAAGCATTTGGAAAAGTATTTTGTATCATTAAATCCTACCGCAAAACAAGCCTCAGATACATTGTATTTATTTTGGACTATTAAAACAGCTGCTTTTTTTAAACGAAGTAATCTAAATAATTCTGTAAGTGTTTTACCTGTTAATTTTTGACAATTTCTATATATGTTTGAATAGCTTAAACTCATGATGTTGGATAAGTTTTCTAGCTTAAACTCAGGGTCTTCCAATTTCGAGTTTAATATAGAAACCAAGTTTTCTAAAAAAATTGAATCTTTAGATTTATTTGGAATATTTTCAGGTGCACTAAGATATTGTAAACTTACTTTTGATGATATTCTTTTGTTTTGAATGAGAATACTATTCACTTTTAATTGCAGTTCATTAATATCAAATGGCTTATAAAGAAATTCAATGGCTCCATATTTTAACCCCTTTAATTTATGACGTGTTGTGTTTTTTGCTGTTAAAAATATAATAGGAATATGTGAAACATCATTGTCTTTTTGTATAATCTTGCACATTTCTAATCCATCCATAACGGGCATAGCGATATCTGAAATTATAATGTCTGGCAATTTTTTCTTTGCAATTTCTATACCTTCTTTACCGTTATAGCCAGAGTAAACATTGTAGTTTTCGCTAAAAACTTCAGATAGAAAATGCAGCATTTCATAATTATCTTCTACAATTAGTATTGAGTCTTTTTTTGAATGATTTTTTTTATTCTTAGTTTCTAATATTTCAATGTTTGAAGAAGCTGGTTTAACAACTACTGGTTTTGGTTTTTTAATCTTATCATCATCAGAATACTTAGCTTCACTTAAAGGCAACCCAATAGTAAAAGTTGAGCCTTTATTCTTTTTTGACTTAACATTTATTTCTCCTTTATGCAAGCTAATCAACTCTTTAACAAATGCCAAACCTATTCCCATACCAATATTATGGCTTGTTTTATGGGAGCGATAGAATAATCTAAAAATATCATCATATTCCTTTTTAGAAATTCCATATCCTGAATCATTAACAGAGATTTCAAACAAGTCTTTTTCATTATTCAAACGCGTTTTTATTACAATTCGTCCTTCTGGCGGTGTATATTTAAAAGCATTTGATAGTATATTATAAATCATATGCTCCAATAATTCATTATCATACCACAGCATGTAGACTTCAGCAAAATTATTTATTTCAAAATCTATTCTTTTAAAACGAGCTTGTTCTTGAAAAGCATTAGAAATTTCTTTAATTTCTCTTATGATGTCCTTTTTTTGAATTCTCAATTTTAATCGTCCTATTTCTTTATTTCTTACTGTTGTAAGTAAATTAGCAATTCTAGATAATCTTTTAGCATTGTTAAAGATGACTCTAAGACGCTGGCTTAGCGCCTTATCTTTTTCTATTTGAGTTTTTTTTAAAATATCTTCAACGGGTCCCATTATAAGTGTTAATGGAGTTTGTATTTCATGAGACATTTTAGAGAAAAAATTCATTTTCTCATAATAGATTTTAGATTCTTCTTCATTTTTAATTTTCTGGCTAAATAGTTTTTTTCGTAAAAGATACCATTTATAAAAACCAAATATTAAAACAGACAAAACTATTAAGTATAGTAAAAATGCTACTGGATGCATCCAAAGAGGAGGTTTTATAAAAATGTTAATGGATTTTAAAGGAATATCAACATTGTCATTTATGGTGGATGCTTTTATTTCAAAACTATATGTACCCCAAGGGATATTTGTAAATGTAGCTATACGATTGTTTTTAGTAACTTTCCATTCATCATCAAATCCCTTTAGTCTATATTTATACAAATAGTTTGCATTTAAAACGGTTCCAACTACAGAGAATTTAAATGAAAAAGAGGACTGATTATTTTTTAACTCAATCGATTTTATATTTTCAATTCCTTTTTCTAATTGTTTTGGTATTATGGATGAAGCGGGCTTATTAAGTATATCTATTGAATTTATATATAATTCTAATTTTGTTGATATTTTTGAAATATTTTTTGGTATAAAACCGTCAACCCCATTTAACCCTCCAAAATATAAAAAGCCTGATTTATCTTTATAAGCACTTCGTTGCACATAATAATCACTAAAAAAGCCATCTGATTTAGTGTATTTGACAAAGCTTGAATCTTTTAACTTCAAATTCCATAAACCATTATTAGAACCCAACCACAAACTTTCTGAATTTTCCAATAAAATAGAATGAAAAGCAACATCATTAATAGCATGTTGACTAGCAAATTTGCTGTATGATTGGTCAACTGTATTTACCGTGTAAATTCCACCTTCTAAATCTACTAACCACAAATTACCTTTGGTATCTGTAACCATAGAAACAATTGAGTAGTAATCTCTTTTGCTATTGGTATATGAAATGTTTTGAAATGTAGAGTTACTTAGTAATGAGTTTTCTTCTAATCTAAAAAGTCCGCCGCCATCAACTCCAATCCATAAATAGTTGTTATCATCTTCAACTATGCATCTAATTAAATCTCCATTTAATCCATTTTGCCAAAAATCAAAGGATGCTAATATTTCTTTTTTAGAATTAAAAACGGTTAAAGTAAGGTCAGAACCTACCCAAATTCTCCCTTTGGAATCTGTAAATGTTGTTAAAATATCTATAGCATGTTTTCCTTTAGTATCTAAAAGATGGATTTTTGAAATGACATCTTTTTGAGAATTATAAAACCACAAGCCATTTTTGTATGTCCCGATCCAAATATTTCCATTTTTATCTTCTGTAATAGTTTGTACATAAGCTCCTTCTAAATCTTTAAGGTCGATTAAAAACTGTTTTTCTTGACCTGTTTTTGTGTTTTTTTTAGTCAAGCCCTTTCCATCGGTTCCTATCCAAAGGTTATCATTGGTGTCTTTCAAAACAGATAAAACTCGAGCAGAAATATTTTCTATTAGCCCATTATAATGAGATACTTTATTGGGTGTATTAACAAGTATATTTATATCTCCAAAATTTGAAACTACCCATAAGTTTTTATATAAATCTTGGTTTATACTGATTATTGAATTGGTGCTTAATGAAAACTCATTTAAATCAGAATGTCTAACAAGGACAATATTTTCATTTTTGGGATTTATTTTATACAAACCTTCACCATCTGAACCAGCCCAAATATTACCTTCATAATCGCAAAAAATAGACAAAATCATGTCTTCTTTTAATATATCGATACCATTCCTAAAATAAGAAAGTTGTTCAAATTTGTTTTCAACTACATCATATTTAAACAACCCCATTAATTTAGTGCCAATCCATAAATTGTTGCTTTTATCTAAGGTTAAATACATTATTCCTGGACGATTATTAAAACGTCCTTTTAGCTCTATTAATTTCTTATTAGCATATTTTAGTAATTTACCATTATTAATGCTTAAGTATATGGTTTCATTATCATCAACTACTAAATCTATTATATTAGTTCCATGATTTTCAGGGTGGACTACTGATAAAATATAATTAAGTTTTAAGGTTTTACTATCTAAGAAATAAAGCTTGTTAAAAGAATCAGTAATGTATATATGCTTTTTTCTAACAAATACATTTTTTATTAAAAACGTTTCTTGAGTATTAGATATTAGATTATTTAATTGCTTATAGTTACCATTTACTTCTTTTCTAGACAATAATCCTTTACGGGAAAGAACTAAAAGATTACCATCAGAATCGACTAGAATTTTTTTTATTTCATCATCAATATTAGCTGTATTGAAAATAGAATCTACTGAATGAAACCAAAATTCATAACCATCATATTTAAGAATCCCTTTACTCTGAGACATCCATATGTAGCCTAATGAGTCTTGAACGGTATGTTTGATAGTACGAAATCCGTTATCTGTTTCTGGAGTAATATGAAAAAACGAAATTTGATTTTGAGCAAACAGGCTACTAAAAAAGATATTAAAAGAAATAAATAAGTATAGCGTTTTCATAGAATGTTCTTATACAAATTTGGTTTTTTATGATAAATAATCAACCAGAGGTCCCAACAAATATAGAATTTATTTTATATCAATATTTTTAGCTGTTAAACTTATGATTATGTTTAGTTGTAAGGCATAATAGTGAATATTTACTAATATATCTACCTCATTTGAATAATAAATCCCCTCAAGGTAACTATTTGTTAAATTATTTTTACAAAAAATATATTATGATTTTTTATTGAGCTCAATTTCTTTATCTGAATTTAAAATGATAGTATTTGTTGTTCATGAAGGCTATTCATTTAAAATTAGTGAAGAAAAGTTTTAAACATGAAATTTTTACTCTAATCATATAAAAACACAAATTGAATAATGACATTTATAAATAAAAAAATACTCGTTGTATGTTCTATCTTTTATTTCCTAAGCATACAGATTTCTGCGCAATTAAATTTAATTCCTTACCCCAACAGTGTTGAAATACATGAGAATACTTTAGAGGTGAAAAAACTTAAAGTTAAGTATGATTCAGAGTTGAAAAATGAATTTGAAGCATTGCAAAAGTTAATGAGTGAATTTGATATTGAGGTTACGGCATCAAAAAATGCTAATATTGAATTATTATTAGAAGAAAATCAATTTGACAAACTAGGTAATGAGGGGTATAACTTAGAAATTAACAATAAAAAAATTCAAATAACAGCAGCAAAACCTGCTGGAGTTTTTTATAGTTTACAAACCTTATTACAATTACCATCCATAACAAAAGCCAATAGTATTTCATTTCCTTGTGTTTCCATACAAGACAAACCCGCATTTAAATGGCGTGCTTTTATGCTTGATGAATCCAGACATTTTAAGGGTAAAGAGGTTGTATTCGATATGCTTGATCAAATGTCTAAACTGAAAATGAATATATTTCATTGGCATTTAACAGATGATCAGGGGTGGCGTATTGAAATAAAGAAATACCCTTTACTAACAGAAATAGGAGGTAAAAGGAGCGATACACAAATAAATGGTGTTAAAAGTGAAGAGAGATCAGGCGAACCTCATTCAGGCTTTTATACACAAAAAGAAATTAAAGAAGTTATAGAATATGCTCAAAAAAAGCATATTACCATTATTCCTGAAATTGAAATGCCAGGTCACGCCTCTGCAGCAATTGCAGCCTACCCTTGGTTAGGTACATTGGAAGAACCAATTGAAGTACCTGTTACTTTTGGAATTTTACCTAATATCTATAATGTTACTAATGATAGAGTATATACCTTTATAGAAGATGTATTACAAGAAGTGATTGATTTATTTCCTAGTAAAATCATTCATATTGGAGGTGACGAAGTAAAATTTGGTCAATGGAAAAATAATAAAGAAGTTTCTGATTACATGGCTAAAAATAATTTGAATACATTTTCAGATGTCCAAATTTCATTTACAAATAAAGTCTCAAATTTTATAGAGAGCAAGGGCTACAGAATGATGGGGTGGAATGATATTTTGGGAGAAAATTTACATTCATGGAGAGAAGGAGAAGAAACAGCAGAAGAAAACAACCAAAAACTTGCTGAAAGTGCTATTGTTCATTTTTGGAAAGGAAGTAAAGAGCTTATGTTGTCTGCTATAAATAAAGGACATGACGTGGTCAATTCAACACACAATTATACCTATCTTGATTATGATTTTAATTCTATACCTCTTGAAAAGGCTTATGGTTTTAACCCTATTCCTGAAGGTATTGATGTTTCATTAGAAAATAAAGTTATTGGTCTTGGCTGTCAGATGTGGAGTGAATGGATTCCTAAGGTTGAAGATCTTTACAGGCAGGTTTTTCCTAGAATAGCAGCGTATGCTGAGGTAGGATGGACATTAAACGAACATAAAGATTTTAATAGATTTCAAGAAAACCTAAATACTGTAAAAACTAATTGGGAAAATACACCTTACTATACCCAAAACTCAAAAAATCCAGACTATGTGAATGTTGTATTTAATGTAAATATGAATGGGTCCCCTTATTTTAAGGATATTGAAGGTGGCAAAGAATTTCTTATGTTGGCAGGCACGTTTACAAATTCTAACTCAGGAGCAAAAGAATTCTGGCATTCTAATGGTGTAACATTAACAGACTATGACTATGATGGTATTTATACAGGTAGAAGACTTGTACCAAAAAATAGTAAAATAGAGTTTATACTTTTAAAATCACCAGATGGAAGTTGGGATGAACATGTTAAAATTTTAGCAGATTCATCTTGTAAAAACACCTCGTCAAATAACAATTATACAATTCAAATTAAAGAAACTAATTTAAATATTGATTTTAAAGCAGGCCACTGCTTAAATTGATACTATAGCTATTGAACATTCTGTTTTTTTAAATTTTATATGAGGCATTCATCATTTTATGGATGCCTTGTCTATTTTAACAGATTTTAATTACTCATACATAATTCCGAAAAATGTCTCAAAAAATTAAAATAAGTAAAATCTTTTTATTCACCCCTTTTATTGTTTTAAGTCAATTTAGCTGTTCTTCTATATTAAAGAGTAGAACAAATAAAACTTCAGAAAAAAGCACACAATCAATTATGAATAATTACAAAATTCGTTGGGATTTTAACACTTTGGCTGGCTGGGTAGATGGTTCTCAAAACATGAAAGGGTTAGTTAATTATCATATCAATAAAGGGGAATTGAATATTAGTACCAGAGCAAATACTTGGGATAGACCTAAAATAAGAACTTTTAAAAAAAAATACAAAACTGGAAAATATACTTGGAAAGTATATGTCCCAAAATTAGGAATGGGTGATATGGCTAGTATTGGTGCTTTTATATATAATGATGACAAACACGAATTAGATTTTGAAATAGGTTATGGGGCTACTACTGTAAGAGATAGTTTAGATGTAGCACCAGATGAAGTTATAGCATATATGACGTCGCAAGCACTTCCGTTCCAATCCATACCAACAAAAATTAAAAGAGAACAATGGCATGTTTTGGAAATTGAATTAATTAAAAATAAAAACAAGTACGAAGCTATATGGTATATTAATAATACAGAAAAGAGTCGGTTAAGTCTTAATTATGGAGACCAATTTTCTTTTTATATTTTTTGTAGTGTAGAAAACTTGAAATTCATTGGAGATCACATTCCTTTTCAAGATAATTATGGGGTGTTTGATTATGTTCAATTTGAAGAATATTAAAATAATTAAAGATCATATGTAATAATCTATATTAAATAAATCATAATTAATAATTTCTTAACCAAGATTGTATTCTGAATCAACTCATGCTTCTTAATTTTATCTAAAATTATAATAGAGGTGATTATAAATGATTTGAAAGATGTTAACGACGCTCAGCTTTTGTTGCTTATAAAAGATGGAAATGAATTAGCCTTTAAAGTCATTTATAATAGATATTGGAAACGCCTTTTTGTTTACGCATTAAATATTCTTAATGATAAAGGTTTGGCTGAAGATGTTTTGCATGAAATTTTTACCAGTATTTGGATTAAGAAAGATGAGTTAAAAATTTTATCCTTAGAAAGTTATCTTTTTGTATCGGCAAAAAATAAATCTATTTCCATGTTTCGTAAAGTGAAGTTTTCAGAAATAGATGATACAATTATTGAAAACTTATCTTTGGAACCTGAGGTAAATAATGACTTGGATTCAGCAGATTTAAAGAGTGTTTTAGAACGTGTGACTAAAGAACTCCCTAATCGTTGTAAAGAAATATTTTATATGAGTCGGTATGATGATTATTCAAATGAAGAAATTGCTAAGCATTTTGAAATTTCTCAACGTACGGTTGAAAATCAACTCTATTTAGCCTTAAAGCATATTAGAACATCTTTAAAAAGTGTTTCAAATTTTCTTCTAACACTTGTTATTTCTTGGCTAAGTTAACCATTTGTTTCTCCATTGTTATCTGTTTGTTAAGTGTGCTTGTTTTGTGATTTTTCTATGTGAGAATTTCAATTTTGGAGCGTCATTCTATTGTAAACACATAGTATGACCAAAAAAGAGTTTTTAGAATTAGCAGATAAATTTGAGCAGGGGAAATGTTCAGATAAAGAAAAAGCCGTATTATTTAAATTCTGTGAACAAGCTCAATTTAAGAGTCAGACAGCTCATTGGGATTTGTCTGAGGAATCTCAAATGAGAGTAAAATTATTAAAAAAAATACTTCAAACAATAAACACAGAAAGTCAAAAAAGCAAAGCTAAAATTAGGTTTAGACATGTTCGAAATATTGCAGCTATTTTAATAGGAATTGGTCTGGGTTGTTATTTTTATTTTCAGCAATATAATGTGTCGCAAACTAAAATTCCTTCAAATTCTATAACATTAGAGTTAGAAGATGGTACTATTAAAATAGTTAAAGAAAATGACTCGAGTACTTTTTTTAATAGACAAGGTGGTGTTTTAGGAAAACAATTAGGAAACAGATTAGTTTATAATGATGATGATGATGATGATGAGCGATTAGAAAAATTAATATATAATACGCTTACAGTTCCATATGGTAAACGATTTGAACTTGAATTGTCTGACGGTACCATAGCTCATCTTAATTCAGGTACTTCAATTAAATATCCTGTTAAGTTTTTAAAAGATTCTGAACGACAAATATTTGTAACAGGAGAGGCTTTTTTAACCGTAGCAAAAGACTCCATACATCCTTTTATAGCTAGAGCAAATAATTTGAATATAAAAGTATTAGGTACAGAGTTTAATATAAATGCTTACCCAGAAGATACTACGGCAGAAGTAGTACTTGTAGAGGGTTCAGTTGCTTTGTATGATACAAATAATTTACATCATAATGATAATAAAACACTCTTAATACCAGGGCATAAAGCCATTTTTAATAAAGATGATTATACCATTTCTACAAAAACTGTAATTACAGATGTTTATACCTCTTGGATTAATGGGGAGTTAGTTTTTAGAAATATGCCTTTTGAGAATATTATTAAAAAGTTAGAGCGTCACTATAATATTAAAATAATAAATAAAAACACCAATATTAATAAAACCATTTTCAATGCCAGTTTTGGTAATGAGACTATTGATGTGATATTACAAAGTTTGAAAGATAATTATGGAATAAATTATAGTATAAATGAAAAAACAATAACAATTAACTAATTAACAATTAAAACATAAGATTTATGATTTGAAAAAGATAATAATCCTGAAAATTAATATCAATCACTTTAAAAGTATAAATAAAAAAATCGGAAAATGTTACGAGCATTTCCCGATTGTAAAAAGTGATTAAATAAGAGTATAACCACAAATAACAAATTAAAAGTATGAAAAAACTTCTTAAGAACAAAAGAAGTCTCTATAAGTTAGAGAAATTTGATTTAAAAATGAGATTAAGTGTTTTATTAATATTCACAACTTTATTTACAATGCAGGCTCGTGAAGTTTACGGCCAGGGTACTAAAGTATCTTTACAGCTCAAAAATGTTTCCATAAGCCAATTTATTGACCAATTAGAAAGTACAACAGATTTTCGTTTTGTATACAAAGTAAAAGATGTTGATTTAGATAGATTAATAACAGTAAAAACAAAAAACGAGGACATAACCAATGTGTTGAATCGTATTTTTAGTAATACAAATACAGCCTTTAATTTTAGCAATAGGCTTATATATTTAGTAAAACGTTATGAAGTTCCGTTTTCATATAACCAAGCAGTTATTCAAAATATAGTAGAAGGAAAAGTTTTGGATAACAATGGAATGCCATTGCCAGGTGCTACAGTATTAGAAAAAGGAACGGGCAATGGAGCCACAACTGATTTTGATGGAAATTTTAAGATAGCTGTAAACGGAGAGGCTATTTTACAAGTATCTTATGTTGGTTTTATCACTAAAGAGGTTCCTGTAGATAATCAAAGTTCAATAAATATTACGCTATCTTCAGATAATCAAAAGTTAGATGAGGTTGTATTAATAGGTTATGGAACAAATTCTAAAAGAAATATTAATGGCGCCATTGCTAGTATTGAGTCTGATGATATTCAAACCTATTCAAATGCAAAAAATATAGACCAAGCATTGGTAGGGAAATTAGCAGGTGTAAATATTTTAACAGATGCAAGAAACCCGGGTGATAGTAACTCAATAGTTATAAGAGGTGCAGGTTCAATTACAAGAGATGCAGAACCCCTAATAGTTGTTGATGGTTACCCTTTAGGAGAAGGCAGTTCATTAAACCTTTTAAATAGTAATGATATAGAGAGTGTTAGTGTTTTAAAAGATGCTGCATCAGCGTCTATTTATGGGTCTAGAGCAGCTAATGGTGTTATAATTATTACTACAAAAAAAGGGAGTGGAAAAAAAATGTCCGTTCAAGTAAGTTCTGTTCTTGGTGTTCAAGAACGCGTCAATTCATATGATTTATTAAATGCTTATGATGCAGCCAAATTTTTTCGAGATGCAAGAAATAATGCATATTTAAAGAATCACCCAACTGCTAATATTAACGATTCTGAAGAAGAACGTTTAGCTAAAGGTGCAAATGTAAGAGAACTAATTTTAGACTATACCATTCCTTATTTAAATAATGAAGCGGGGTTAACTGATTTTGATTGGGAAGATGCTGTTTATAGGCCAGGTACCATTCAAAATCATTATCTAAATATATCTGGGGCAACAGAAAAAACGGATTATGCGGTGTCTATAGGCTATACTGGAGAGGAAGGTATTGTTATTACAGCAGATCAAAAAAGATATACCACAAATATTAAAATAAATACCCGTGTTAATGACTATTTAAAGTACGGAATTAATATTAATGGTTATTACTCTGAAAGAGGATTAACAAATGGAGGCAATAATTATCGATTTCCAATAGATCCAGCAGGAAGAGCTATGGTGTACATGTATCCATTTTTCTCTGCTTATGATGATAGTCATTCAACAGGTTATAATGTTGAAGCACAGATAATAGCTAATAGACCTTATAATGCAAATATGCAGGAAAACCCTGTGGCTATGGCAGAGTTGTCTAAATATGACCGTACAGAATTTAAGTCGTTTGGAAATACATATTTAGCAATTACACCAATTAAAAACCTTGAGTTTAAAACGTCTTTAGGTTATATGTTTTCTACATTTTACACCGATCAATTTGCTTCAATGGAAACAGGGGCATACAGGGAGTTGATTAGTGAAAGAGATACGCAGCAAGGGTCTGAAAGCAGAAGTGATAACAGTCAAATTCTTATAGAAAACACCTTAGATTATACGTTTGATATTAATAAACATTCCTTTGGAGTTTTATTAGGGCAAAGTTTTCAAAAAAGTTACTCTACAAGTTTATCTGTGGTAGGAGATAATTTTCCTAATGATATTATTGACAATATTAATGGGTCAACTACTCAAACAGCTAGCGCATCTAGAAGTAGATGGACGCAATTATCATATTTTGGAAGGTTGATGTATGACTATGACAATACTTATTTTTTAACAGCTTCTTTGCGTAGAGATGGTTCTTCAAAGTTTGGTATTGATAATAGGTATGGAACTTTTGCTTCTTTTTCAGCAGGTTGGGTGTTAAGTAATGAAGATTTTTTTCCTAAAAACGATGTTTTAACATATTCAAAGCTACGTTACAGTTGGGGGGAAACAGGAAATAATCAAATAGGGAACTATTCTCAATACGCTACTATTGGCACGGGAGCAGATTATCCTTTTGATGGAACACTTTATCCTGGAGCAGCACCAACAAGTTCACCTTCATATGGATTAGGTTGGGAAACAAATACATCTAATAATTTTGGTTTGGATTTAGGTTTTTTCAATACTATAAATTTAGGAGCCAATTACTATATAGCAAATATTTCTGATTTACTTTTAGATAGACCCGTACCAGAGCATACAGGTTTTAACACATCTCTTCAAAATATTGGAGAAATGCAAAATAGAGGTTGGGAGTTTGAAATTAATACGTCTCAAATCAAATTAGGAGATTTAAATGTAGCTTTAAATGCAAACTTAACTACAAATGAGAATGAAATTATTTCTTTAGGAGGCGTAGATGAATTATATGAAGGCGGTAACCAGCGTTTCATTAGTCGTGTTGGAGGTTCTTTAGCTAATTTATATGGTTATAAAATAATAGGATTGCTAAAATCTCAAGAGGAAGTTGATGAATATAATAATAAAAAATCTACAACATTAACAGCTGAAATAGGAGATTATATATTTCAAGATACTGACAATAACGATATAATTAATGCCGATGATAGAGTAGAATTAGGAGATTATAAGCCAGAAGTAACATATGGTTTTGGAATCAATTTAGATTATAAGGGGTTTGATTTAAGTATGAGCTTTAATGGCACCATGGGTAGAGTGGCTTATGATTTAATGACATCAAATTATTTAGAATATGGAGAAGCATTTTCTAATACAGATTATTACTATTACAATAATTATTGGGATCCTATTAATAATCCAGAAGGCTTTTTAGCACCTCCAGATGCTTATGGAAATACGTCAACTCGTGCCGCCAGTAGAAACCCTACAAATTACAACGTTTTAGATGCCGATTATTTAAGACTAAGAAGTATGCAAATTGGTTATAGTTTTCCTTCTGCTTTGTTAGACCAAGTATACATTGATAATTTACGAGTGTTTGTTTCAGGAACAAATTTATATACCTGGACTAAATATAGAGGAATGAATCCAGATGGAGGAAGTTCAGGAAATCCGCTTAGTAGTGGTTATGTAGAAGGAACTACATCTATACCAAGAGTAATATCTGTAGGAATCAATTTATCATTTTAATAAAAAAAATTAATCATGCAAAAAATGCGATTATTTATATACTGTTCATTAATAATTTTTTGTGCTGGATGCGCAAATGAATTAGATCAATTGCCAGAGACAAGTATTTTGGCAAATAACTATTATACTACCGAAGAGAATGTTGAAACAACAGTAACAGCTGCTTATAGTGAGTTGCAAAGTTTGTATAATACCTACATGATTTTGTTAGGTGAGTTACCATCTGATAACACGTATGTTCAAGCACCTAATTCTAATGGGGGGTCAAGGTCTTTAGAAGATTTTACATGGACAAGCACAACAGGTTTTACAACCAGTATTTGGGAGAATTCTTATGAATCTATTTTTTATGCCAATACAGTTCTTGATGTTATTAATGATATTGATTATGAAAGTGAAACCATTAAAAGTAGAAGAATAGGCGAAATGAAATTCATTAGAGGTTTTCTCTATAATAACCTTACTACTATTTATGGTGAAGTGCCTCTTGTGTTAGAACCTTATGATGATCCGTCGTACGCATTTGAAGATACAAGAACACCTATGGAAAACATAAATATACAAATAGAGAAGGATCTTTTAGAGTCTATAGAATTATTGCCTACAACTAATAGTGCTGGAAGAGCAAATCAATATGCGGCCAGAGCCATTCTTGCTAAGTTTTATATGAAAAATCAAAACTTTGTAGATGCTGAGATTCAATTAGAAAAAATTATTTCTTCATATAGGTTTGATTTGGTAGCTATCGGTGAACTTTATGGTGTAGAGCATGAAGGCAATATTGAGGATGTATTTAGTATTCAGTTTGCGTCTGATTTAGATGGTAAAAGTGAAGGTAATAGTTTCTATTATAATTTTACACTGCCAGATAATAATGGGGGATTAGGTTCTATGGCTATGGAATCTGCTATGTATGATGCTTACGAAATAAATGATCTTAGGAAAAATTTTATCAACGATACAGGAGGGGCTTATTATATAAATAAGTGGACACCATCTCCAAGTACGGATAATGGTGACGGTGGCGATAATCATTATGTAGTAAGATATGCAGATGTTTTACTTCTTTATGCAGAATGCCTTAATGAAAATGATGACACACCTTTAGCTGCAGTATATTTAAACAAGGTAAGAAATAGAGCTGGTTTAAACGATACAGATGCATCAACTAAGTCTGCCATGCGAGATGCAATAGCTTTAGAGCGAAAGTTTGAATTAGTAGGTGAGGGACATAGGTGGTTTGATTTACTACGAACTAATAAAGCCATTGAAACAATGAATGCTTTTTTCGCTAGTGAAGGCAGGGATATAACAGTTGAAAGTTACAGATTGTTGGCTCCTATTCCTCAAACGGAAATTGATATTACAGAAATGATTCAAAACCCAAAATATTAATTTTAGTACTAATATGTCACCACTTTATATTAATAATATGAGTTTGTGAGAACGTATTGATTACTATTTAAAAAATAAAAAAATGAAAAACTTTTATAGGATATTAAGTGCTCTGTTTTTAGGAGTTATTTGTCTGTATTCTTGCAATGTAGATAATACAAATTTTGAAATAAATAAAAACGATATTTTTATTGATTCCTTAATTATTGAGTCAGCTAAAAACACGTTTTTGGAAGAAGATATTAAAGCATCAGTGATTAACTTTTCAAGAACTGTATCGGCAACTTTACCAAGTGAGGCAACAGGTAAGGAAATAATCTTAAGTGTTTATTTACAAGAAGGCATCAGTTCAAGTTTGGGCTCTGAAGACGCTATTGAAACTGGGGAGTCATCCTTCAGTATCTATGGTTTTGGTTTAGAAGAAGAGTTTCAGGTAAATTTAAATGTACTGCAGCCTTTTGAATCAGATAAAGAGTTTGTAACTGTTTGGCGAGTGAATGCCAATGAATCTATAACACTTCCTTTAATAGAAAATGGAACCTATAATTTTAAAGTGTTTTGGGGAGATGGAGAAAGCAGTATCGTAGCAGGCTATGATCTTGAATCTGCTAGCCATACGTACTCAGAGGCTGGAGATTATACAGTAACAATTTGGGGGCAGTTAGAGGGAATAAATTTTTATTCTAATAAAACCAGTGCTGAAAATATTTTAGATATCACAGATTGGGGAGAGGTTAAATTGGGTAACGATGAAGCTTATTTTAGAGGCTGTTCTAATCTTCAAATCACGGCAGATAATGCTCCTGATTTGAGTGAAACAACCACTTTTAGGGCTATGTTTAGAGAATGTACCTCTTTTAATAGTAACATTAATCATTGGGATGTAAGTGGTATTGTAAATATGCAAGATTTGTTTTATAAGGCGTCTAATTACAATCAACCTTTAAATAATTGGGATGTAAGTAACGTAATTACTTTTGAAACAATTTTTACAAACTCTGCGTTCAATCAAGATATTTCTAATTGGGATGTCAGCAGTGCTACAACCTTAAAAAATATGTTTAGAGATTGTCCTTTTAATCAACCAATTGGAGATTGGGATGTTTCAAATGTAACGAGCTTTCAGTCCACCTTTAGAGGGAATGATAATTTTAGTCAAGATCTTTCTGGCTGGGGTGATAAGTTAGGTAAAGTGGTTACTATGCGTGAAATGTTTAGAGAGTCAGATTACAACGGCGATTTAAGTGCTTGGGATATGAGTCAAGTTGTAAGCATGTGGGATATGTTTAAAGACAGTGGGTTTAATAATCCGTCCATAACAAATTGGGATTTAAGTAATATGGATAACTTAGAAACCATGTTTGGAGGAGAAAACTGTGCTTTTAATCAAGATATTTCAGGATGGAATGTAAGTAATGTTGTTAATATGCAAAACTTATTTCAATTTAATGTTGCTTTTAATCAAGACCTTTCAAGTTGGGATGTAAGTAATGTGAAATGTAATTTAAACTTTGATCAAGGTGCTACGCAATGGGAAGAACAAAATAAACCACCTTTTTTAGTAAATAGTAATGATAATAATGAGTTTTGTAACAGATCAAACTAATTAGAAAAAAATTAAGAAGGAACCTGAAAGGGTTCCTTTTTTATTAATTTATAATAAATAAGAATGAAAGCTATTTTAAAATTAAGTTTGTTAGTGTTTTTCTTTAGTGTCTATGGATGCTCTTCTGAAAGTCAAGCACAAATAATTTCGCCAGACACAATAATTATTGAAGAGACTCCTAATAATGTTTCATCTGATTCAGCAAAAGCTATATATCGTCAGTTTGCATTTTCAGGAACGCACAATTCGTATTCAGGAAACTTAAATGGAATGAATCGAGAAGGGATAAAAACACAACTGGAAAACGGATTTAGGTTTTTGGAATTTGATTTGTTTACTTATTTAACTAAAAATATAATAAATACAACATGGCAAGAGGATGTTGATGAGTTTTTAGTTATAGATGCTCCAGAGCTAAAAAGCTTGCTAACCTATTCTGAAACAACGGGTGTATTGAAGGTTTATAATGTTACAGCAGGTGCGTCAGAACTAATTTATGATACAATAATATCAAATGGGAATCGGGAGTTTTCTGTTTTGAATTATCAAGATAATATATATGTTTTTGATTATCATTTGGATAGTGAAAAATTGACAATTTATAATTTTGATGCTAATAATTTATCTTCAATTCATTCAGAATCTATTGATGGGGCTACTCGATTGGATCCGTTTATATATAATAACAATGTATATTTAGCGAAACATAATTTAGACCAATCTGCATATGAAATACAATCCATTTCTTTAACGGACAATAGTGCTACTTTAAATGCAGTAGTTTATACCATAAATTCTGTTTCTTTAAAAGAAAATTTCACGCCTTTTCAGCAAGATAATAGTCTTCATATTTTTAAGCATAACGTAGATTATGTTACAAGTTTTACTGTAGAAACAATAGATACCTCAGCTGACTTGTGGTCTAAAGCAAGCAGTTTTACAAGTAATTCTAGCTTACTTAGCGGTACTGTAACAGCTATTAATTCAAACGGGAAATTATTTATTAACGCTTATGCAGCAGGTGGAAGTTCTGTAGGTTCGCAATTAGTTATAGATCAGGGAAAACCAAATATAGTTAATGAATATATAAATGAAATAGATTTATTACCAGGTGCTCAAGCAAATGTATTTCCATTTACAAATGGGTATTATTTGCTATTGAAAAAGGAATCTCATGTACAATTGTCAAGCATTGATATTGGAGTGCTCACCTTAGGGCATGATGAGCCAGGAGATGAAGTGGATTTAACAGTAGATAACCCGTCTTCGCTATTGTTATCAGATTGGGTTACTTATATTTCTAATTGGAGTAATTCCAACCCAAATCATGAGCCACTTTTTATTATGACAGAGCTGAAAAATTATGAGCAATGGATGGTAGGTGCTAAATGGGAAAATATTATAAAATTAATGCAAGAAAATTTTGGAGATAAACTTCGATATCATGATTCGGATGGGTCTCAAAATGAATCTATTATTGATCAAACTAAAATAGTAAATGGAAAAACATTATACTTTATGGATGAGAATGGCTCCAAAGAAGGAGGGTTGTTAGGAAAAGTGGTTTTGTATATTGAACCTAATAATAATATTACAAAAAGCGACTATACCAATGATTATTTTCCTTTTAATACAACTGACGGAAGGCTTCAAGATAACTTTGTTCAACTAAAAAGATATAGGATAAATAATAAATTAGTGACCTCAGATTGGAGATACCCATCTAATTATGGAAATGATGTAGGAACTTATATAGAAAGTAAAGATAATAGTTATATAAGTAGAATATTTCATATGGAAAGTGCGTCAGGTGACAGTCAATATGATAACATACATTGTGCAAATGTTATGTTTGCTCTATCTGACAGCCCTTATAATAATGGCTTATATCAAGCGTATATACAAGAGCAAAAGAAAAAAAATGAACTTATAATTTTGGACGGTTGTAATTAAAAATATTTTATTTAAATGAAAACAAGAGGTATTTTATTTATTCTATTAACAATAATAAATTTTGGTTATTGTCAAGATTCTGAAAAACAGAAAGTGCACTCTCATAATGATTATTTAAAAACGGTGCCTTTCTGGGATGCGTATTCTGCTGGGGCTAGTTCAATTGAAGTAGATTTGTTTTTAAAAAACAATAAACTTTATGCTACGCACGATGAAAAAGATATCATAGAAAATAGACTTTTTGAAAATTTATATTTAGAACCTTTACAAAAAGCATATGATTTAGGATTGGGGGAAATGCAAAACCTAATTTTGCTTATAGATATAAAATCTGAAGCCTATAATACTTTAAAGGCTGTTATACAAGTATTAGAAGAATACCCTACTTTAATAAAAAATAAAAAAATCAAATTTGTAATTTCTGGAAATAGACCAAATGTTTCAGATTATATAAATTATCCAGATTTTATTTATTTTGATTACCAGAGTTTGGATGCCAATTTAACTCAAAATCAAAAACAAAGAATAGGATTAATAAGCTTAAATTTTAAAAAATATCTTAAGTGGGATGGTAAACAAGAAATATCTCAAATTGACTATTATAAGCTTAAAGCCATTGTAGCAGAAGCTCATCAATTTAAAAAAGAATTTAGGTTTTGGGGTATTCCAGACACCAAAATGTCTTGGCAATTATTTTCTAAAATGGGTGTAGACTATATAAATACAGATAATGCTTTAAAATGCGTTACTTTTTTTAAAACCACTAATGATGGTGATGATTATTAGTTTTTTTCTATTTTAATAAGCTAAATAAAAGCCTTCAAAAATTAATTTTTAAAGGCTTTTATTTTGTTAGGTTTAAGAATAACTCACATCCCTTTGTGCTTTTGTATAAAAAAATGACTATTTTAAAAATACAGTTAAACTCAATGCGCCATGTGCACCAATAACCAAAGACTGTTCAATGTCAGCTGTTTTTGAAGGCCCAGAGAGAAAGACACCATAACTTGAATTATGATTGCTGAGACTTTTGTAAGCTTCATGCATATAAGGGACTAAATTGTTTTTTGAAATTACAATAGCCAAATGTTTTGTAATAAAAGGTAAAACCCTAATAGGAATGTCGTTGTCATCCAACCAGACAGCACCATTTTCTGCTACTCCTATTTTGCTTTCTAAAACCAAAACATCTAAATCCTCTAAGTTACGAGGATTTTTTATTGTTGATAAGTCAATGGTATTAAAAGATTGTGTGTTATCTAAATTAGAAAAATTGATTTTTGTATTAGGAAATGTTTTTTTAAGGTGAGTTAAAACCTCCTCATCATTACTTATTTCAATAACACTGCCGCCAACAATTTCTACTTTTTTGGTAAATTCTTTTATTAAATCTAAATCTTCATTAAAAACGTTAAGGTCTATTTTGGGTAAATCAATAGCCTCGGGTTTATTGGCTTTTAATTTTGCTAAAATACTTTCTCTACTTCCCATATTTAGAAATTTTATTGGTCGTTACTTTTTTTATTGTTTTCTCTTTCTTTATACCAGTCATCAAAACTTTGTTTCGGGCCTATAGGTAAATCTCTAGCTTTTCCCCAGGTGTTTGGTTTAGAATTTATAACTGATTTAGGTAAATTTCGTAATGACCAACGAGCTATTTTTCCAACGGTTTCATATTGTGAAGGTTTAGCAAACAATTTACCCATAAACTTCATGGATTGTTTTTTTACAAAAGGTTGAGGGGTGTTTTTAGTTATAATTTGTCGCCATTTATAAAGCTGAGAGTGGATGTCAATTTTTACTGGACATACATCAGAACATGATCCACATAAGGTAGAGGCAAAAGGTAAAGAACTGTATTTAGTTAAATCTTTTCCAGGAGATAAAATAGAACCAATAGGCCCCGGAATAGTTGCGTCATAACTATGGCCCCCACTTCTTCTGTAAATTGGGCATGTGTTCATACAAGCGCCACATCTGATACAGTGTAACGATGCTCTAAAATCAGGTCTACTTAATTGCTCTGAGCGACCATTATCAACAATTACAATATGCATTTTAGATCCAGGTTGAGGTTTTTTAAAATGTGATGAGTATGTTGTAATGGGCTGGCCTGTAGCACTTCTAGCTAAAAGACGTAAAAATACCCCTAAGTGCTCTTGTTTAGGAATGATTTTTTCAACACCCATACATGCAATATGTACAGGTGCTAAATGAGCACCCATATCTGCATTGCCTTCATTAGTGCAAACTACAAAGCCTCCAGTGTCTGCTATGGCAAAATTTACACCAGTAATGGCTGCATCTGCTTGAATAAACTTTTCGCGTAAATGTTTTCTAGCTTCACCAGTTAAATATTGAGGGTCTCCATCACATGGTTTTGTTCCTAAATGTTCTTGGAATAATTCATCAACTTGATGTCTGTCTTTATGTATTGCAGGTAAAACAATATGACTTGGAGGCTCTTTTGCTAATTGAACAATACGTTCCCCTAAGTCAGTGTCAATAACTTCCATGCCGTCAGCCTCCAAATACGGATTTAAATGACACTCTTCGGTTAGCATAGATTTGCTTTTTACAATTTTTTTAGCATTATGTTCTTTTAATATTTTATGAACAATTTGATTATGTTCTTTCCCATTAGCAGCCCAATGTACTTGCACGCCGTTTTTTAAAGCATTCTCTTCAAATTGAATCAAATAATTATCTAAATTAGATAACATATGAGCTTTTATGCCATGTCCTAAATTTCGAAGTTCTTCCCAACCTTTTACACTATGTGCAGACATGTCTCTTTTGTGTCTAACAAACCAAAGTGCTTTGTCGTGCCAATCGACTCTTTTCTCGTCTTTGTTGAAAATGCTGGCTAATTTTGGATGACTCATTTTTTAATTTTTAAATCTAACAGAAGGTTAAAACGTTTCGGTTTATAGGTGGCTATTTAAAATTTCAGCGATATGAAGTATTTTTAAAGGCTGTTTGTTACGAGTAACTAAGCCTTCTAAATGCATTAAGCAGGATGTGTCTGTAGCAGTAATAACTTCTACACCACTATTTAAATGGTCTTGAATTTTATCTTTACCCATTTTTACAGATACCGCTTCCTCAGTGACAGCAAATGTACCACCAAAACCACAACATTCATCACTTCTTTGCAATGTCATGATTTCAACGCCTTTTACTTCTTGAAGTAGTTCTTCTATATAGGAATATGGGTGTCCAACTACTTCGGAGCACGAACCTAATCTTAATCCTCTTAACCCATGGCAGCTTTTATGAATACCTACTTTGTAAGGAAAGGAGGCGTCAAGATTTTTTATTTTTAGAACGTTTAAAATAAAGTCGCATAATTCATAAACATTGTTCCTTACATTTACAACGTCTTCCGTTTGAGGAATGATATTGTAATGTTTTTTTACATGATAAGCACAACTTCCAGAAGGGGTGACGATATAGTCAAAACCTTTAAAATTTTCAACAAAATTATTGCAAGTGCCCATAGATTCTGATTCGTAACCAGAATTGGCCATAGGTTGTCCACAACAGGTTTGCCCAGATGGATAAACAACCTCTACATTGAGTTTTTCCAGAAGCTCTAAAGTGGCTTTTCCAACTTGTGGATATAATTGATTTATATAACAGGGAATAAATAAACCTACTTTCATGTGTTAAAGATTAAAGAGAATTAAGTTACAATAATACAAGGAAAAAAGGCCTAAATCTCCCTAAATTTTGATTTATAATAATACTAATTTTGCTGCTTGAGTTAAATTAGCTTTAATAAAGCAAAGTGTTATTGTTTTTTTTTGATAAATGAGAACTTTTTTCAATTCAATCTAATATGTTAAAAGTTCATTTTTATAGTTTTTAATTAAGTGTATATTTACAAAAAAACATGTATAAAAAAGTTAAGTGTCATTAAATTGTAGTAACGATAAAAAATTAAAATGTATTTAGCTTTTAAACGATTTACAATAAAAATTAATTAGAACTTTTAAAAATGGTTTAAGAAGGAATTTTTATTAATCTATCACATTTTGAAAATGATATATTATCTTTATAATTATTATATTTATCAATATTATTTCCTCCCTTAATCCATTCAATATAAATTGCTGCAATGTTTATTCCAGCCTCATGAGAGAATGGGTAACCGCCACCAAATCTTGGATTTAATTCTAAAACATATATATTATTTTCTTCAATAAAAACGTCGCAATCTAAATTTCCAAAATGATGCAAATTTTTAGAGATTACCTCTCCAACTTTACTAATTTCAGCATTTATTACAGATTTAGCTTTGTCTGTTTCACCAAATCTCATTGATAATTTCTCTCTTACAAAAGTGCCATAATAATTTCCGTTAAAATTATTTAAAACATCCATTCCAAATTCAGTTCCACCAATTTTTTGTTGAATTATAATTGCTTTATTTATATTTTCTTGATTTAATGTTGATCTAGAAAGTTTGATTTTTAGTAATTTATAGGCAAGTTCAAGTTCTTCAATGTTTTGTACAATGTCAACTCCTATCGAGGAGCTTCCCCATCTAGGCTTTAAAACCAAAGGAAAGTTTAATTCATTTGATTCCAAATCTTTGAGTACGATGTTTAAGTCAAGATATGTTTTTGGTGTTAATAAATTAATCGAAGTTAAAAATTCATATGTTTTCCATTTGTCAAAAGAAATATCGATAGCCAATTCATCTGATATTATAACTTTAGTTCCGTTTTTCTCTAACTCATTTTTATGCTTAGACAAAATAGGTAATTCTAAGTCATTTAAAGAAATGACAGCATCTACTTTGTACTCAATACAGATATTTTTTAAAGTAGAAATATATAAATTTGAATATATATTGGGTACAGTTATAGATATATCTGCATCAATTAAAGCAGCAGCATTAGCTTGCATGTCTGTGGCTATGATAAAACCATTTCCTTTTAATGCTTCCTTAAAATAATTAATAAGATAATTTCTTCTACCGGCACAAGTGAATAATATATTTTTTTGCTCCATTTAATTTTTATAAAGATTAACCGAGATTTTTCTTTTCCCAGATTTTAAACAAGGAATTTCATCTACATAATTTATGTCTATTAAAGCACCATCACCTATGTCTTTCTTAAATTTTTCAATTAGTAGTTTTTCACTTTCAAAATTAATACTAGTATTAATTTTTATTTGATATTTTTTTTCTTCATGCTGTATAAATTGTATTTCCTTTATCTCAGGAAATGCATAAACATAGGTGTGCAAAATAAAAGGATTAAGCAAATTCCCATTTGTTGTAAATAAAGCATCCATTTTTCTACCTTGAATGCTTTTTAATTTAGGAATGGTATCTGTAGTATTAAGATTAAAAGCTCCTATGTCACCAGTATCATACCTAATCATTGGAGTTGCTAAATTGTATAAATCTGTGACTACAATACGACCAATCTCTCCATTTTTGGCAGGTTTATCTTTCTCTAGATCTAAAATTTCTACAATATAACTTCCCCAATTTATTGTAAAACAATCGTCATCGAGCATTTGTTGTGCTATAATTCCGTTTTCAACATTAGAATATCTAGACACTGTTGGAACATTAAAATAATATTGCATTTTAGATTTTACTTCTGGGTTAAGTCTTTCTGCAATAGCAATTATAGATGTAACATTGCAGTTTAGTGGTTTAGAATTAATACGATCTAGATATTTACAAATAGTTTCAAAACCAGACGCATAGCCTAACCATCCTTTTGTAGATTTATCTGTCTGTAATTTATCCATTAAGTTTTTTAAATAAGTATCGTCATTTAAATCACTAACATCTAATTGTTCTGTATTTTGAAGCCAAGAGATAATTTTATTTTTTTTATGATAAGCAGACCATAACCTTAAATATAATAATTTTTGGCCAAGAGTATAGCCTGATAATTTTGCAAAAAATAGGGTGTCTGCGGTATTTCTTGTTTTTTTTCTTTTAGTTTGATAAATTTTAAAAGGAGATCCCGTAGATCCACTTGTGGTTACAGATATAAATTCTTCTTTTTTATTATTAAATGTAATTTCATTAAAATGATTTTTAATAATTAATTTATTAACAACGGGGAAGTCTGCTAGTTTTTTGAAATTTTTATAGCTGGCATAATAGGCAGAGTTATTTACAGTCGTTTTTAACAAGTTATTCAAGATAGGTTTTTGCTGCTGTTGTAAGGAGGAAAAAGAGTTTAGATTAAATATTTGGTTAATTTCTAAAAAGTCTTTTCTTACGTATCCTCCTTTTAAGTAATCAATAATCCAAAAAGTAATATTTCTAAGCTTATTTAATGGTTTCATAGAATATTTAATTTAAAAGTAACAAGTAATATACTTGTAAATCGGTTAAATCTAAGAAAATTATTTAGGAATGTTATTTTTTTCTTAATTCGTCAAAATCGAGCATTCCTGATTCTGAGTCTATTGCTACATCTTTTGAAGAAACTACTTTGAAAATGGTTTTAATAAAGATAGATGCATCTAGTTGAAAGGATATGTTTTTTACATATTCAATGTCTTTTTTTAAACGATCGTCCCATGGTAAAAAATTTCTACCAGATATTTGTGCTAAGCCTGTTATGCCAGGTTTTACAGTGTGCCTTATTTGTTCTTCTTTGGTATAGAATGGTAAGTATCTTACTCTTAAAGGTCTCGGGCCAATTAAACTCATGTCTCCTTTTATAATATTTACTAGTTGTGGGATTTCATCTAAAGATGATTTTCTGAGAAAACTTCCAAATTTGGTTAATCGATCTTCATCTGATAATAGTTTTCCAGTATTATCAGTCCCATCTGTCATGGTTTTGAACTTCATAATATTAAATATTTTTTCATTTTTTCCTGGTCTTGATTGAAAAAATATAGGTTTACCTTTGTTGATAAAAAATAGGGTTATGTAAATAATCAAAGTTATGGGTAGCAGTATAACAAAACCAAAAACTGCTAATAATAAATCAATGAGTCTTTTGAAAAATAGTTTATACATATTTAGTTTAGTAACTTTAAGTAGGTATTAGGACTTAATTTTTTCATAAAGATAAGTTAATTAAACATAAAAGGTAATTCCTTTTTTTTGAAAAAAAACAATTAAATTAATATGTTAAAAGTTCATTTTTATAGTTTTTTACGTATTCGGAGGGCGTGCAATGCATGACTAATTTAAATTGACGATTAAAATTTGAAATGTTATTAAAGCCAGATTCATAGCAAATAGCAGCAATATTAAATTTGTTTTCCATTAATAATTTACACGCATAGCCAATTCTGATTTCAGTAACATAACGCGAAAATGTTTTGCGGTTAACACGTTTAAAAAATCGACTGAAAGCAGAAGTATTCATGTGTGCTATCTTGGCAGCTTCTTCTAAATTAATGTCTTTATTAAAATTTTTAAAAATATACGCTTGTACCTTATCTTGGGTATCACTTTTTGTAGTTTTAAATGAATTTATAAACCCTTGACTGGCCAACTGTTTAAAATTTTTATGTTTTGCCAGTTTATTTAGTATGTTTAAAAAAGCCATGGTTTTATCAAAGCCTTTTAGGTCAAGCATGTGTTTAATGTCTGTAATAAGATTTTTGTCAATATTTAAAAATTTAATACCCAAACGAGCTCTATCAAAAAGTTCCATTAAATGAATCATTTCGGGGGTTTCAAAAAAAGCTTTTCCGAGATAATCTTGTTTAAAATGAATGGCTATAGCTTTAGCTCCATCTTTTACATCTTGTTTAAAATAGTCTTCGTTGTTTTGCCACATATGTGGTAAGTCTTTTCCTATTAGAATGATGTCGTCATTTCCGAATTTTTCAATACTATCTCCTATAAAGCAAGTTCCTTCACTTTTAAGAATAACTACCAGTTCAAGTTCAGGATGGTAATGCCATATTTTTAAAAAATAAGGATATTCTTCCGATTTTGTAGTAAAGGAACTGTTGTTGATGCTACTCCTGTCTAATAAATGAAGTTTCATGTTTTAAATTTAATAAAAATAATGATTAATCGTACTAATTTAAAGGTGGGGATCTACTAAAAGCAAAAATAATATTAGTTGAGTGATGTGAGTATGTTTTTTTTAAAATATAAATTAAAATTTAGCCTATAATGAATATGCTTTTTCATAGTTTCATAGGAATTATCATATTTAATTATATTTGTGCATATCCATACTAAACCAACTATGAGTATAAAAATTTATATAATATTTTTTTGCTGTCTAATAACTAATATAAGTTTTGGACAATTTAATAATCTGAAGTTTGATAACTTAAGTACTGTTGATGGCCTTTCAAGTAGTACGGTTAGTGAAATATTTCAAGATAAGGAAGGCTTTTTGTGGTTTGGAACCATTGATGGGCTTAATAAATATAATGGATATGAATTTGAGATATTTAGATCGGTATTGCATGATCCCCAATCTATAAGTAATAATAGAATTAGTAGTATTGAGGAGGATAGTAAAGGGAATTTATGGATTGGAACCAATAATGGGCTGAATTTTTTTGATAAAAAAACCAATAAGTTTTCACGTATAAACCTTTATAAACAGTTATCATTATCAAACAGTCCACAAAAAATCATTAACGATTTATTGTATGATGATTTGAATAATGAGTTATGGGTAGCAACCAATAATGGTGCAATAAAAATACTGTTGGATGATGATATAAATTCTAAAAAAATTAAGTTTTCCTATTATATAAATGACCAATTAAATTTAAAATCATTAGATAATAATAATGTAAATGTTATTTTAAAAGATGAGAATAATGCGATTTGGCTGGGTACAGGTGGAAGATACCTAAATCTTTATAACGATGATAAAGATAGCTTTGAGCGTATTTTAATTAAAAACAAAAAGCCCTTTGAACTTAATCATATTCCTAAGCGAGTATTTATTGATTCGGATGGTGATTTTTGGATAGGGAATGATCTTTCTAATTTAATTCTGTGGAACAGGGAAGAAAATAGTTTTAAACATGTATCATTAGTAGATAAAAGTGTTCCGATTTTTGACTTTTTTCAAAGTGATGATGGTGTTTTTTGGGTGCCAACAGAAGGTCATGGGTTGTATTTGTTAAAAAAGAGTGCGGCAGGATTAAAAGTAGAAAAACATATAGTAAACAAGCTTTCAGATTTATTTTCTCTACCTAATAATAAACCATCCAAAGTATTTCAAGATAGGAGTGGTATTTATTGGATTGGTAGTTATGACAAGGGAGTTAGTATCTTGGATCCCACCAAACAAATATTTGGGCATTATTATTATCAGCCAGATAACCCAAATGGTATGAGCGAAAAAACGGTGCAATCTGTTTTACAAGATTCTAAAGAACGTATTTGGATTAGCGCTTATGATGGAGGTCTTAATCTTTTTAATGAGAAGACCCATACTTTTATGCATTACAGTAATGATTCTGAAAACCCTAATTCTATAAGTTCTAATAAAATACTATATACATTTGAAGATCATCAAGGATATATTTGGGTGTGTACTTTAGATGGGGGATTAAATAGATTTAATCCAGAAACAAAGCAAGTTAAAAGGTTTTTTCATAAATCAACAGATTCACTTTCTATAGGGCAAAATTCAGTATGGACTGGAGTTGAAGATTCTAAAAATAGACTTTGGTTTGGATTAAGAACAGAAGGCATAAGCTTGTACAACCCTAAAACAAATCATTTTCACAATTATAAAAATAGCTATGGCAAAGAAAATAGTTTAGTAAGCAATATTGTGTTGTGTCTATTTGTAGATTCTAAGAATCGTTTGTTTGTAGGTACCTCTTTAGGGTTGAATGTTGTTGATTTAAATAAAATAGAGGAGTTTATTCCAGCAAAGTTAGATTTTATTGAAGTAAAAGAAAACGGTATAGAAGGTATTGGTATAAATTATATTACCGAAGATCATAGTGGAAATATATGGGTGGGTACAGATAGTGGTGTTTTTGAGTTAGATTCTGATTTAAGTTTAATACAGTCCTATACGTCTCAAAATGGACTTCCAAATAGTCTTGTGGTTGGTATTGTGGAGGATGATAATTATAATTTTTGGATTACTACCAAGGGCGGATTATCTTTATTAGATCCTACAACTAAACAAATAAAAAATTTTAATACTCATGATGGGTTACAAGGGCCAGAGTTTCAGAGTAAATCTATAGCAAAAACAAAAAATGGTCGAATTCTCATTGGAGGGATAAATGGGTTTAATATTTTTCAGCCTAATGAAATTAATATTCCAGAATCTGTAAAGCTCACACCTCAGATAACTAACTTTAAGTTAAATAATAAAGCGATTGTTCCTGGTGATACTATAAATGGTAGAGTTCTATTAAATAAAGCTATTTCAAGAACTCAAGATTTGACATTGAAGTATAATGAAAATTATATTTCTTTTGAATTTGTAGCCTTGTATTTTGAAAACTCTGAACAGGTTCAGTATGCCTATAAATTGGAAGGACTCGATAGTGATTTTATTGATAATGGGCATAATAGAGTTGTTAATCATTCAAATTTAGAACCAGGGAATTACACTTTTGAAGTAAAAGCCTCTATTGATGAGAAGTGGGAAGAAGCTCAAGCAACAGTAATTAATATTGAAATATTACCACCTATATGGAGAACGTGGTGGGCCTATCTTTTTTATATTCTGATTGGTGCTTTGTTCTTTTGGGTAATTATTTACTATTATACTTTAAAAGTTAAGGAATCTCAAGAACACGAGTTAGATCAAATGAAACTTCAGTTTTTTGTAAATGTCTCTCATGAATTTAGAACTCCACTTACGCTTATATTAAACCCAGTAGATAAAATACTTTCTAGTTTTAATAATGATCCAGAAGTTATTAGAAATTCAGCATTATCTATTCAACGAAGTGCAAGAAGACTTTTGCACTTAGTAAATCAATTATTAGATTATAGAAAAATGGATGTGGGTATGTCTCCATTACAGTTGGAAAAGGGAAATATTGTTAAGTTTAGTGAAGCTATATTTTCGTTATTTATTGTATTGGCAGAAAAAAAAGGAATTAATTATAAATTTTTATCAAGTTCTAAAAATATAACGACCCTTTTTGATTTTGATAAAGTTGAAAAAATTATAACAAACCTAATATCAAATGCTATAAAGTTTACAGATAGTGATGGAGAAATAATAGTATCTGTCAATGAAGTTAAAAAGAATAAAATTATATCTAAAAATCTGTTTTTTAAGAGTGAAAAATCAGGCGATTATGTTGAAATAATTGTTGAAGATACTGGTGTAGGCTTGGATAAAGAACAAATGAAAAGTGTTTTTTCAAGATTCTATAATATGGATATAACCAAAACAGGCACTGGTATAGGTCTTAATTTTACTAAAGGTTTAGTGGAACTTCATGGGGGTGAAATTTTTGTAGAAAGCCAGCACTTAAAAGGTAGTAAGTTTGTTGTAAGATTGCCGTTAGATATAAAAGGATCACCTGAAAAAGTAGAGAATGTTAAGAATGAGTTTTTAATAAATTCCATGAAAGCTGTGGAATATGATATGCTAATATCAGATGATACGCCAGTTATTAAAAGTCAAAATAAAAAAGAAGATGTTGATGGTGCTAAAAAATTGCCAACTGTATTAATCGTTGAAGATAATAAAGAATTAAGAATACATCTTACTAATGATTTAAAAGATTATTACAATGTTAAGGAAGCCGTAAATGGAGAAGATGGGTTGAAAATGGTTTCTAAGTATTTTCCCGATATTGTTGTCAGTGATGTCATGATGCCGAAAATGGATGGTTTTGAAATGTGTCGTTCTATAAAAAAAGAATTAGATACCTGCCATATTCCAGTAATACTACTTACAGCAAGAACTTTGGAAGAAGATAGGGTAGAAGGCTATGAAAATGGTGCAGATGGATACTTGTCTAAGCCATTTGTAACAAGTGTTTTAAAGGCTAGAATTAATAATTTGTTGGAATCTAAAAACAGATTGAGACAAAAATTTTCTGAAATTGGAGGGGTGTTTCCATCCACTGAAGTTACGTCTAATAATTTAGATGAGGCTTTTTTAGATAAAGCTACTAAAATAGTTGTGGACAATATTAGTGATGTTGATTTTAAACAAGAACATTTGTTAAAAGAAATGCACTTAGGAAGGTCTCAATTTTACAGAAAAATAAATTCTCTTACAGGAAACAATCCAAGTCATTTTATACGCACCATTCGTTTGCGATATGCTTCAGAGTTGTTGTTGAAAAATGATTTGTCTATAAAAGAAATAACTCACATGACTGGATTTAATTCTACAGCTTATTTTAGTAAAACGTTTAAGGAGTTGTTTAATGTTACACCAAGTCAATTTATTGAGCAAAATGAGAAGTCTCAAAATAAAAAAACTAAAAAATAGTTTTATGGCATGGTTTGTTTCTATTAAAAAAGAAGTTAGGTTATAATAGTACTACTTGAATTTTTTTAATTCAAAGTTTGATTCTTTTATTTTAGCTAAGATATTTGTTTTGATTTGTAAATAATTAAGGCGTTTCTTTTCTTTTGTTGTATGTGTTTTAGATTATATTTTGGTTTATAATTTATATTTAAGGTTATCACCTTAATTTTTTTTTTTTTTAACGCTAATTGTTTTTAAAAAGTATTGTCAAATAATTAATACTTATTAGTAATAAATTATTAAAGTATAAATAATAATTAGTACTGCTCTTAAAGTTACTAATTGAGAAATAAAGATAACCCAAACATTTCTTTTGTTTTTATCTGCTTTAAACCCCTAATTTACATAGTTAATTAATTGGTTAAATCAAAGTTGCTTTTTTTATAATAATGTTAAATTTTAAATGTATTTGTCCAATTAAATTGATTTATATACTTAAATAATTTATTGATTTTTAATAGTAGTGTTTTGTTCTCAAAATAAGTGTGTTATGTTTGTTTTTATGCGTTTTTTCTTAAAAAAAAGATGATAAAGAACTATAATTTATAGTTATTGAGTGATAATTTATCGTTAACACATTTGTCTATTTTTAACTTTGTCTTAACATTATGATACGTTCAATCTTGAAATCTTATTGATTATGTATAATGCAGAATAACGTTGTTAAAATGCATTATAATTAAAATTAGGCCTGAATATTTTAATAATTGATAACAGTAAATTTATTAACAAAGCTAAACTAAATATGAAACAGAAAATGAAGCACAGAAATGGATTAATTATAATGTTAGCCATTATAATTATATCAACTTTTGGCTGTAAGCCTGATCCTCTCGAATTTGCTCGACCAAAAGATTTGGCAGGTACAATTTATACCCAGCTAGAATCTATGGGGAACTTTAATTATTATTTACAATGCATTGATAAAACGGAGTATAAAGAGCCCTTAGTAAAAGGAGGATCTTGGACTATTTTTGCTCCTACAGATGCAGCTTTTGAAGAGTTTATGCAAGCGGAAGGTTATGCGTCTGTTGATGATATCCCGTCGGATAGATTATTGGACATAGTTCAGTATACTATAGTTACAAGTGGATGGAATACAACTACCTTAACTTATGCAGCAGATGGTGCTGGTTTTTACGCGGGTAGTAATTTTAGACGTTTTACACAAAATGTAGATACTCTTGAGACAATTAATACAGAGGAATACCCTCATTTATTTGTGGATCAGTTCTCACCACCTCCGGGGGTTTATACTATAGAACCAACCTACGGTAGAAGAAAAGCACTAACATATTTTTTAGATGCTTATTTTGACCCTAAACCAAATTTTCAAAAGTCCGACTATTCATTTTTATTTCCAGGAGAGACATTTAACGAAGGAGACATGAAGGTGTTTGAAGTAAATGTATCGCAAACTAATATTGTGGCTGAAAATGGAATGATCTATGCTTTGGATAAGGTAGTTGAACCAAGAATAAGTCAATATCAAAACTTTACTTCGGAAGAATATGGGGGTAAGTATACCCGATTCAAAGAGTTGGTAGAGCGTTTTGGTTTTTTGCGATTTAATCGTAATCAACTGAATGAAGCTACTGGCGAAACAGAACCAATTTATCGTTTAAATTTTAAAACTGGAATAACGGAAAATAATTTACCGTTTAGTCCATACGATGAATCTTATCCAAAATTAAAAGCAAATATAAATTATGATTTATCATTTGGAACGGGTTTGACAGTTCCTACTAATGATGCTTTAGAGGCGTACTTACAAGGAGATAATATTCTTGGACAGTTTTATGATTCATATGACGAGATGCCATTAGATGTACTTGGGAAATTCCTTAGTTCATTTTTCTTTACAGATTTTTGGACGCTTTGTCCTAGTAATCAAGGGCAAACTTTGAATGTGGGATTACAACCAGTTGATTATAATTTAGATGATGTTTTGGACGTAAAAATGTGTAGTAACGGGTTGTTTGTTGGTATAGATAAAGTGTATACCAATGCAAATTTTTCAACAATTATTGGACCTTTATTGTTAGATCCTGAATACGCCATTATGTTAAAGGCCGTTCAAGAGTTAGGGATAGATGTTGCGTTGCAGAGTAAAGGTTCTCAATTTTCAATATTTGGAATTAAGAATAATCAATTTGTTGATATTGCAGACCCCAACAGTTCCACAAGAATAATAACAGTAAAGGATTGGACGT
The DNA here is from genome assembly GCF_001310225.1 of Pseudalgibacter alginicilyticus. Classification (GTDB taxonomy): domain Bacteria; phylum Bacteroidota; class Bacteroidia; order Flavobacteriales; family Flavobacteriaceae; genus Pseudalgibacter; species Pseudalgibacter alginicilyticus. The sequence goes on along the minus strand of NZ_CP012898.1, from coordinate 1,515,104 downwards.
CTGATTTATCTGTCATTCAAATTAACGTTCAAGGTGATTCTGATCCTGCGAGTAATAGGGATTATCCATTGGATATTGATAACCCTACATCGGCTGATATAAATTATGTTAATACAACTTTAAAGGATATTGTTCTTAATCAAATAGTAGAAAAAACAGTAGATATTAATAGTAATAACTACTACGCTACAAAAAGTGGTGAGTTTATTTATGCTTATGAAGGTAATAAAGTGTCAGGTGGAGGTAATTTGAATGATCCTGCAATAGTTACATCAGTTAGAGATACCGATAATGGTAAATTTTATGAAATGTCTCGTGCATTAGAAAGACCTTTGAAGTTTACTTATGGAGCTTTAGTAGATAATTCAACAATATTTTCAAGATTTATTGAAGTTATGGAGGCTACAGGAGGCTTTGTTGTGATACCTAATAATAGTAACGATAAATTGGTAAGTTTCTTAAACTTACAGAGAACATTTACGTTGTTAGCTCCAAATAATAATGCGGTTAACCAAGCTATTGCGGATGGTGTTATTGTAGACCCAACTACGGTAAATTCATTACCAGCACTTGAACAGGCTATTGCTAAGCAAGATCTTTTAAATTTTGCAAAAAGACACTTTATACAACAAGCTATCCCAACTGATGGAATAATAGCAGGGGCATATTCATCTATGTATTTTGAAAAAGTTATTGATTTTGTACCAGTTTATGAAGAATATGTATTCGAAAATAACTATGCAACATCAAATTTAACTATAAAAAAACCAGCAACCGGGGAGGTTATAACCGAAACAGGAGCCGTGACAAATTTACTCTCAAAAAGAGTAGTCATTCACGAAATTGAAAATTATTTAAACTAGAAAACCAACAAAAGCTTGATAAGTATGAAGGATAAACACAAGTCATATTCCTATGCCTTAATGATAGTGTTTGCATTGTTTTCAATGTACAACATGTCAGCACAGTCGCAATCTACAATTATTACAGGTGTAGTTGTCTCAGAATCAGATGGACAACCCTTAACAGGAGCTACGATTGCTGAAAAAGATAAAAACAATCGTATTATTAATGGTGTTGTTGCCGATTTTAATGGTAATTATTCATTAAAAGTCTCAAATCCAAATAATACTATAACGTTTTCCTATGTGGGTTTTGTTACCAAACAATTGGTTCCAGGAAATCAAACGCAATTTAACATTGCATTAAAAGAAGACATTTCAGAATTAGAAGCCATTGTAATTAGAGGTAGAAAGAAGGTATTTACCGGAGATTTTGAAATGGACAAACGGCGTATAGCAACAGCTATGGAAACTATTGATATGGAAGATATTAGTGAAACTGTTTCTACAGGTCTTGTTGATCAACTACAAGGACGATTAAGCGGTGTGGACATTGTTGCTAACTCAGGTGAGCCTGGTGCTGGGATGTCCATTAGGATTCGTGGAACGTCGTCGTTAAACGCTTCTTCAGAGCCGTTAATTGTTATCAATGGTGTACCATTTGAAACAGAAATTGATGCACTTTTCGATTTCGGTTCTGCAGATGAACAACAATATGCTGCTTTAATTGGAGTATCACCAAATGATATTGAAGAGATTTCGGTATTAAAAGATGCTGCTGCCACGGCTCAATATGGTTCACGAGCAGCAAATGGGGTGTTACTTATTAAAACTAAAAGAGGTGCTAAAGGTAAAGCGCGTTTCTCTTACAGTTATAGAGGTAGTGTGGGATGGCAACCAGATGGAATGCCTATGTTAAATGGAGACCAATATTCAACGTTAATTAAAGAAGAGCTTACAGCGGTAGATATTACACTCCCTCAACCTCAAATTGAGTTTGATCCAACTTATGAACTATACAACCTTTATAACAAGAATGTTGATTGGGTTGATGAAATAACGCAATTAGGTTACACACACGAAAACTTTTTAGGTGTTTCTGGTGGTGGAGAGAAATCGGCTTACCGTGTGTCTGTTAGTTATAAAAATCAACAAGGTACCACCATTGGTAGTGCATTAAAAACCTTTACTACTAGAACCATTTTAGATTATAACATTTCTAATAAAATATCTATTTCTACAGAGTTGGCATATACACATGGTTCGTTAGATAAATCTTATTCAGGAATTAGGGGGTTGGCGTTGAGAAAAATGCCAAATCAATCTATATATGAACTGGATGAGTTTGGTAACCCAACTGATGTATATTTTACACCAGTTAACGCCTATCAAGGTAATGGATCCGATTATTATAATCCAGTAGCTATGGCAAAATTATCTACTAATAACACAGAAAACAATAGGATTACTCCTACATTCAGAATTAATTATAATCCTTTGAAGCGGTTAACTTATAATGCTTATATAGCATTTGATATTAATACAGATAAGGCTTCAAACTTTTTGCCAGAAGCAGCATTTGGAGCAGCATGGACAAATTCGGATGCTAACCAAGCAAGATTTGCAGATGCAGAATTTTTTGTAATGCGTACTGAAAATAAACTTGTTTGGAATCCTAATTTGGGGGATAACCATTCTGTTTTTGCTAGTGGAACCATTCAAACTTATGATAAAACAAGTCAAGGATATTCTGCAATAACAAGTAATTCACCAAGTAGTTTAATACAAACACCAATTGCTCAAACAAGAATTGAAGGGTCTGGTAACAGCTTAAGTTCCAGTTTTTCACAAAATAGATCGATAGCGTATAACTTTATGTTTAACTATCAGTTTTTAGACCGCTATATTTTAAGTGGGGGTATTCGTTCAGAAGGAAATTCTAGATTTGGTAGTAGCTATAGATATGGTACTTTTCCAAGTGTTGCAGCTAAATGGATATTTTCAGATGAACCTTTTATGGAATCGTATGATTTTATTGATGAGTTAGGTTTAAGAGCTAGTTATGGTGTCAATGGTAATTCACCAAACTTTAACTATGGGCAATATAACACCTATTCCACGTATGGTTATGATTATCTTGGAGAGAGCCCTGTTTTTCCAGATAACATGGAGTTGACAGATTTAAGATGGGAAACTATTATCCAAAGTAACTTTGGACTAACTTATTCTTTTTTTGATCGTCGTGTAAGTGGAGATTTAGAATTTTATAAAAAAGAAACTAAAGATTTGTTAGGAGAAAATACTGCAATACCTTCTTCATCAGGATTTTCAAATTTGCCTTTTCTTAATTTAGGTAATATCTCTAACCAAGGTTTTGAATTAAGTGTAAGAACAAGGTTAATAGAAACCAATGATTTCTCATTGGAGATGAATTTTAACATTGCTCGTAATACCAATCTTATTACTAAAATTTCTGAGGCACAGGTAGTTGAGGCTGGGGATCCTTTGGCAACTGGTCCTAATGGCTATCTCAAAAGAATTCAAGAAGACAATCCAATTGGCTCATTCTATGGCTACAGATACTTGGGGGTGTATAGTACAATTGATGAGGTAATAGCACGTGATGAAAATGGCGATATAATATATGATCTAAATGGGACGCCAAAAAACATGGTATTCAATGAGGATTCAAGAAGTGCATTTCAACCAGGTGATGCGAAATATGAGGATATAAATAATGATGGTAGTATAGATCGTTTGGATGTTGTTTATTTAGGTAATGCCAACCCATTATTGTACGGGGGCTTTGGTCCAACTGTAAGATATAAAAACTTATCTCTAAATGCATTTTTTAATTTTAGGTATAATCAAAAGGTTATTAATCTAGCTAGAATGCAAACAGAAAGTATGGATAGTTATGATAATCAAAACACTGCGGTTTTACGCCGTTGGAGGTTTGAGGGAGATGTGACCGATATTCCTAGAGCAGAATTTAATAGTCCAGTTAATACATTGGCTTCCGATCGTTTTCTTGAAGATGCTTCATTTTTAAGAATGAAGTTTATAACCCTTAAGTATGATTTGCCAAAAACGTTTATTGAGAAAATTAACTTTACCAATGCGTCATTTTTTGTTACTGGAACAGACTTGTTAACCTTTACTAAATATTCTGGTCCAGATCCAGAAACAGGAAGCAGTAGTGATTGGAGAAAACTTGGTTACGATACTAATCAAACACCAAGGTCTCAACAGATAACTTTAGGGGTAAATCTGTCATTCTAAATTGTAAAATTTAAAAAACATTATGAAACGAAACATAATTAAAATATACGCCATCATTCCAATACTATGTATAACATTGTTTTCATGCGATAGTTATTTAGAATTGGAGCCACAAGATAGTTTAATACAACAAGAATTCTGGCAAAATAAAGAACAAGTATCTGCTGCCCTTGCAGGGTGTTATGCATCTATGAATCAGTCTGGTTTCACAGATAGGGTGCTGTTATGGGGAGAATTAAGAGGGGATATGTTGGTGTCCTTAAGAGCTGGTAATGACCAGAATAACATGCTAAAGAACTTTATGTTTCCTAGCAACGGGTTTACCAATTGGAGCACGCTTTACAAAACTATTAACCACTGTAATTTGGTATTAACTTATGCTGATCAAGCACAAGTAAACGATTTATCTTTTACAGAACAAGAATTAAGAAGAATTAAAGCTGAAGCTATAACCATTCGCTCTTTAGTTTACTCTATATTAGTTAAAAATTTTAGAGAAGTACCTTTAATTCTTACTGCTACAGCTGATACTGATACAGATTTTTACCCAGCAAAGAATACTGAAGATGAGATTATTGCTCAAATTATTTCAGATCTTGAAGCAGCTGTAAATGATCTTAATTTAGGGTTTGCACAATCGCCGGCTCACGATAAAGGGAAAATGACCAAAGGAGCTGCATTAGCAATATTGGCTGATATTTATTTATGGGATGAGCAGTACGACAATTGTATAGATGCAACCACACGTTTAGTTAATTTAAATAAATACAATTTAGTAGATGGAGCTAACTGGTTTAATGATATCTTTTTCGAAGGTAATTCAGATGAAGGAATTTTTGAACTTCAATTTAGCGATATAAATGCTACATTAAGAAATGCATTTCAAGTAGGTAATCCTACTTATGCACCATTTAGTGGTATATTTGAGTTATACAATGAATTCCCTGATGATGTAAGAGGTAATTTTGCAACTTATGGTATGTTCCAGAATACTGTTTTTAAATATGCGGGTGTTGATGCAACAGGTGTTTATAGAGGAGCTGACCAGTATTATAACACATTTATATTTTACAGATATGCAGATGTTTTATTGATGCAGGCTGAAGCCTATATACTTTCTACAACCAATAAAGATCTAAATAAGGCTTACGCTCTTATTAATCAAGTACATGAGCGTGCAGTTGGAACACCCTTAGAGCAGATAACTACAGAAGGCGAATTATTAAATGCTTTATTGTTGGAACGCCAAAAAGAACTTGCCTTTGAAGGCAAAAGATGGTACGATTTATTACGCTTTGCTAAACGTAATGATTTTGAAAATCAGTATCTTATACTGGATTTGGCAGCAGTGAAAGCTGGGCCAGACGATTATGAGCAGATTTTAAGTTATTTTTCAGAAAAAGAATCTTATTACTTGCCAATATATTTGAATGAGGTTAACCTGAATCCTAATTTAATTCAGAACCCATATTACGAAAATTAAAACTAAAATTAAACTATTATGAAAACTAATAAATTTATTACATGGCTAGGTGGCGTCGTATTAATTATAGTCGTCAGTGTAGGATGCAAAGACGAACTTGAGGATACCACGTTCTTTACTTCGGATGAAATGACTGTTATCCAAACATTGGAATCTAATCCTGAGACGTTTTCGTCTTACATTGAGATTCTTGAAAAAACAGATTTGTATAATGCATTTAAAAGTTATGGAAACTATACCTGTTTTGTGCCTACCAATGAAGCTGTAAAGGCTTTTTTGATGGAAAAGTTCAATGTAGAATCTGTAAGTGCAATAACCAATCCAGAGGATATTGAATTTTTAAAAATTGTTGTTAAGTTTCAAACCATACCATCTGGTAGAGGCACCAGTGGCTTTGTAGAAGGAAGGCTTGTTGATACAACATATACAGGAGATTATCTTACAACATCCTTTTTAAAAGGAGGAGGAATTGCCAATGTAGAGATTAACCGTACAGTAGGATTGGTTGCGTATGATATTAGAGCCACTAATGGTCTTATACACGCTACAAATGGTGTGTTAGACCCATATATTGACCCCGTGCCAGCAGTTATGGAAAAAGCAGGGAACCATACTATTTTTGTTGAGGCCTTAAAGCAAACGGGGTATTATGAAAAGTTTTCAGTTATTTTCAATGAATTTGGTTCAAAGAACAATTTTACCATTTTAGCTGAATCAGACGAAGTTTACGCTCAAGAAGGAATTCATTCATTTGATGATTTAGTTACTCGGTTTTCTCCAAATGATAGCGATTTTACCAATCCTGAAAATGATTTGAACAGGTTTGTTGCATATCATGCAACACAGAATTTTTTATACTCAAGAAATTTTCCAGAGGATGCATTTGTAAATACAGTTTTAGAAAGAAACGCTTGGAAATCGTTTAAAACGGATACAGAACTTAGAATAAACGAAACAGAAACAGGTGAGGATGATACTTGGACGTCATTGATAATAAGTGAGAGTAACTTTCCTGCTAAAAATGGGGTTTATCATACTGTAAATAAGCTATTTACTATATTTACGCCTAAGCCAAAGCATATCATTTTTGATGTAGTAAGCGATCAGCCAGAATACCAATCTAGGTTAATTAGAGCAGGTTCAAACGTGCCAAGTACATCATGGGAATTTATTAGATGGTTTCCGGAAGGCAACAAACGTTATTTACAACAATCAAACAGGATAAATTTAAACAATAATATTTTAGACGTTGGAGGTTATTCATGGATAGAATTTGATACGCCAGTGTTGCCCAAAGGAAAATACGAGATGTTAATCTCTAGTAATGGAGGTAATAAGGCAAGAGGGATCTTTCAAGTATATTGGGATGGAGAGCCTATTGGGTCACTTTATGATTTAACAATAAATACAGCAGGTAAAGGGTTTCCTGATGAAGCGCTTATGGAGTCCAGAGGGTGGCGTCATGGTTACAAATGTATAACAAACAATGCAGGAGCTACTCAATATGATGCTGCAGGTGCTAGTAGATTTATAATTACCAGAGAATTGTTATGCCCAGAACAGAAACGTCATGTTATAAGGTTAGAAGCTGTTAAGGCAGGTGGTAGCCCTATAGATTATATTGAATGGATTCCTGTTGTTGAAAATGGACCAGCTGATGATTCTGAATGTTATAATGATTAGAAATTATAAAACCTATCAATAGGTGTTGATGAAGGTAGTAAAAATTTCAAAATAGAAGTAATTGAAGAATTTAAAATAAGCAATAGAAATATATGGCATAGTTAATTTAATAGGCTTAAATGTAGTAGCTAACCTTGTAAGGGAGAGAACAGGGGTAGTTAGTGCAAAAATAATTTAAGCAGTATTTGCGCTTTATTTTATTCTCCATTGTATTAAAATCAAAATATTTTAACCCTAATTTAATTCAAAACTCATATTGTTATGAAAAATAATAGACTTATTACTTGGATTGGAGGGCTTGCCTTAATTATGCTTGGCATGATAGGATGCAATGACAAACTCGATGGAACCACATTTTTTACTTCAGACCAAATGACGATTATCCAAACATTGGAATCTAATCCTGAGACGTTTTCGTCTTACATAGAAATTCTTGAAAAAACAGATTTTTATAACTCTTTTAAAAGCTATGGAAACTATACCTGTTTTGCTCCTACCAATGAAGCTGTAAAGGCTTTTTTGATGGAAAAGTTCAATGTAGAATCTGTAAGTGCAATAACCAATCCAGAGGATATTGAATTTTTAAAAATTGTTGTTAAGTTTCAAACCATACCATCTGGTAGAGGCACCAGTGGCTTTGTAGAAGGAAGGCTTGCAGATACTACTTTTACAGGAGATTATCTTACAACATCCTTTTTAAAAGGAGGAGGAATTGCTAATGTAGAGATTAACCGTACAGTAGGGTTAGAGGAGTATGATATAAGTGCTAATAACGGAATTATACATACTATTAACGGTGTGTTAGATCCATATATTGATCCCGTGCCAGTAGTTATGGAAAAAGCAGGGAACCATACTATTTTTGTTGAGGCCTTAAAGCAAACGGGGTATTATGAAAAGTTTTCAGTTATTTTCAATGAATTTGGTTCAAAGAACAATTTTACCATTTTAGCTGAATCCGACGAAGTTTACGCTCAAGAAGGAATTCATTCATTTGATGATTTAGTTACTCGGTTTTCTCCAAACGATAGCGATTTTACCAATCCTGAAAATGATTTGAACAGGTTTGTTGCATATCATGCAACACAGAATTTTTTATACTCAAGAAATTTTCCAGAGGATGCATTTGTAAATACAGTTTTAGAAAGAAATGCTTGGAAATCGTTTAAAACGGATACAGAACTTAGAATAAACGAAACAGAAACAGGCGAGTATGATACTTGGACGTCATTGATAATAAGTGAGAGTAACTTTCCTGCTAAAAATGGGGTTTATCATACTGTAAATAAGCTATTTACTATATTTATACCTAAGCCAAAGCATATCATTTTTGATGTAGTAAGCGATCAGCCAGAATACCAATCTAGGTTAATTTCAGCAGGTTCAAACGTGCCAAGTACATCATGGGAATTTATTAGATGGTTTCCGGAAGGCAACAAACGTTATTTACAACAATCAAACAGGATAAATTTAAACAATAATATTTTAGACGTTGGAGGTTATTCATGGATAGAATTTGATACGCCAGTGTTGCCCAAAGGAAAATACGAGATGTTAATTTCTAGTAATGGAGGTAATAGTGCAAGAGGGATCTTTCAAGTATATTGGGATGGAGAGCCTATTGGGTCACTTTATGATTTAACATTAAGTACAGCAGCTAAAGGGTTTCCTGATGAAGCGCTTATGGAGTCCAGAGGGTGGCGTCATGGTTACAAATGTATAACAAACAATGCAGGAGTTACTCAATATGATACTGCAGGTGCTAGTAGGTTTATAATTACCAGAGAATTGTTATGCCCAGAACAGAAACGTCATGTTATAAGGTTAGAAGCTGTTAAGGCAGGTGGTAGCCCTATAGATTATATTGAATGGATTCCTGTTGTTGAAAATGGACCAGCTGATGATTCTGAATGTTATAATGATTAGAGACTATTAAACAAGAAGGAGTCTAATGACAACCTAAATTAGACTCCTTTACATAAAGAAAAATAATTAAACAATTAATAATGAAGAACAAAAACAACTGCATATTTAATTTCAGTCGATTACTGGTAATCGTTTGTATATTCTTTACGGTCAGCTGTAAAGAAGAAGCTTGGGATGACCATTACGACCAACAAGATTCTAGACTAGAAAAGAACATATTTACTGTATTGTCTGAAAATTCAGAATATTCAATATTTGTTACATTACTTGAGCAAACAGGCTATAAAAGTCAATTACAAACATCTCAAGCATTTACGGTTTGGGCACCAAACAATGCAGCTTTTGCTCAAGTGTCTAGTGCTATACTAAACGATCCTGACGCATTAAAAGAGTTGATAGGAAATCACATAAGCTTGTTTTCTTATAACACATCTAGTAATCAGGAAACCCTTGTAAAAATGTTCAATGATAAATATATTGAATTTATTAATACCTCTGGAATCTCTACTTTTGGAGGTATAAATCTTGCAACAAAGGATATACTGACATCCAATGGTATTCTGCACACTATAAATGAAGTTTTGGAGGTTAGCCCAAATATTTGGGGATATCTTAACACCAACGCAAGTGAATATCCTTCGTTAATGGCTTTTCTAACTCAATTTAATGAAACTGTTTTTGATGAGGGGGGTAGTGTTAAAATAGGAACTAACTCTTTAGGGCAGTCGGTTTATGATTCGGTTTTTGTTTCGTCAAATTCTTATTTTAAGACTATTGGTGATTTAAGTTCAGAAGAAAGACGTTATTCTTTTATAGGTCTTACAGAACAAGCTTACACAGGTATTTACGATACATTTAAAGATTATTATTATTATCCTGTAGCAGATTCTATTAAGGCAAATACTGATAGAACCATTTTTAGTAATTTAAATTTCCCAGCTGTTGATATTGATGATTTAAACGGTAATTTAGTTACTACTACAGGAAATTCGGTTAACTTAGATCCTAATGCTATTACAGAAAATCTGGCTTTAAGTAATGGAAACGTGTTTGTAGTAGATGAATTGAATTATGACCCAAAAAATGTAATTTATAAAGAGGTATTTTATGAAATAGAAAATACAGATAGAAGAACTATTGGTAATGCAACAGCTTTAACAGTTCAAAAAAGATTCAATAGAACGTCTTCAGGTCAATTCTACAGTGTAGTTAATTTAAACCAAAATCCAGATGCAGGGGAGACTAATAACTATTTTGAAATATCTTTTAGCAATGTATTGTCGGCAAGCTATACACTTCATTTAAAGTTTGTACCCATAGGAGCTTCTAAAAACACAAACTTAAAGTTTCAATTAAGCTATACCGATGAAAATAAAAACACAATAGTAGACGACATTCCTTCTGTAGTAATAAATAATCAAGAGGATGGAGAAATCCAAATAGGTGGAACATATGATATTCCAGTATTTATTAATGAACAAAAGGCTAATAGCTATTTTGTTAAACTAAAGATATTTGTTGATGTTAGTGAGTCTCAACTGATATTATTTGATCGCACATTTGGTTTAGATTATGCAAAATTAGTTCCAACCGAATAAGACAACTAAAAATTAAATATGAATTATTATCTGACTATGATGAAATTAAAAAATAAGTATACCCTGTTTTGCATTTTATTTTTAGGAATCACTTTTGCATTGCGAGCACAAGAGAAATCTGAAATTGTTGTAACAGGAACGGTAGTGGATGCTGCAAATAAAGAGCAATTAGCAGGGATTAACGTTCGAGTAGGAATTTTTGCATCTACACTAACCGATAAAACAGGTAAATTTACAATTAAGGTCCCTAACTCAGGGGCAACTCTTATTGTTAGCAGCCCTAATTATCAAACGAAAGAGGTGGCTTTAAAAGGCCGAACAAGTGTAGAAATAGCAATTTACAATAATGATTTTGAATCGTATTACAAAGTAGCTAATATGCCTACTGGTCATCAATCAAAAGCTTCCATTACAAGTGCTATAGCTACTAAAGAGGGATCAATTTCTGTACCTAAAGAATCTGTTGCCAATATTATTAATGGTGAGATGAGTGGTACACGGGCTATCATGCGTTCAGGTGTACCAGGTATTGGAGCTAATATTTTTATTAGAGGTTACAATACTTTAAATGGGTCTACACAACCATTAATCATTATAGATGGTATGATGATTGAAACGAACACATTTACTAACAACACCTTAATAAATGGTTATAGTTATGATCCTCTATCAGATTTAAATCCCAAAGATATTGCCAATATTACTGTTATTAAAGATGCGGCATCTATTTATGGTTCTAGAGGTGCTAATGGAGTCATCCTAATTGAAACCAATAAAACGGTTGATGTTTCAACTAAAATAGATTTCTATGTTCAAGGAGGTTTAAATTTTGCACCAAAGAATCTTCCAATGATGAATAGCAACCAATATAGATCTTATTTAGCTAATCAATTGAATAACTCTGGGTTATATACAAATAATCAAATAGCTAATATGCCTTACTTTAATGAAAATCCGGCTTTTCAAGATTACCTAAAGTATCATAATGATACCGATTGGCAAAAGCAAATATTTAGTAATGATTATGTAAATGAATATTATTTTAGAGTGACAGGGGGAGATGAAGTAGCAAAATATGGGTTGTCTGTTGGTTATTCAACTAATGAAGGCGCAGTTTCAAGTGCTGATTTTAGCAGATTTACATCACGTTTCAATGCGGAAGCTAATATAACTGAAAAATTATCGTTAAACACTAACTTAAGTGTAAGTTATACAACACGTAATCTGTATGATGATGGTTTGTATAGTACATCACCTATTTATTCGGCACTTAATAAGTCGCCATTTCTAGCACCATTTGTTCCTAATGCTGATGGTATTGTAACAGATATTTATGAAGACATTGACAATATAGCAGGTTTTAGTAATCCAAGAGCAATCATTGATAATGCTACTTTTCAAGCTAAAAATTATAACCTATACGGACTTTTTGAATTTGGATATAAAATATCAAATAAAATAAACGTTCAATCTTTATTTGGGGCAAATTATTTAAAAAATAGACAGAATGTGTTTTTACCAGATTTGGGACTTTCTACTGAATTTAATGAATATGGTGATGAACAAAACAGAACATCCAAAGTTAATGCAGAAAGTCTATTTGCATTCTATAATGATACCAGATTAAACTATAAAAACACTATAAATGATGTTCATGATTTTTCTGTAAACTTAGGATTCCGTTATCATACAAATAATTATGAAAATTCATATTCTACTAGCGGTAACTCTGCAGATGATCAATTTACCTCTTTGGATAGTGGTAATAGATTAACATATGTTACTTCAGGGAGTATAGGGAACTGGAATTATGCTTCTATTTACGCTAATGCAAATTATGCGTTCTTAAATAAGTATTTTTTTAGTTATAATATTTCTACCGATGCTTCTTCTCGTTTTGGAGATGATAAATCCCTTGGTATTTTTCCAGCACTTAGTGCAGGTTGGTTAATTTCTTCAGAAAATTTTATGTCTAACAATTCAGCTATAGATCAATTGAAATTACGAGCGAGTTATGGTTTAACTGGTAACGATGGTATTGGTAATTACAATGCAGAATCTTACTTTGTTTCTAAAAGGTTTTTAGAAGGAGCAGGTCTTGTAAGTGGTAATATAGCAAACAGTTCTATCAGGTGGGAAGAAACAGCTAAAGCAAACCTTGGTTTAGATGTTGGTTTATTTAACGAGCGTTTATCATTTAATATTGATTATTTTAATAACGTAACAGATGGTTTGCTTAATACTATTGAAATAGATCCTGTTTTTGGATATGAAGATGGTTATATCACTAACGATGGAAAGCTTAGAAATACAGGTTTAGAATTCAGTATGAATGCACGTTTAGTGAACACTCCTAATTTTAGTTGGGATATTGGAGGTAATATTTCTACATATGAAAATGAAATTGTTTCGTTGCCAGGAGATAGACAAATTATTAACGTTGAAGGTTTAAATGCTACCATTTTAAACCAAGAAGGAAGTGCGTTAGGATTATTCTACGGTTATAAAACAGACGGTATATATAACAATGCTGCAGAGGCTACATCAGCTGGGTTGGTTTGGAGAGATTTTGCAGGTTTTAATCAACCATTTGTTGCGGGCGATGTTAGATTTGTAAATACCAACGGTTCAGATAATGTTATTAATGAAGATGATAGAGTTGTAATTGGAGACCCAAATCCAGATTTTACTGGGATGATTTACAATAAGTTTATCTATAAAAAGATTACTTTATCAGCTGTATTTTCATTTAGCCAAGGTAATGATGTTTACAATGCTTTAAGGTGGAGAACAGAGTCTATGGATGGATTAGCTAACCAAAGTTTAGCAACGGTTAACCGCTGGACAGTTGATAATCAAAACACTAATATGCCACGTGCTGTTTATGGAGATGCTGTTGGAAATTCAAGATTTTCAGATAGATGGATAGAAGACGGATCGTACATACGGCTTAAAACAATATCTTTATCATATAGCCCAGATATTTTTAACGCTACATTTTATGTAACAGCTAATAATATATTTACAATCACAGATTATTTAGGTTACGATCCTGAAGTAAGCGCATCTCAAGTAAGTTATTTGCAAGGTATAGATGCAGGTTTTACACCACAATACAGTTCTGTACTCATTGGAGTTCGGTTAGGACTATAATTTTATTGAATATGAAGATTGAAATCATTAAAAAAAAACAAATGAAACAGTATAAAAATATTTTTTTAAGCCTAATTTTCGCTTCAACTCTACTAACATCGTGTGAAAGTCTTTTAGAGGTTTCTCCAGAAGAAGTGTTGTTGGAAGAAGATTATTTAGGTGATGACAAGCTTGATGCAAGGTCGGCTTTATTCGGAATTTTATCCCAAATGCAAGAAATTACAGGTCAGTATATAGTGCTGGGTGAAATGAGAGCCGATTTGGTAGATGTAACTGTAAACGCAGAAGACGATATTAGACAAATCAGTACACATGATATAAATCCAAATAATAAATATATTAATCCATCAGTATTGTTCTCAATAATAAACAATTGTAATTTTGCTTTAAATGGGATTGATACCGAAGCTTATGATGGTATTTTGGAAGACGATTACGCTTCTATTATGCGAATTAGAACTTGGGCACAAATACAGATTTTAATAAACTACGGTAAGCTTCCATATATTACGAAGCCTATCTCCACTGCGGAAGATTTAAAAGAAGAATACCTATTGCTTGATTTTGATCAAGCTATAAATCAGTTAATCCAAAACCTACAAGCTGTTGCAAGCATAGATAATGTTTCCAAATACGAAAATTCATTAGGATACAATATTTTTAATATGATTCCAGATGGCGATGTGCTATTGGGCGATTTAAATTTATGGAAAGGACAATATGTTACGGCCGCAAACTATTATAAAAACTTTTTCAGTAAAAATGTTGGTCTTACTGGGCGTTATAATTTAACATCCTATTTTGTAATTACTAATTTAAGTGGAGGGAATTATTCAACGGTAACATATAGACCTTCAATTTTTTTAAACGATGCAGTACAAGTTGGTGAAGTAATTAATTATACGGCATTTAGCGATCAGTATAGACAGCCAAACAGTAGTTTTCAAGTTCTTACAAATCAAATGAAGCCTTCTACTTTGGCTATTTCAAACTGGGATGCACAATTTAAAAGTTATTTAGGTGCAACATATCCTGGAGGAGAGGGAGATAACAGAACTAATTTATTGGATGATGACGGTAGACCAAGTTCGTATTCTGGCTCTGGGGATGATGCTAGAATAGCCAAGTATAATAATGAATATTTTATTTGGAACAGAGCAGCCCGCGTGTATCTTAGATATGCAGAAGCTATTAATTATGCTGGTCATCCTGAACAAGCTTTGGCTGTTGTTAACGGTATTTTTAATTCCACTACCACTCCTACAATTGATAATTCACCATTTTTAAATAATCCAGAAAGCTATTTAAATTTTACTACAGGTATTTATTATATCTCTAATGATAATGGGGTTATAGTATCTGGAAATCAAGGTATAAGAGGGAGGGTAAGTATGGCGCCGTTAAGTGTTGATCCAAGTTTAAATGAACAAGAAACTATTGAAGCCGTCGGACAAATTATTTTAGAGGAATCAGCATTGGAATTGGCCTTTGAAGGTACCCGATGGGAAGATTTAATGCGTTTTGCCTACCGCAATAACGACCCAAGTATTGTAGCAGACGCTGTGGCAAGTAAATTTGCATCAGCAGGTGATGTGGCTACTGCAGCTATCGTGCAACAAAAATTATTGAACTCTGATAACTGGTTTTTACCTTTAACAATTCCTGATAATTTTATTTCGCAATAATTATATTATTTAAACAATAGATTATTTATCGATGAAAAACTCCAAGAATATCCTTGGAGTTTTTCATTGGTATAAATTTGGGGCAATTAAAAAGGTTAAGACTCATAAACCAATATAAATAAAGTTTTATAGAGTTTAATAAAAAACAATGTTTACCGTGTTTTTGTTATAAAATGAATGCCATTTTAGGTTTTGTTCAACTTTTAAGTGTAGTTTATTTAATCAGGTAGTTATTTTTCTACTCTCTTAAATGCGTCTTTTAATAGTCGGTTTATTTTTAATAAAGCCTAATTTCCTTAAAAATACATCTGTATCATACATTGTTAAATTAAAGTAGGTGTTGTTGTTACCCTTTCTAAAAAAGCTACCATTAAAAAATCCGTGTCCTTCTCCGTCAATTGCCACTAAATTACATGTGTTTCCGGCCCCTTTCATGAGTGAAGTAAAGCGTGTAGCATTTTCAAAAGGAACAGTTTTGTCTTCTTTTCCGTGAAATAGTAACATAGGAGGCATGTTTTTTTTAACTTGATGGCATGGAGATATTTCTGTTTCACGACCAATTACTTTTTTATACCCATATCCTTTTTCAGTGGTATCTAACACAGGGTTGTAGCCAACTACTGCGTTTGGAATAGAACTTATGGCTAAATTTTCTTGTAGATTTTCGTGTCCTTCAACTAAAGCGGTGCATAAGGCTACGTGGCCACCAGCAGAGCCACCTGCAGCAATAATTTTGTTAGGGTTTATGTTTAGAGTTTTAGCATGCTCACGGATCCATCTAATAGCAGATTTTCCATCCTCAACACATTCAAAAGGCGACGTGTTATGCGTGTTTTTTATTCTGTATTCAGCAGAAATTGCTAATATGCCACGAGATGCAAAATATTCACTTTGTTGATAGAATTGATTTGGATTACCACTTGTCCAGCCACCACCGAAAAAAAAGACAATGGCTGCAGTAGGTTTTTTTAATGGCTTTGTTTTAAATACATGTAAGTAAAGACTATCTCCGTTTACAACTTTATATAATATTTTTTTATCAGGAACCATGTCTTGAGCTAAAATATTGGTAGCTGTAAAAACTAATATCAATAGGCTAGTTGTGATTTTTTTAAGTTTCATTTAATATGATTTTAATTGTTTATTTATTGAGTAGAGTTTCCGAAATATACTATATAATTGTTCAACAGAAATATTTATTTTAAGATTTTAATTTTTTAATTCAGTTCACTATTATGTTTCATATTCCTATTAGTTTTTTTTATAGTATAAATATAAATGGTGTTTGATTTTCTCCTTTTGATGTAACTAATAGCAGGAGTTATTTGCGTATTTTTAGTTCTTAACATAAGATTTTTTTTAAGTTCTAAAAGCGAAAAGAAGGTGAGATTGAATGTATTTTAATCTTTTTTTTTATTTCAGTACCCCATATAAAATATAGTTCCTAAAATGAGCAATAATTTATACTCTATGGACTATGATTTATACGTAAGAAAGCCTATAATTTTTAATATTGTAATCAATGTGGTTTTATTAAAAATAATCATTTATCTAAGATGAAAAAAACAATTTGGGTAGTTTTTGGGCTTTTGGTTTTTGTATTGGCTTGTGGCCCAAAGCAAAAAAAAACAGAGTTAATTAAAGCCGGCGATATAACAGATGAAGAGCGCATGGAGTGGTGGGAAGATGCTCGGTTTGGTATGTTTATACATTGGGGGATTTATACAGTTCCTGCAGGATTTTATAAAGGAGAAGCTCAGACAAATAGTGCTGAGTGGATTATGAACAAAGGAAAAATTCCTATAGAGGAGTATGAAAAGTATGCGGCAGAATTCAACCCAACTAAGTTCAATGCCAAGGAGTTTGTGGCGTTAGCAAAACGTGCAGGAATGAAATACATGGTTATTACAGCTAAACATCATGATGGTTTTTCTATGTTTCACTCCAAAGCAACAGAATATAACATTGTAGATGCTACGCCTTTTAAACGTGATGTTTTAAAAGAGTTGGCTAAAGAATGTCAAGAACAAGGTCTTAAATTTGGCTTTTACTATTCACAAGCACAAGATTGGCACCACCCTGGTGGAATGGGTAATAATTGGGATAAAAACATGGAGCGTGTTAGTAGTGACGAGTATGTATACGAAAAAGCTCTTCCTGAAGTTAAGCAACTATTAACAGAATACGGGCCTATAGCAATTTTTTGGTGGGATACACCTAGGAAAATGACCAAGTCAGTGGTAGATAGCTTATATAATATTACTACAGCGCTTCAACCTAGAATCATCACTAATGATCGTTTGGGAGATGATTACCCTGGTGATCATAAAACTTTTGAAAGGAATGGACCAAGATATCAGCCCGAATCAAAATATTGGGAATTATGTCAACCAGTTAGTGGTAGTTGGGGGTATAGAAGTGATGATGATAATTTTAAATCTATATCAACTTTAATCCGCAATCTTATCGATCAAAGTAGTAAAGGTGGGAATTATTTATTGAATGTAAGTCCTACTCATGAGGGGACTCTAAGGCATGAAGCAGTTGAAAGAATGAGAGCTATTGGTGATTGGATGGATAAAAATAGCGAAGCTATTTATGGAACTCAAGCAAGCCCTACAAGTGAGGAACCAGATTGGGGCAGAATTACAATGAAAACTATTGACAACAAAGGCTTATTATATTTGCATGTTTATGACTGGGAAGATGGTGTATCAATACCTATAAGATTAAACAATAACGTAGAAGCATGTTATTTACTCACCGATAAAAATAGAAACTTTAGAACGGAAGTGTTAGAGGAAGGCATTCAAGTAAAATTAACAGGTGATGCTCCAGATAATGTGGCTACAGTAATTGTTTTAAAATTAAAAGAAATGCCTAATGCTTTGCCTGTAAAACCTCTGGGTCAGGATGAAGCAGGCGTTGTAACATTGCCAGCCTTTAGAGCACAATATGAGAATTTACAGGGGCCAGGTGCTTTATATAATGATCATTTAGATTGTATAGGTAGTTGGGATAGTGAAACAGCTAAGGTGTATTGGTCATTCCAAATTGATAAGCCTGATAAGTTTAATGTTATAGCCAACTATTCAGGAAATAAAGATACAGAATTGGAAATCGTATTTAATGGCATCACAAAAATCATTAAACTCCCTGTAACTGGAGATAATCCTAAACGATTTAAAAATATAGACTTAATTGATTTTACTATTGAAAAATCTGGTAAATATGAGTTTTCACTAATGCCTGTAGCAGAAAAATGGAATGCAATTAATTTAAAAGAAATAAAGTTTCAACCAATAACTAACAATTAATTATAACGGTATTTGCAAAATGATTAAATCTATTTTTTTTCTTTTTATTGGGTTAATTTGTGCCTGTTGCGGAGCACAAAATTATATTTATAGTAACTTGAAAGCAGCGCCAATGGATGGTGGTTTGCAAATGGATAACTATTGGGTTTGGGGTAGTTCGGTAATTAAAGGCGATGATGGTAAATATCATATGTTTGCATCGCGTTGGCCTAAATTTTTACCGTTCCATCCAGGATGGATGATAGCTTCGGAAATTGTACATGCCACGTCAATTACTCCAGAAGGACCTTATGAATTTGAAGCTGTTGCTTTAGGAAATAGAGGTACTCAATATTGGGACGGACGTTCATGTCATAATCCAAAGATAGTAAAATACAAAGATACTTATATTCTTTATTATATGGGGTCCACACATCCTTTTGAAGATGTTACTGAAGATAATATAACTGAATTTGGTTTGTCTACAAAATGGAGTATTACAGCTAGGTGGGGTAAACGAATTGGTATTGCAACATCCAAAAGCCCTTATGGACCATGGAAGCGATTGAATGAACCAATTTTAGATGTAAAGCCAAATTCTTATTATAGTTATTTAACGTCTAATCCTTCACCATTAATTAAAAGTGATGGCTCAGTTGTACTTCTTTTTAAAGGTAGAAGTTATAATCAAGATGGTATAAAGCAAAGTGACATGAGTATAGGTGTAGCTACCGCGCCATCGTTTGATGGAGTATATACTGTACAAGGTGATGAACCGTTGTTTTCTATGGAACGTTTTGGTGAGGTGGAAGATCCACATTTATGGAGTGATGATGAAGGTTACCACATGATAGCTAAAGATCAGCGAGGATTAATAACTGGAGGAAAAGGTGACGGACTACTGGCGCATTCTGAAGATGGTATTAACTGGGTAATTGATAATAGCCCAAAAGCTTATACAAAAACAGTAAAATGGAACAATGGTAAAACTATTAAGCAGGGACAGTTAGAACGCCCATTTGTTTTTGTTGAAAATGGAAAACCTACCCATATATTCTTCGCTACAATGGATGGCCCTGGCGGATTTGGAAATGGGACAAAAACATGGAATATGGTAATTCCTTTAAATAAATAATTAATAAAACCAACTAACACTTTTTATAAAATGAATAAAAAAATATTATTATGGTCCATTACTGCAGCACTTGCAGGGTTTTTATTTGGATTTGATGTCGTAGTAATTTCAGGTGCAGATAAAAAATTACAAGCCATATGGGAGTCTTCAGATGCTTTTCACGGATGGGTAGTTATGGGAGCAGCGCTTTGGGGAACTGTGGTTGGAGCTCTTTTTGGTGGTTTTCCAACTAATAAATACGGACGTAAAAATACATTGATTGTTATAGGTCTTTTGTTTGCAGTTTCAGCAATAGGGTCTGCATTTTCTAATGATCCTTATATATTTGCTTTTGCTCGTTTTATAGGAGGTTTAGGAGTAGGAGCTTCAACCATTGCAGCTCCTGCATATATCTCAGAAATTGCGCCTGCTAAAGATAGAGGGCGTTTAGTAGCCATGTATCAATTTAATATTGTTTTTGGTATTATGATAGCTTTTTTATCTAATTACTTATTGAGTGATTTAGGTGAAAATGCATGGCGATGGATGCTTGGTGTTGAAGCTATACCAGCAATTTTATATATTTTATTTGCTTTTAAGGTTCCAAAAAGTCCACGATGGTTGTTGTCTCAATCTCGTGAAGCTGAAGCTAGAGAGGTATTAAAGATAATAGAGCCAAATGCGAATATTGATGAATTAATAACGGAATACAATTCGCATTCAGATAAAAGCGACAAGACAGAGAGTATCTTTATAAAAAAATATAGATTCCCATTGATATTGGCATTTTTAATAGCCTTTTTTAATCAATTATCAGGAATCAATGCATTTTTATATTATGCGCCTCGTATTTTTGAAGAAGCTGGTCTAGGAGAAAGTACAGCATTGTTAAGTAGTATAGGAATTGGAGCTACTAATCTTGTTTTTACATTGTTAGGGGTGTTTTTAATTGATAAATTAGGAAGAAAAACATTAATGTATATTGGCTCCATAGGTTATATCGTTTCGTTAGGTTTAGTTTCTGCTGCCTTTTTCTTAGGATGGACAGGAATGGCTGTGCCCGTTTTCTTATTTTTATTTATTGCAGCACATGCTGTTGGTCAGGGAGCTGTGATTTGGGTTTTTATATCTGAAATATTTCCAAATCATTTGAGAGCATCTGGACAAGCCTTTGGAAGTTCTGTACATTGGGTTTTAGCAGCAATAATTCCATCTTCAATTCCATTTTTATTTAACCACCCTATGATTGGTCCTGGAATCGTTTTCTTGATTTTTGCTGGAATGATGGTGTTACAATTGTTATTTGTTGCCTTTATGATGCCAGAAACAAAAGGGAAAACTTTGGAGGAATTAGAAGATATTATTTTAAAGAAGTAAAAGGTTATGCGCATGAAAAAAATAGTCGGTTTAATACTTGTTTTTTGTTGGTCTATTCATATTTATGCATCAAAAGTAGATACACTGTTAGTATATAGTAAATCTATGAATAAGACTATAAAAAATGTAGTTATTATTCCAGATTCATATTCAAAAAAAGGAAAAGCTTATTCCGTTGTTTATCTTCTTCATGGTGCCGGAGGACATTATAAATCATGGTTAGGGAAAGTTCCAGATATTGAGTTGTATGCCGATCTGTATAAGGTTATTATTGTATGTCCTGATGGAGATAAAACCAGCTGGTATTTTGATAGCCCTATTGATAAGACCATGCAATATGAAACCTATATATCCAAAGAGCTTATAGCTAGTGTTGACAAATCATATAATACAGTTCCAGATAAAAATAATAGGGCTATTACTGGTTACAGTATGGGCGGACATGGTGCGTTGTATTTAGCATTTAAAAACCCTGATGTTTGGGGTGTAGCAGCTAGTATGAGTGGAGGTGTGGATTTGCGAGGGTTCCCACAGGGTTGGGATATTTATAAGCGATTAGGGACATATGCTGAAAACCCAGAAAACTGGGAAAATAATACTGTTATTAATTTAGTGCATTTGCTTAATGGAAAGAATTTAAAATTTCTTTTTGATTGTGGAACGGATGACTTTTTTTATGAAGATAATGTACGCTTACATAAAAAACTTTTAGTACGCAATATACCTCATGATTATATAGAAAGACCAGGAGGACATACCAATAAATATTGGGTAAATTCCATAAAGTATCAAATGCTTTTTTTTAGTGATTTTTTTTATAACTCAAACAATTAAATACACATGAATTTAAGTTTAGTTAAGCTTTTTTTAATAATTACAATTTTATTGAATGTTTCCTGTAAAAAAATGGATGCTTCAAAGACAGGTGCTATGGAGGTGCAAAATGAAACTGTAAAACAACCCAATATTGTTGTATTGTTATGCGATGATTTAGGTTATGGTGATTTATCATCATTTGGACATCCTATTATAAAAACACCAAATTTAGATCAGCTTGCTGAAAAGGGAATTAAACTGACTAATTTTTATTCTACGGCCCCAGTTTGCTCGCCTTCTAGAGCAGGGCTATTAACGGGTAGAAGTCCAAATCGTGCAGGAATTTATGATTTTATACCAGGGCTTAAAAAAAGTGATGATAATAGAGATTTAGTTCACCTTCAAGCACATGAAGAAACAATACCTGCCTTATTAAAATCTGTAGGATATTCAACGTGCTTAGTTGGTAAATGGCATTGTTCTTCAAGGTTTAATTCAGACAAACAACCACAACCAAATGATTTTGGATTTGATTATTGGATGGCAACTCACAACAATGCTGCACCAAGTCATCAAAACCCTAATAATTTTGTTAGGAATGGTCAGGAAGTTGGTGAAATAGAAGGGTTTAGTAGTCAAATTATAATTACGGAAGCCTTAGAGTGGTTAGATAAAAAACAAGATGATAATCCATTTTTTCTTCAAGTGGCTTTTCATGAACCACATGAGCCTATTGCTTCACCTGAAGATTTAGTTCAAAAATATTTGCCTTTTTCAAAAAATAGAGAAGAGGCTGAATATTTTGCTAATGTTGAAAATGTAGATTTAGCAGTTGGACGTTTGATTGAATATTTGGAGAAAAAACATAAGGATAATACACTTGTTCTTTTTAGTTCAGATAATGGTCCTGAAACTTTAATGCGCTATCAAAGGGCTAAAAAATCTTATGGTACTCCAGGTGAATTAAAAGGTATGAAATTGTGGACTAATGAAGCAGGTTTTAGAGTGCCAGGAATTGTAAGTTGGATTGGCGAGAATAGTTTTTCAGGAACAACAAATGCTGTTGTGTCTGCATTGGATTTTCTTCCAACCTTTTGTGAGTTGGCCGGTGCAGAGTTACCTAAAAGAGAATTAGATGGTGAATCGTTTAAATCACTTCTGGATAATGGTGAATTTGAGCGAACCAAACCGCTTATTTGGGCTTTTTATGACGCTATAAATGAACAAAGAGTTGCTATGCGAAGTGGAGATTGGAAAATAATGGCTCGAATAGAATCAGAGGGTAAAACCTTACCAAGAATTCATAATTTATATGATGGTAATGAAGCTTTAGTAAAAAACGCAAAACTTGTTGATTATGCTCTGTTTAATTTAAAAAATGATATTGTAGAGTCCGAGGATTTATCTTTAAAAGAACCAGAGGTTTTTGATTCGATAAAAAAAGAGTTTCAAATACAATATAAAGGATTATTAGACGGTAGTCATATTTGGTTACGCAACGATGAATAGATAGAATTTTAAAAAAAATGAAAAAACTAATAATAATATTTACTTATTTAATTTTTATAAATATAGCCAATGCACAATTTATATTTCCATCAGAAATTGAACGAGAACACCCACGTTTAATATCAAGTAAAATAAATAAGGAAAATATTCTTAAAAAAATTGAAGCTTCTGATGATATTAAAAAATCATATGAAGATTTTAAAAAAAAAATAGATAAGTATGTGGTTCAATTTAAAACAGAGCCAGAATGGTTATCGTCGCGTTTTCAAATGTATTGGAAAAGTCATGCAACAGATGTGTATGTAAATGGATCTTATTACTCACATGCAGAAGGTAGAGCTCCAGTTCCAACGGTACGCCTAACTGGTCAACGTGATTATGTAACGGATTATAAAACTCCAAAATTAGAAGACGTAAAACCTTATTTGGAGGATGAAAGAGGGTTATATCTTGAAAACAGAAAAACAAATAAATGGGAATGGGTTCAGCCACAAAAAACAGGACGTGTAATTGAAAATACCAATGAAAATATTATGGGCATAGCTCGGGATGCTGCCTTAATTTATTTTGTTGAAGGTGATGAAGATTATGCAAGATTTGCCACTCATTTATTTGATGTATATATGCATGGTTTGTATTATAGAAACGAACCAATTGACATCAAAAAAGGAAGTGTTCAAAATGTTATTGGTTTAACATCTTTTCAAGTTATTAAAGAAAATATTGTAGATGAATTGGCTGAAACGTATGATTTTTTATACTATTATATTCAAAAAAATCATAAAAAAGAAAATGATATATATACAGCCTCATTAAAGAAGCTTGCCGAAATTATTATAAAAAATGGGATACCAGATAATAACTGGAATTTGCATCAAGCTGGTAAAGTTATTGAAATAGCCTTAGCCTTAGATGAAGATAAAATGTATAAAGATGGAAAAGGGTGCCAATATTATTTAAATCGCGTTTTTAATGAATCTGAACCTAGGCAATGGTCTGTTAATGATGTTTTGATTTATGGCTATGATCAGAATGGAGTTTGGAACGAAAGCGCGGGTTATGCATTAAGTGTTGCAAAAGGATTTACGCATTTAGCAAGGGTAATTCAGGAATCGTTAGGAGTTAATATTATGCCTGGTATGCCAATTATCCCTAAGGCCGTTACTATCATGCCTCAATATCTATATCCTAATAAATCTATTGTAGCTTTTGGTGACTCACATTACGGCCCACTTGAAACACAACCTTTTTTAGATCTTGTTAGTAACGCACAACAATTTAATAACCGCCAACAAGAAGAAGAGTTTACCTCGCTTATTTATATGCTCCAAGGAAAGCATGATGCTTTAAAACCGAAAAAAAGTAAAAATGCATTTTACGATTTATTATATGATACAACGGTTTATTTGGATAGTACTATTACGCCTGCAAAAATGATTGATTACATGACCAATTCGTTTTATGCACCTACAGTTAGTTGGGTGGCCATGAGAAATGGGTTAGATGAAAAACAAGGTTTAATGGTTTCTCAGGTAGGAGCCTTAGGCAATCATACTCATTCTAACGGAATTGCTATGGAACTTTATGGCAAAGGTTATATTTTAGCTCCTGAATCTGGTAGAGGTTCTAGTTATTATAGACCAGATTATCGAGAGTATTACTCGCAAATTCCGGCACACAATACGGTATCTGTAAATGGTAAATCGGCATACAATAAAATGCGGAGTTATTATGCTTTTGAAGTAAATAACCTTTATCCGGTTTCCGAAAAAAAATCAGGTTATTATCCTAATATTAACTTTTCAGACCTCTATTTTCATGAGCCTAGCACAAATTCTGACCAAAATAGAGTTATGAGTATTGTGCGAACAGGAGAGACGTCAGGCTATTATATAGATATTTTCAGATCTAAAACAAAAGAAGGTAATGCTAAATACCACGATTATTTTTATCATAATTTAGGACAGGAGTTACAGTTTACTACAATGGATAATCAGCCTATAGCCTTACAATCATCATCAAAATTAAATGCTAAATCGGGTAATATAAAAGCGTATAATTATCTGTCAGATGAAAAATCAGTAAAATCTAATTTGCCTTTTAAAGCAATTTATAATTTAACTGTTGAAGGTAAAGAAAATGTGAGTATGAATATGTGGATGAATGGTAATGAAAATCGAGAAATATTTAAAGTAAAAGCACCGTATTCAGAAGCTTTTAGAGGCGTACTACCAGATAATATAGAAAAAGCACCACTTTTAACCACGGTTGTAAGACAATACGGTGAAGCTTGGAATACCCCTTTTGTTACAGTTTACGAGCCTTCAACAACAAGTGAGCCATCAACAATTAAGCATGTAGAAACCTTTAAAAATGCTTCTAATAAAAGTTTTGTTGGTTTAGTTGTAGAAAGTAAATCCGATAGAATTGATTATGTATTTTCTTCTGATGAGTTAGGAAGCTATTCTCATGATGCTATAAATTTTGATGGTACTTTCGGTATTCTAACTAAAACGGCCAAAGCAACTACGCTCTTTATAGGAGCTGGAAAAAAAATCTCTTATAATGGGTATACTGTAGAAATTTTAGGAAAAAAATCAGGTGCAGCAACTTTTGTTTTTGGAGAACAATTTCAACTAACATGTAATGATGCTATGCTATTAACTATACCAGATATTTATAAAAAAGGAGACGTTATTATGAATATTGGTTTTAAACAATTAAATGGCGCACGAACACAAATAGATGGTAAAAAAGTGGTAGTTTTTAAAGTACCATTAACTTCTTTTCAGAATATTTCAATTGAACTTAAAAAATAAAAAAATGATTCAACCTTTAAAAAAGTATAGTGTATTTATTGTTTTTACTTTGTTGCTTTTTAGTAATTGCAAACAGGCGCAAATTATTGAAGTTGCATCACCTGATGAAACAAAAAAAATAAGTTTCTTAAACGATGAAAATGATGATATTACTTTTTCAATTCATTATAATAAAGAAGAAGTTATTAAAACTTCTGCTTTAGAATTGTTTTCAGATGCTATTAATTTTTCAGGAACTGTTTCAGTAATAGATATTGAAAATAGTTCAGAAAATAATACATGGCAATCACGATTTAGTGAACTTAGTGCCATACCTGATCATTACAATCAATTAAAAATATATTTAAAGTTAGGTGAAGGTTATGTAAATATTATTGCTAGAGCTTATAACGAAGGTATTGCTTTTTCTTATGAAATTCCAGAGCAAAATAATATTACAGAAATTGGTTTGGAGGAAAAAATTCATTATAATTTTGATAGTGATTATCATGTTTGGTCAACTCCAAAAAGAGAACCAAGGAAACTAACAGCTCAAGGCGAATACAAAAAAATACCCTTAAGTCAATTAGAATTAGGCATTGAGCGACCTTTAGTTATAGAGATGAATGATAGTTTAATTTTAGCATTAGCAGAAGCTAAACTTGTGGATTATGCTAGATTAAGTTTTAATAAAGGTACGTCATCAAAATATAGCATTCTCTCTGAATTAGATGGTAAAATGGGAGAACAAAAACAAGATACTATTACGGGGGCTATTATATCAAACCGCAAAAATACGGGTATAAAAGTGCATAAAAAATTGCCATTCCAATCTCCATGGCGAGTGGTAATGATTGGGAAATCTTATGGGGAATTATTGGAGAATAATTACATCATTCAAAATTTAAATGATCCTTCAAAAATAGCAGATGAATCTTGGATTAAACCAGGAAAGGTACTTCGTGAAACTACACTAACTACAGATGGTGCTTATGCGGCAATAGATTTTGTGTCAGCACATAATATGCAATATATCATGTTTGATGCTGGTTGGTATGGCGATGAAATGAAAAATAGTTCAGATGCTACTACCGTTACTTTAGATCCAAAACGATCAAAAGGACCTTTAGATATGCAAGGAGTAACAGCCTATGCAAAGGAGAAAGGAATTGGTGTAATTTTATATGTAAATCGTCGTGCATTAGAGAAGCAATTAGATGATTTGCTACCCTTGTTTAAAGAATGGGGTATTGCTGGAATTAAATATGGGTTTGTGCGTGTTGGAGATCAAGATGCGACAGCATGGTTGCACGATGCGATTAAAAAAACGGCAGAATATGGAATGATTATAGATATTCATGACGAGTATAGACCAACAGGTTTTTCAAGAACCTATCCAAATTTATTAACTCAAGAAGGTATTAGGGGTGATGAAGAAACAGTACCCAATGCGCATACACTAATAACTATGTTTACTAGAATGTTGGCAGGTGCTGCAGATAATACGGTATGTTACTACAATAAGAGAGTTGATAAAATGGGGTCACATGCTTCACAATTGGCTAAAACAGTTTGTATTTTTAGTCCATTACAGTTTTTGTATTGGTATGACAAACCTGCAGCTTCACCAGAAAAATTAGATGGACTTTGGGGGGATACTAAACATATTGGTAATGAACCTGAATTAGAATTTTTTGATGCAGTTCCTACTACTTGGGATGAAACAAAAGTATTATATGCTGAAATTGGTGAAATTGGAGTTATTGCCAGACGTAATGGTAATGATTGGTTTGTTGGAGGAATTAATGGCGTAACAGAGCGTAATGTTGAATTAGATTTCTCATTTTTAAAAGCAGGGCAAAATTACACAGCTAAGGTTTATACAGATGATGAAACTGTAAATACAAGAACAAAGGTTAAAATTGAAGAGATTGAAATTAATAATAATTCAAAATTAAATTTAAAAGTAAATAGCAACAATGGTTTTGCTATTCATATAGCAAATAATAATTAAAGTAATTTGCGATGATAAAAACATCTATCCAATTGTTTATATTGTTTTTACTGACAAGTCCGATAGTGCTATCTCAAAATCAGGTAGAATTACATGTTTTAAAATTATCTGGTAATATACCAAATGGTAAAATATCTATTCATAATATGGATTTAAACGGAACGGTTATTTCCAGTAATTATGATGCTAAAATTAAATTATACCCCAATATTGAGTTTCAAACTTTGGAAGGTTTTGATGAAGCTTTTAATGAAATTGGAGGAGAGGCTTTAATGGCGTTGCCTGCTTCTTTACAAGATGAAGTAATGACCAAGCTTCTAATAGTTTAAGAGAGGTGGCTACTTATATTAACCGAGGAATTACTAATTATGCTAAAGAAAACGGGATTACGGTAAAAAACAATGATGAAATTTACGTGTTAGTTCAAAATAATAAAGAAGAGTCTAAAATATATGAATATCAAATTGAACATAGTAAATCACATAAAGTTGAAATACCGAGTCGTACTTTGGCTGTTATAATTATAAAAATATAAATATTTACTAAATATACCATATTGTGATGAAAAAAATAACTGTTTTAAAAATAATGGTTGTTTTGCTTTTTATAGGATTAATATCTTGTAAATCAGAAGCAAAACAAGTAAAAAAGACACTGCCAGAAAAACGGCCTAATATCATTTTTATGATGTCTGATGATCACGCCTATCAGGCAATAAGTGCGTATAGCAATCACTTGATAGAAACTCCAAATATTGATCGTATTGCAAAAGAAGGTATAAAATTCACCAATGCCTGTGTTTCAAATTCTATTTGTGCCCCATCAAGAGCTACTATTTTAACGGGTAAGCACTGTCATATTCACGGAAAAGTAGATAATGTTTTTCCTTTTGATGAATCACAAATGACCTTTCCTCAACTTTTGAAAGAAGCTGGTTATCAAACCGCTATGTTCGGAAAATTACATTTTGGAAATAATCCAAAGGGAATAGATGAATTTAAAATTCTTCCTGGTCAGGGTCAATATTACAATCCTGATTTTAATACCAATGAAGGAAAAATAACTGTTGAAGGCTATGTAACGGATATTATAATGGATATGACGCTGGATTGGTTAAAAAATAGACGACAAGAGGATAAACCATTTATGTTATTTTCTATGCAAAAAGCTCCCCATAGAGAATGGTTACCTGCACCTCGTCATTTTAAAGAATATACCAAAAAAACTTTTAAAGAGCCAGAAACCTTATTTGATGATTATGAAGGAAGAGGTACTGCAGCAAAAACTGCTGAAATGAATCTTTTAACACATATGAATTGGGCAGGAGATTCAAAATTGTATCCAGAAATGATGAAAGAATTAGGCATAAAAGATATGTCTGGTTGGGATTTTGAAGCATTTGATCGTGAAGTAGGTCGTATGAATGCAGAGCAACGTGCCGTTTGGGATTCTGTATATAAGCCCATGATGGAAGATTTTAAAACAAAATATTCAACAATGAGCAAAACAGAATTGATGAAATGGCGCTACCAACGCTATATGCAAGATTATTTAGGGTGTATTGCTTCTGTGGATGAAAATGTGGGGCGCTTATTAGATTATTTAGAAGAAACAGGCTTGGATGAAAACACCATCATTGTTTACACTTCAGATCAAGGGTTTTATTTAGGAGAACACGGTTGGTTTGATAAACGTTTTGTTTACGACGAATCTTTTAAAACGCCATTATTGATTAAATGGCCAAATGTGATTACACCAGGCACAACAAATACTGAAATGGTGCAAAATTTAGATTTTGCACAAACTATTCTAGAAGCTGCTCATGTGGTGCCACCTGCAGATATGCAAGGAGAGAGTTTAATCCCATTATTACTTGGTAATGATGATGAATGGACTCGAGATGCTGTGTATTATCATTATTATGAATATCCAGGAATTCACATGGTAAAAAGACATTATGCCATCATAACTCAAGATTATAAATTGGCTCATTTCTATTATGATGTGGACGAATGGGAACTTTACGATCGTAAAAAAGATCCACAAGAAATGAAAAACGTAATAAACGATCCTACTTATGCTGAGGTGGTTGTAAAATTAAAAAAACAACTATTAGAATTACGTAAGCAATATGGAGATAGTTCGGAATTAGATCAGGAAATACTAAGAAAATATCTTGAAGCTAAGAACAATCCAGATATTGAAACGGTTCCACTTCATTAAAACCTAATATTTACTTTATGAAATTTATACCAAGAGCAATACTCGTTTTATCTATAGTATTAACTAATCTATCTATTGTCGCTCAGCAATCGGGTAGCCATCCACAATTGTTTGTTAGCAATACGGATAGAATAATGCTATTAAATAAGATAGAATCAGAAGCATGGGCTAATGATTCATGGAATAAGTTACAGGATGAAATAAATCCGTATGTTAATCGCCATGTTACTAATCCAGAGTGGATTGTTTCAAGACTGGCTATGTATTGGAAAGAAGGTGAGCGTTTTACCCAATGCTATGTAAAAAACCAAAACTGGGATTATGGTGAAGGAAATGCCCCTGTACCAACTGTGCGATTGCCAGGTATGCGTACTTGGAACGATTATTTAAACGTGCCTTTAGAAGATAGGCCGCCATACAATGAGTCTGGAGATTTGTTAGGAATAAGTAGATCAAGTGCTGATAAAACACCTGTGTTAATTCCTTATAAAGAATCTGGGCATATGATTCGGGCTAATAATATGGAAATTTTAAATTTAGCAGAAAAGTCAGCCTTTGCTTATTTTGTTACCCAAGATGAAAAGTATGCTAAGTTTTCAGCAGATATTTTATGGACATGGTTGTTAGGTACTTATTATATGCAACCACCTTTAGATCCTGAAAAATCAACTAATGGTGCAGGAGGTTACGAGTCCGGAGGGATTATGGGTTATTATGATTATGAAGTTATTCATGATGATAGGCAAATCCCTGCCGCAACTACGTATGATTTTCTATATGACTATTTAAATAAAAACCCACATAAGCATTTAAAAGTAATGGGTAAAACCACTGCTGAAGTTGCAGGAGTTGTTTTTAAACGTTTTATAGATATTGGATTAATCAGAGGTGGTAAACGAGGAAATTGGAATGTGAATCGGTTCAAAAATATATTGAATAGTATACTTGTTTTAGAATCTAATGATTTTTATGAAGATGGAAAAGGTCGTGAATATTATATCCCTTATTACACAGAAGACAAGCCATCAGATTATTTTTCAGGTTTGCCAGTAATAATGGATTTTTATGATAAAACAACAGGTTTATGGCCCGAATCTCCTGGTTATGCTTCAGGTATGATACCTATTGTATTAGAGATGGGGGTTAAGTTGTATAGGTCAGGTGTAAATACCTTAGCTGGAAATCCAATTATTAGTAAAGCGGCCTTAGCAAATTTGGGTTGGTTAGACGCACGTGGAAATTTAGTAGTATTTGGAGATATGCGTGGTGGACCTGCAAATATTTCATCTTTTGAATCTTTATTAACGTATGCTACTTGGGAAGGAGATACCGAAACAGCTAATAAAATGGCTGCTGTGATACGTAAGAGTGTGGAATCAGGACAATATAGTAGAAATTCATCAGATTGGCAAGGCATCGTTTTTAATCAACCTTTACCAGATTTGAAAAGTGATTTACCATTTCATAATACAGCATATTCACCATTTCATAAACACATTATTATGAAAAATGGGAACGACGAAAACAATGGAATGATGTTTACCTTATATGGAGGAAAGCAAAAATCGCATTTAGCAGCAAATGGTTTGGCTATGCAGTTTTACGGAAAAGGATGGGCTATGGCACCTGATGCTTCAGCTTACGAATCATATTGGTCTAAAGATTCGGGGTATCATAGAGGCATTTTGGGGTCTAATACTATTGTGCCAGGATATAGCCGTGGTGAAATTACTATAAATGCCATGGATCCAATGGTTGATACTTTATCCGGTTTCTACAATACAACAGTGACCTCCAAAATGGTTTCTTTTTCAGATGTTTCGGCAGAAGAAAAACGTCGCTTGGTGGCTATGGTAAGAACGTCTGAAACTACGGGGTATTATGTGGATGTGTTTAGGTCAGATCAATTAAATAACGATTATATTCATCATAATTTAGGAAACACCATAATCTTGAAAAATGCTTCAAATACCCCACTAAGTTTGCAAAATGTGAGTGATTTGGGTACAAAATATGACAAAAATTATTCGTTTTTTAAAAATCAAAGAAAGGTGAATTATTCAAATGATTTTAACGCTACTTGGACCACTACAACTGTATCACCAGCATTGCATGTAAACATGTGGATGATGGGGCAGAATCATCGAGATTTATATCTGGTTGATGCACCACCTACTACTATAAGGACAGATGTAACACCTGGTCAAGTAAATAAAAGCCCGGAAACAACACCAACATTATTAGTGCGTCAAAACAATATTAATGGTAAAAATCATCCTTTTGTAGCTGTTTTTGAAGTTTATGAAACAGGAGAAAAATCAATTAAGAATATTTCAAAAATTAGCACTTCAAATAATTTTGTGAGTCTATTGACAACATCAAAAAATAGCACACAGTATATCTTAAATGCTATTGATGAAAAGATTTATGAACCTAAACGAAATTTAAAATTTCAAGGTGTTTTTGGAATTGCTTCAGAAAAAAATAATGTGTTTGAATATCTATATTTAGGTAAAGGGAAATTACTTCAAAAAGATCATTATAAAATAGAAGCAGTGGATGAAACTGTTACCGCAGAATTGAAGTTTGAAGCAGGAAATTATTATTATTCTTCAGATAAACCAGTTTTAATTCAATTTAAAAAAGGAAAATTAAAAGAATACCCAGCAGGTTATAATATTGAAATTAAATAAAACATGAAAATGAAAAAGAAATTTTTACTGCATATAGTTTTAGGTTGTTTTTTATTGAATGCCAGCAGCTTGTTTGCACAAAGTAACAGCCATCCAAGAATATATGTTAATAACGAATCTAAAAGTGAGTTTTTAAAAACACTTGAAACGGTATCTTGGAAACGTGAATTGGTTGAAAAGAAAAAACAAAACTTAGAAAAATATTTAGAGTATGTTGATAAGGACCCAATGTGGTTGGTATCTAGATTGCAAATGAATTGGAAAACAAAACATGATAAGGTTTATTTAAAAAGAGGAGATTTTTCACATTCAGAAGGTTCTGCTCCTGTGCCAACAGTACGGTATTCTGGTACTCGTGATTGGGCAACAGATTATTATCGTCCGAAGTTAGAAGATGTTGAGCCTTATTTTGATGACCCAAGAGGTTTGTATTTAGAGCATAGAAAAACCAAAATTAAAGAATGGATACATCCGTCGAAAGCTGGTTTTGCCATTGAAAAAATTAATGAGCAAATTATGAATTTAGCAGAAGATGCAGCTTTTTTTTACTGGCTGACCAACGATAAAAAATATGCCGAATTTGCTGCGCCTGTATTTCTAACTTATATGGAGGGCATGTATCATAGAGAAGCGCCAATAGATCTTGAAAATTCAAACCAACAGCATGTTTCTGGATTGGCTACCTTTGAAGTTATTCATGAAGAAATAGTTGTTTCATTAGTAACGGCTTATGATTTTTTATATGATTATTTTAAAAAGAATAATACCAGTTTAGAGAATTCAATTGCTGTATTTCAAAAATGGGGAGACCAAATTATAGAAAAAGGAATTCCAGATAATAACTGGAATTTATTTCAAGCACGATATTTGACATATATCGGTTTGGTTTTAGAAGAAAATTCAAATTATAAAAACGGTAAAGGACGGGAGTATTTTTTAGATCATACCTTTAATATTTCAACCGATAGACAATTGGCTATTAAAGAATCGCTTTTAGTTTATGATCAAGAAACAGGTATATGGCCAGAATCAGCCTCGTATTCCACACATGTAATTACATCACTTTTACGCATATTTACGTTGTTGGATCATGCCACTAATAATAACGAGTTTTTAAATTATCCAATAGTTGAAAAAGCAGCTTTAGTATCATTTCAATATTTGTTTCCAACTGGTTATTTAGTTGGTTTTGGGGATTCTAATCATAAAATATTACCACCAGAAAACTTTGAACTGTTAATAGCTAACTACAGAAAATATAATTTACAAGATAAAGAAGTATTAATATCAAGTTTGTTAAATCAAATCATTTCAGATGGTTTATATCGTAGAAAAGCAAGTGATTTTTTTGAGTTGTTTTTCTATGTTAATAATTTAGAAGAAGCTGAATCAACTCATAAAACATCTTTTAAAAACTTAATTTCACCAACGTTTTATGCTTCAAATGTCAGTATGTTTAATCAGCGCCTTGGTGAAGGAGATCATGCTGTAATGGTATCTACTGTTGGGTCTTTTGGAAATCATGCTCATGCTAATGGAATTTCAATTGAGTTGTTTGCTAACAATTATGTTTTAGGACCAGATTTTGGGAAGGGACCAAG
This sequence comes from Pseudalgibacter alginicilyticus, assembly GCF_001310225.1. Lineage (GTDB taxonomy): Bacteria > Bacteroidota > Bacteroidia > Flavobacteriales > Flavobacteriaceae > Pseudalgibacter > Pseudalgibacter alginicilyticus. The sequence goes on along the minus strand of NZ_CP012898.1, from coordinate 1,480,011 downwards.
TTATTGGCATACTGATCATCATAATTTTTATTCTAAATTTCCTGCGCATAACACAGTTGTGGTAGATGGACAATCTAATTATAATTCCATGCGAACCTACAACCCATTTCAGTTAGATAAAGCCTATCCTAACTCAGGAGAAACACCAAATTTTGATAAGTTAACATTTTCAAAAGTATCTTTTGTAGAGCCAAAAACGGTATCAGATCAGCAACGTTTTACTGCTATAATCAAATCCCATTCAGATAAAAACTATGTTGTAGATGTTTTTAGATCTAAAAAACAATTAGAGGGTAAACAAAAGCATGAGTATATCTATCATAATTTAGGACAATCATTAAAAATTTATGACAAGAATAATAAAGAATTGAAATTTGATTCAACAGACGACTTAAGTTCTAAAAAAGGAGATTTAAAAGGATATAATTATTTTTTCGATAAGTTTAAAACACAAACATCAGAAGATGTTCAAGCGGTTTTTAATTTGGAAAGTAATGGAAATCCAACTAATTTAATGAAATTATGGGTTAAGGGGAGTAAAAATCAAACCTTATATAAAGTAAAATCGCCAAAATCAAATGCTATTTCAAGTGGAACGGCACCAAAGGAAATTTTGGATGAACCAATTCCAACTTTGATTTTAAAAAGAGAGGAAGCAGCTTGGATTAATCCGTTTGCGATTGTGTTTAATCCTTATATAAAAGGGGAAGAAAACCCAATAGCTAATGTAACCTACGAAACTTTTGATGACAGTCCAAACACACAAGTTATTCATGTGTTGCTGAACGATAAGAAAACAACCGATAGAATTGTAGTAAATGCGTCTATAAACGATATAGCGCAAAATAAAGATTTTCATCAAAAAGGGTTGTTGTCTATAACCCGTCAAACTGAAAAAGATTTAGATTTTATGTTTCTTTCCGGAATGTTTAAATATGAATATAAAGGATGGGATTTAGTATCATCAGGTGAGCCATTAACAATTTCTATTGAAAAAACCAATGCAGGTTATTTGTTGCAAAATGATGCTCCTATAACCATCAATATGCCATACCCAAAAGGGAAATTACCTGCAGAATTAAGGCTTTATGAAAAAGGCGAATTTGTTGCAAGTAGGAAAGGAACCGTTAACAGAAATAATGAAAATCAATTGGTTTTTAAATTAGAAAAAGGTTATGACAAAGCAGAGATTGTTTTTAAGAATTAAGAATAATAGTATAAAATATAGGATGAAAAAATTAAGTATTAATTTATTACTGTTGGTATTAGTTTTGTCTTGTAACGTGGAACCAAAAACCATTGAGTTTTATGTGTCAAATGAAGGGGAAACTAATAATACCGGAACAAAGGAGAATCCATTTGGAAACATCTTTGATGCCATTAATAGAGTGAAGGAGTTAAAAGAAAAAGATTCCAGTGTTCATGTTGTCATAAATTTGTTTCCAGGCACATATCATTTATCACAGCCCATAACAATTCCAGCTTTATTAAGCAATTTTAGTATTAAAGGAGCAGATGCCTCTCAGGTTAGTATAAAAGGCTCGATACCCTTAGATGCAAAATGGGAAAGCTATAATGAAAACATATATGTTACTTCAGTAGCAGAAAATTCAGATTTTGACCAGTTAATTGTTAATGGGAAATCTCAAATTTTAGCTCGTTACCCTAATTATGATGAAACACCTCAATCTTGGCATGGTTTTGCAGCAGATGCAGTTTCAAAAGAGCGTTTGGCTTCTTGGGAAAATCCAAAAGGAGCTTATTATAATGTTTTACGCAATGGTAAATGGGGAGGTTATCATTTTAAAATAACAGGTGTTAATGAAGATGGAACACCTATTTTAGAAGGAGGGCAACAAAATAATCGTGGTGTTTTACTTCATGACGAATACCGAATGGTAGAAAATGTTTTTGAAGAATTAGATAGCCATGGAGAATGGTTTTTAGATAAAAAAAACAGCAAACTTTATTATTGGCCATCAGCAGATGTTTCACTTGGTAATTCAAAAATTGAGGTTTCAGTATTAAAAGATTTAATTCAAGTTGTTGGAACCCTTGAAAATCCAGTGAAAAATGTATGTATATCTGGAATCACTTTTGAAAATACTCAGCGAACGTTTATGGAAGATTTTGAGCCATTATTACGAAGCGATTGGACAATATACAGAGGTAGTGTTGTGTTTTTTGAAGGTACTGAAAATTGTAAAGTTGAAAATAGCGTATTTACCAATTTAGGAGGGAATGTTATCATGGCAAGTAAATACAATAAGGGTTTAGAAGTTATTGGAAACCATATTTATGAATGTGGTGCCAGTGGTATATCATTTATTGGAGATCCATCAGCTGTTCGTTCCCCTTCGTTCAATTACAGAGAATATGTGGATTTGAAAGATATGGATACTATTGTAGGCCCAAAAAATGAATTATACCCTAGAGAATGTTTAGTTGAAGATAATTTAATTTATCGTATAGGGCGTGTTGAAAAGCAAACTGCAGGTGTCCAGATTTCTATGGCTATGGATATTACTGTGAGACATAATAGTATTTATGAAGTGCCAAGATCAGGTATTAATATTGGTGATGGTACCTGGGGAGGGCATGTTTTAGAATATAATGATGTATTTAATACGGTTTTAGAAACCAGTGATCACGGTTCTTTTAACTCATGGGGGCGTGATCGTTTTTGGCATCCAAATCGTGATGTTATGGATCGTCTTACAACAGCCAATCCCAATATGCCTAATTGGGATGCTATAAAAATGACTATTATTAGAAATAACCGTTTTCGTTGTGACCATGGATGGGATGTAGATTTGGATGACGGTTCTTCAAACTATCATATCTATAATAACTTAATGTTAAATAGCGGACTAAAATTACGAGAAGGATTTAATCGAGTAGTTGAAAACAATATTATGGTTAATAATTCTTTACACCCGCATGTTTGGTTTGAAAAAAGTGAGGATGTTTTTAAGCACAATATTGTGGGAAATACATACCAAGATGTTAGATTGTTGGGTTGGGGAAAAGAATTAGATTATAACCTTTTTCCATCTGAAGTAGCTATGATGAAATCTCAAATATATAATAGAGATATGAATAGTGCATATGGAGATCCAATGTTTAAAGATCCTGCCAATTTAGATTTTACAGTTGCAGAAAATTCTCCTGCTTTAACAATAGGGTTCAAAAACTTTCCAATGGATAATTTTGGAGTTCAAAAACCTGACTTAAAGTCCATTGCCAAAACCCCTGAAGTACCTATAATAAAAGATCCTTCAGAGGATAAAGAAATTGCAAGTCCTGTTGTAGCTTGGTTAAGGAATAATCTTAAAAGTGTGGAGTCTCCACAAGAACAGTCTGCTTATGGGTTAAGCACAGCGGAAGGCGTGATTGTTTTACGTGTTTGGAACCAAAGTCCTGCAGTACTGAATGATGGTATTAAAAAAGGGGATGTTATTTTAGAAGCATCTGGGGAGAAGGTGGTCACTGTAAAAGACTTTTTTCGAATCAATGCCCAAAATAAGTCGAATACATTAGAGTTGGTTATCATGCGAAATCAATCAGAAATAAAAATTACTATAAATACTAAATAAATGAAAATGAAATCTTTAAAAAAAATAATGTTGCTTACATTGGTTGTTGTTCTAAACGCCAATTTAGGGTTGGCCCAAAAATCAAATGTAAAAAAATTATCAGATGATGAGCGGATGGAGTGGTGGAGAGACTCTAAGTTTGGTATGTTTATTCACTGGGGAGCTTACTCTATTATTGGTGGAGAGCGTGGAACAAAAATAGCTGGAGGTGGTGCAGAATGGGCCATGGATAAATTGGATTACACAGTGGAGGAATACGAAAAATTTCCTGAAATGTTTAATCCAGTAATGTTTGATGCAGATGCATGGGTAACTATGGCTAAAAATGCAGGTATGAAATATATTGTATTGACTTCAAAACATCATGAAGGTTTTGGTTTATGGGATTCAAAAGTATCTGATTATGATGTTATTGATAAATCTCCTTTTAAAAGAGATATTGTTAAGGAATTAGCAGAAGCTTGTAAAAAACAGGGAATTAAATTTTGTCTGTATTATTCTATTGTGGACTGGCATCATCCACAAGCACAAGGTAATTTGTTTCCAAATTACAATATTTCACAACATGATGATCCATCAGTTGTAAATCCGGAATTTCCAAAATATTATGAAAACTATATGAAACCTCAGGTAGGTGAATTATTAAAAAATTATGGTGACATTGGAGTGGTTTGGTTTGATGGTGATTGGATTTCAGATTATACAACAGAGATGGGTAAAGATCTTTATAAATATATCCGAGATATTCAACCTAACACCATTGTTAATAACAGAGTTGATAAAGGCCGTATGGGTATGGAAGGTATGAATGCTGAAGGCAATTTTGCTGGAGATTTTGGAACACCAGAACAAGAAATTCCAGATACGGGAATTGATTCTGATTGGGAAGCCTGTATGACTATGAATGGGTCTTGGGGGTATAAACCATCTGATAATAACTGGAAAAGTAGTGAAGATTTAATTCAAAAATTAGTAGATATTGTTTCTAAAGGAGGGAATTTCTTATTAAATATTGGACCTGATGGTTTTGGAAGATTTCCAGCCGAAAGTATTAGACGTTTAGATGCTATGGGAGAATGGACTAAAAAAAATGGAGAGGCTATTTATGGGGCTAAAGCAAGTCCTTACGATAAACCAAAATGGGGGCGCTATACGCAAAAAGGAAACGTTATTTATGCTCATGTTTTTGACTGGCCAAAAGATGGATTATTAAAGCTTAATAAAAATATTAAGGTTAAGAAAGCTACCGTGTTAACTGACAATTCAAATACTGAATTATCATCCATAGCAACATCTCGGGAAGTATTAGTAGATGTACCTATGTTAGCACCAGATGCTACTGTTTCAGTTGTTAAAATTGAATTAGCTAAATAATATAAAAACAAGCATGGGTTTATAAATTGTGGTTTTATTAATAAAAACCATAATTTAAAGTAAACTTCATTAAAAAATAACATTGTGGTAGCATTATATGCTGACTACAATGTTATTTTTTTTGTCTTAAAAAAGGTAAAAGAAATACCTTTGAGAAAAAACATATAAAAACTAAATATATTGGAAAGAAGTAACCTATTTAAAAATGATATAAAATGAAAATATTAAAAAAAACAATGGTATTTGTATTGTTAATCATACAGCCTTTTAACCCTGTTTTTGCTCAGAATAGTATGGAAGTAAATATGCCTTCTGATAATGAGCAGGTTAAGAATGTAGCAGAATGGGCTAAAGAAAATGAAGAGGCGATTTTTGGAACTTCTAAAAGTCCTTATGAAAAACCCAATTGGGGTTATTATACTAAAAAAGATGATATAGTTTATGCACATGTTTTTAATTGGCCAACAGATGGGAAATTAGTTGTTGATAGAACAATGAAAGTGCGAGCCGCTTACTTAAGTTATGGAGATCAAAAATTAAAAACAGTGTTAATTGATGGAAATTTAACAGTTTTATTACCTAAAGAAGCATCCAATGCTAATGATATAGCAACGGTTATAAAAATTGTATTAACACCAACCGAAGATTGGGCAAATTTAAATCGCTATAGCAAAGCAAATGCACAATTAAAATTGCCTTCTAAAAATGAAGCTAGAGTTGTGTTTATTGGGAATTCAATAACCGATAATTGGACACGTGATCATAGACAATTTTTTGAGGAGAATCCTACTTATATAAATCGAGGTATTAGTGGACAAACAAGTGCACAAATGTTATTGAGGTTTAGACCAGATGTAATTGAGCTAAAACCAAAAGTAGTGGTTATTTCAGCAGGTACCAATGACATAGCTGGTAATCGAGGAGCTATTGGTATCAACCGCATTGCTGGTAATATTTTTTCTATGGTTGAATTAGCAGAAGCTAATGATATAAAGGTTGTGTTAGCCTCTGTATTGCCTGCTTCCAGTTATTCTTGGAGCCCTTCGGTGGAACCAGCAGATAAAATCATTGAATTGAATAAATTGATTAAAGCGTATGCTAAAAAAAATAAGGTTGTTTATTTAGATTACTATACATCCATGGTAAATGGAGATAAAGGATTGAAAAAAGAATTAGGTAGAGATACAGTTCATCCTAATGCAGCAGGTTATGATGTTATGGAGCCATTAGTAAAAGCTGCTATTATGAAAGCTTTAAAAAGTAATTGAGCAATACAAAAATGATCTTAAAGTCGGAATTTGAAAGAAATTACTTTTCAAATTCCGACTTTTTTATTGGAACATATCACGCAAAGCAATATTATCTTAGTTATAGGTCATATTTTATACTCAATGCACATTGATTTATATAATTAACTAAAAAAAATGAATAGTATTGAATTTAATTTAATTAAAATTGATTTTTAATATATCATTTTGATAACAATTTTAAAACGATGAAAAAAAGAATAGTATTTGTTTTTTGTTGCCTAATTGCAATCAATTTGTCTTCCCAAGAGAGAAATTATCTATTGTATACAGATGCCAATATTTTAAAATTAAAAAATCAAATTAAGACTGATGAATCCATAAAAGATAGTTGGAACAAACAATATAAAATAGCTAAAGATTTACTCAAAAAAGATAAATTAAAATCAAAGGAAGGCCTTCTTCTTGGGTTAGTTTACAGAGTAACGGGTGAAGAAAAGTTTGCAAGTAAATTAAAGGAATTACTTTTTGATTATACTTCTAAAAGTACGTGGGAAGGTAGTACTTTGTTAAATAGAAACCCACCATGGATAGGTGGATTAGGAACGTCACATACAAGTTATGATATTGCTCTTGGTTTTGATAGTATATATGATTATTTAACAATAGAAGAAAAAGAGCTGATAGCTAACGATATTGTTCGGTTAGGTATTTTACCGGCAAGATACGATTGGTTGGAAGCAGAAACGAATATGCATACCTATGATACCATGGGGCATAATTGGTGGAGTGCATGTGTTTATATGTCTGGTTTAGCATCTCTTGCTGTTAGAAATGAAATATCTGAGGCTGAGGGTTGGGCAAAAGACATTGAAGAATCAGCCATTGAATGGCTACATTATTCAGGAAGCTTACTACAAAATAAACCTACAACTTTTGATAGAGATGGAGGTTTTTATGAAAGTGTTTGGTATGCCACTTACGGAACATCACAATATTTATTATTTCGATATGCCTACGGGAATGTATGGCCTGAAGAATCTAAAATTGAATCTAACATATTAGAAAAGATGGGCGATTTTTTCATCAACACTACGTATTTTGTTGATGGAGGCAAAGATCTTGCAGTCAATTTTGGGGATTCTAAAATGCATGCCTATGGAGATAGAATAATTCGATTACTTTGGAATTTAGGGTATAAAAATCAAGAATATGAATGGTATATAAACCATGTAACTAATGGTGAAAATAATGATTCAAACGAGGCAGAAGGTTTAATATTGAATCTTGGGTTACAATCAAATAAATCAGGTTTTTTACCAAATCGTCCTAAATCTTATCTTTATCAGGATATGGGATGGGCAACAATGAGAAACTCTTGGAGTGATGATGCTACGATGCTTGCTGTAAAGTCTGGTTTTACATGGAATCATGCCCATGCTGATGCTGGCTCATACATTTTATTTCACAATGGTAAAAATTTAATAATAGATTCTGGAACAGGAAGTTACTTAAATCCATTGTTTACAGAGTATTATTGCCAGAGTGAGGCCCATAATGTGGTTCTGTTCAACGGAAAAGGACAAAATAGAAATGACCCTTATTTTGGAAATGTTAATTCTGGATCTCTGCATAATTTGATTGAAGGTAAAGATTTTAAATATCTATTAGCTAATGCTACAGGACCTTATTCACATATTTTAGCCAGAAATTATCGTAATTTTATTTGGGTTGGTGATGTTATTTTAGTATTGGATGATTTGTTGGCTTTTGAGCCTGGACAGTTTGAATGGTTACTACATTACAATGGCGAATCTACTTTAAAAGGTGGCATTGATTTAACAATTAAAGATGAAGATGCTCAAGTATTAGTGCGTCCTTTATTTCCAGAAACGTTTCCTCCAGGAGGCGAACGTCCGCATGATTTTCCAGAACATATGCGTTTAACTGAAAAAATAGGTTACGAAAGTCACCATCCAGAAAACGAAAAACCGTATTGGTCTATTAGTCATTTTGAAAAAACAACCAGAACTAAATTTGTAACAGCAATTATTTTAGAAACTCATGAAAATCAAAAAAACCTTCCCATAATAACCAAAGATGAAGGCAAAGATTATTTGAAAATATCTATAACTCAAAAAGGAATAACAACTGTGGTGTATTTTAATTTGTTGGCGGATGGACGATTAAAACATAGAAATAGTTTAAATAATATGGAAGGTTGGGAAACGGATGCTTATTTAACAGCATTGAAATTTAAAGAAGGAGTAGATCAAACTAATATTCAAAATGTTGAAGAATTGTTTATAGGACATGGTAGTTATTTACGTAGGGATGGAAATGTATTAATGCATGCACTGTCTAAATATACTGCTTTAGTTGAGAATTTTGGAAAGGAACCTCATCTTATTTTTCAAGGCCAGCCCAATGCAACGATTCACTTATATTCACCAAAACCTTTGAATAATTTAACTATAAATAAAATAGTTAAAAAAGGAGACTATAACATCTCCAAAAAACGCATTCAAGTTAAAATGAGAGATTATAATTAATCAAAAATGTTTTTTGAATGTATTTAAAATTTGGCCAGTTTATAAGTAAATCACTTTTATAAACTAATCAGAAAAGTTTGTGTTTAGCAATTCAATTTTTCAAGAAAATAGCGATGATAAATCAGACATTAGAACAGCAACATCACTTAAAAGTTGGTGGGATTTTAAGAAGCCATGAAAAAGGGAAATTTAGATTTAGTTGTTTCCATATCGCTAATTTTATATTTATTACTCTAGCATAATATTTAATAGTACTATAATTTAGTGCATATGTTGTATTGTGATACATATGTGCTAAAATGGAACGTGTATAGTAACAATTGGCAACATTGGTTTAAACATAATTTAATTGTATTAGATATTTTTGAGTGTATAACTAAATAAACTAAACTTTTCAAACAACTAAATATGAAACAAACCAAACATTACAAAATTATTAAAAATACTTTATGCGCAGTTATTCTATTTATATTAAGTAATACCCTTTTCTCACAATCAATTACCGTAAATTCTACAAATTATAAACAAACTATTGATATGATAGGTGGGGATATGGAGCGTAGTTCTTTTGCTATCCAAAAAGCTCAAAATAAAGAAGAGATTATTCAATGGGGTTTTGGGGATATTGACTTTAACGTTTGTAGGGTTCAATATGACAAAAATCAAGAGCTGGTTGAAGGAGTTAAGAATTTGTCGTTTTATGATAGACAAATAGCTACTATGCAGGCAATTAAAGCTATTAATCCAGATATAAAGTTTTATGGTACAATGCGTTCTGATTATGATGGGTTTGGTGATGACAATAACATGCCAGATTGGATACATAATTACAATACTAAAGCAACAGATGTTGTAAAATATGGGATTTTCTTAGCAGATTATTGTGAATATATGAGTCAGCACGGGGTGCCAATTTCCATTTTGTCTACAGCAAAGGAATGGATGTGGCATATTAGAGCATCAAAAGCTGAAGATATTATCAATACCTTATACACGGAGTTAGATAGTCGAGGGATAGAAAAACCTATAATTATTGACCAAGGTTTTTGGAGTCTTTCAGCAGGAATAACCTACCTAAAGGATGTAGAGTCTCTTGGGACAAAAGATTTGTATACGGCTTTTAGTAGCCATAATTATGGAAAAGAAGCTCCTGAAAAGTGGGTAGAAATAATTGAAAGGTCTATTGCACTGGGAAAACCAATGTATGATGATGAAACAAGTACTGGTAGTGGGTCTCCAACTTATGGTGTAGAACGATCCATGTGGAAACAAATTGATGAGTATATTAAAAAAGCAGAACGCTATGAAGCTGGTTTGAGTGGTGAGGTTTTTTTTGAAATTTGGTCTAGAGGTCAGGATAAAGAAACAAGATCTATTTATTTTCCAGCTTCTGGTACAGGTACCAGGCTTAGAGGATATTATATGATGAAACAATTTTCAAATAATATTTTAAATCATACCTACCTTACATCATCTACAAATTCAACACCTGACATATATACTATAACGTTTAGAAAAAATGATAAGATTGTTTTATGGGTAATTAATGAAGGAGATACAGAATATACATTGCCAATATCGATGGATAATTCAAGTATAATTAGTCCGGTAGCTACTCACTATTGGACAAATAATACGCCTATAGAGGGAATAGAAATGACCTATATGGCTTCAGGAAATACGTTTGTTCCTACTGTGGAAGCAGAAAGTATGAATTGCTATATTTTTAACGTAACGGAAGATATCGTTGACGTGTGTAGTTTGCCACAAACGACTTTGTACGAGGCTGAATGTTATAATGATATGCTGGGAATACAAACAGAATTGGGTAATGAAGGCACCGATGTAGTAAGTAACATTGAAAGTGGTGATTGGATTAAATTCAATGATATTGATTTTAGTACAGGTTTGAATAAGTTCAGCGCACGAGTGGCCAGTGATACGTCGGGAGGGAAAATTGAACTACGTATTGGTAGTAGTACAGGAGTTTTAATAGCAGAATTGGATGTTGATAATACGGGAGGTTGGCAAACTTGGACAACAGCAACTACCGCATTTAGCGTTGTGAGTGGCGTACAAGACTTGTATTTAGTGTTTACAGGTGAGACTGGAAGTTTGTTTAATCTAAATTGGATAAATTTAGAAGCAATCCCTCCTTCTGTTGCTTTAGTTGCAACTCCTAGTTATGAATTAGTATCTTTAAATTGGTCTATGGATTATGTGGAATTAGGAAGTCAAAATATATACAGAAATACGAGTTCTGATATAGCGACACGTATCTTAATAGCAGAAAATGTTTCAGGAACAAGTTATTTAGATACTACGGTAGCAAATAATGTAACTTATTGGTATTGGGTTGAAACTATTGATATTTCGTCTGTTACCACAAATTCAGAAGCCATTCAAGTTACCCCATCAGCAGACAATTTAGCATTAAATGGTTTAGCTTCCCAATCTACAACGGCTTATGATGCACCAGCAGAAAGAGCTATTGATGGTAATTCAGATGGAGATTTTAACAACGGTTCTGTAAGTCATACAGCGCCAATGGATGATGATAAGTGGTGGCAGGTAGATTTAGGAGAAGATAAAAAAATTGAGGATATTACTATTTATAATAGAACACAATCAACTTATAGTGAACGATTAAATAACTTTACTGTAAGTATAATTGATTCAGAAAACAATACCGTTTTTTCACAGTTTTTTGTTGATTATCCAGATCCTTCAATCAATATAAATACAGGAACCGAAGGAGTAATAGGTCAGATAGTAAAAATTTCTAAAAGCTCTGACGAACCAATTACTTTGGCTGAGGTAGAAGTTTATGGAACAAGTATTTCAAACCCAGGAACTTTAGCATTTGATTTGGGTGCAATTGCTATTTCTGATACAGAAATTAATTTAAGTTGGCAAGAAGGGGTGTTTGAAGCAGATGAGTTCAAAATAGAAAGAAAAGAAATTGATGGAGCTTATCAAGAAATTGCAAGTTTAGATTCAAACAGTTTAACTTTCAGTGATACGGGACTAAGTTCTGAAACCATTTATATCTATCGGGTGCTGGCGCTTTATTCGGATAGAGATTCAAATTACTCGATTGAGGTTCCAGTAATTACATTTAACGTTGATTTTGAAACCACTATTTATAATCCAATTGAGGATGCTTATGTAAGAGGGGGTAGCTATTCAAAGGTTAATTATGGAGCAGATGTTAAACTTGTTGTGAAAACAGGCGATTCGGAAGATTATTTAAGAAAAACCTTCTTGAAATTCAATTTGAGTGACGAAAATTTAATAAACAATAATATAGGACGTGTAATACTCAAACTTTATAAGAGTTCGGGAACAAAAATTATGCTTACAACATCTAAAATTGATAATAATTGGTCAGAATCTACTGTTACTTGGGATACAGCTCCAACAACTGGAAATGTGATAACTTCTACAAATTTATCAAGTGATACAGGTTTTTATGAATGGGATATTACAGCTTATGTAAAGGAGCAATTTGATAATGATAAAACAATTTCTATTTCTATTGAAGATTTAGAAGCACAGAAAAAAACCAATGAATTTACTAGTAAAGAGGCTGCAGATAATAAACCAGAACTTATAGTTAGTGTAATAGATGTTAGTTCTCTGAGCGTTTCTGAATTTACAGAACTAAATGAAATAGGGTTGTATCCAAATCCTGTGTCAGATGTGTTGACTGTTTCTTTTGAAAATACAAATTTAGACCTTAGTAAAACTAAAATAGTTTTGTATAATATCAGTGGACAGAAAGTATTAGAAAAGTCACTAAAAGATTTTTCAGAGCGAAGTTTAGATGTATCTCAATTAACAAGTGGAATGTATTTTTTTAAAGTTAGTGATGAATCAAATAGTGTTATAAAAAAGATTATAAAGTTATAGTTGTTTGGTGTTTTTAATAGTTTAAATGGGTGATTAAACTTAAAAGCTTGAAGCAATTTACTTCAAGCTTTTTTTATATACAAAATACCTATAATTTATATTCAGTGGGTTATAATTTATAAATTAATTTTAGTAAAACTTTTACATTGCATCGTTATGAAATTCTGTTTTCGTGGTTTAGGTTTATTAATAAAAAATCATTCAAAACGCTATAATTTTTAAATAAAAAAAATAATGAAGCAGCTTATTTATTTAAGTTTTTTAATTCTAACGTCAAATACTTATGGGCAACAAAAACCAGTAAATTTGGTAAACCCATTTGTTGATACGGTAAATTCTAGGTGGTTTTATTTTAGTTCTGCAAGTAGGCCATTTGGAATGGTGAATTTAAGCCCAGATACAGATACTGACAAAACGTGGAGTTCGGGTTACTTGTATGATAGTGAGTATATTCGATGTTTTAGCCATGTTCATGCATGGCAATTAGCAGGCATTGCTGTCATGCCTACCACGGGAAAGTTTAAAGGGCATTTAGGTATGGATACCTATAAATCAGCTTTTAGTCATGAAGGTGAAATAGCTAAACCAGGTTACCATAAAGTTTTTTTAAAAGATTATGATATTGAGGTAGAATTAACATCAACTACACGTGTTGGGTTTCATAAATACAAGTTTCCTAAAAGTGAAAATAAATCTATCATTTTTGATACGGGAGCAAAATTAGCCCATGGACCCACTACATTCTCTAAAATTTGGAAAGTAGATGATACAGAAATAGCAGGGGTTCAGGTGCTTAAAAAAACAGGACGTCGGCCAAAAGATACACCAGTGTATTTTGTTGCAAAACTCAATACGGCATTTAGTGGCTTTAAAGGATGGGTAAATAACAAAATCATTGAAAAACAATTAGACACCATTCAGGGGGTAAATGCGGGTGTAGGTTTGTTTTTTAATAAACAACAGGCTAATGAAGTATTGATGAAAGTAGGGATTTCTTATGTAAGTGTGGAGCAAGCTCGTAAAAACTTAGAAACGGAAATTAGTCACTGGGATTTTGACAAAGTGTATAGTGAATCTTTAGAAATTTGGAATGATTGGTTAAGTAAAATTGAAATAAAGGGAGGAACGCACAAACAACAAGTTAAGTTTTACACTGATTTGTGGCACGCTTTACAAGGAAGAAGAATTATAAGTGATGTGGATGGCAAATATACCGATAGGACTGGAGAAAAACCAGTTACAAGGGTTGTAAGATTGGATGAGAATGGCAAACCTTTATTTCCACACTATAATTTTGATGCGTGGTGGGGTAGCCATTGGTCTTTAAACATTTTATGGTCTATGGTCTATCCAGAAGTTATGGATGGTTTTTGTAATACCATGGTAGACATGTATAATAATGGAGGATTAATTCCTCGTGGGCCATCTGGAGGTAATTATACTTTTGTAATGATTGGAGATCCCTCGGTGCCATTTTTTGCCGCTGCATATAATAAAGGTATTAAAAATTATGATATAGAAAAAGCTTATGAAGGCTTACGAAAAAATGCTTTTGTTGGTGGTTCTAGAGATCATGCAGGTTATGAGCATAACTTTCCGGCTTTTGGTGGTGGTATGCAATATTACGTTAGTCAAGGGTGGGTGCCAGAAGGTATTAAAGCCAATGGGGGGCATAAAGATGGTGCTTCTATGACTTTGGAGTATGCGTATCAAGATTGGAGTTTGGCACAATTATCAAAAGCATTGCGCAAAGAAGACGATTATAAACTTTTTATGAAGCGTTCTACAAATTATAAGAATTTGTGGAACCCAGAAACCAAAATGATTCATCCACGAGAAATGGATGGTAGTTGGATAAAAGATTTTGAGCCTGTTTCCAATAGTTTTAATGCACGTGGTTTTTGTGAAAGTAACTCCGCAATTTATACAAATTTTGTGCCTCATGATATGGAAGGTTTAATAAATTTATTTGGAGGAGCACAGGCATATAATCATTTTTTAAATGCATCATTCATAAAGGGTGAAAAAGATAATTTTGTAAGTGTTGGAAGAAAACATGCTGCTAGTTGGGTCAATTACGGAAACCAACCAGGAACAGGAATGGCACACTTATTTAATTATTCAGGTGTGCCTTGGTTAACTCAAAAATGGGTGCGAAAAATAAAAGAAGTGTATGGTGATATAACACCTTATGGAGGATACAATGGCGATGAAGATCAAGGGCAAATGGGAGCTTTAGGGACTTTGATGGCGATGGGGCTTTTTGAGGTTGATGGTGGGGCTTCGGTCAAACCTTATTATGAAATTACAAGTCCGCTTTTTGATGAGATTATTATTCACCTTAACAAGGATTATTATTCAGGTGAAAAATTTGTAATAAAAACTACTAATAACCGACCGGAAAACATTTATATCCAATCGGCAAAACTAAACAATAATAGTTTAGATAATTGTTGGTTTTATCATGATGACTATGCAAAAGGAGGTGTTTTAGAAGTGGAATTAGGGCAAGAACCTAATAAAGCATGGGGTGTTAAAGTACCACCTCCATCTTTTAATCAAACTAAAAATCATTAAAAATGAGTAAAAAAGTAGTCCTTTTTATTTTAATAGCTTTTGTGGTATGTTCATCTATGGCACAGAAGCAATTATTTAAATATAACCAAGTGGTTGTAGAGCCCGAAGTGTATTCTATTATGTCCGAAAAATGGAATAATGATTTTAAACATGTAGAATATCCTAAACAGTGGTTAGACAATATAATTAAAGTTAAACCTGGACAATCTATACAAGAAGCTATTAATCAAGTGTATGATGAAGGAGGTGGCGTGGTGTTCTTGAAAAAAGGAATACATATTTTGGATACCACACTTACTTTGAAAGGAAAAATAACATTAGTGGGAGAAGGTAGGGATAAAACAATTGTTAAACAAGGTTCAGAAATGAAAGGAACGGGGTTTAACATTGAAGACAAGCCTCAAGTAACAGATCTGGTTATTAAAGATTTAACTCTAAAAGGTGTTCGACAAGGAGATGCTAATGGGATACTTATAAGAGGTAGAAATGAAAGCAGACATACGCGTATAATGCTTCAAAATATTGATGTGATCGATTGGTCTTCTCAAGGGGTTCACATGAAGCGAACTAATCATATTATAATGGATAATTGTAATTTTCAATACAATGGCTCTGGTGGTGGTTTGTATCATAATGTCTATTTTCTTTATAATAAATATATTTTACAATCCGATTGTAATATGTCTTTTCCTGTTAAGGGAAAAGGAAATAAATATACATCCTGTGAGTATGTTTTAGCACAACGCTGTACAATAAAGGATACTAAAACAAATGGTATTCAAGCAGATCATGAAGAAGCAGGTTATATTTTTTTTCATAAGTACCATGTGTCTGGTTGTGCTAAGGTAGCGTTGTGGTTTCCTTGTGAAGATTACTATGATAAATTCATATACAAAGAAAATTCAAAGTACGCACCACAAAAAGTTATACTGAACAGATGTGAAATAATTAATAATACTTGGGGAGCTATGTGGAGATCCGTTAACAATTCCTATGTCATTAATAGTGTTTTTGAGAATAAGAAAATTGATATGGGATTATTAAAATGTGATGTTACTATAGAAAATAGCACATTTAAAAAAGGGAATGAAGTATATACAGACGTAAAACAATGGCCATCCGATGTTAAAATTTTATGGTAGTAAGAATGGTCATAGTTAATATAAAAAATAATAAGTTGAAATTAAATATGAAAAATAAATTAGGTTTAAGCATCGTCTTAGTTTTTATAGTAGGATGGTTAAATGCACAAGAAATTAATAAAATACCACTTCCTACGAATTTAGAACAAGGCTATCCTCGTTTATACGTTACCGAGAGTGGTAAAAAGGATTTAGAAAAGACAATTAAAAAGGAAGCTTGGGCAAAAGATGTTTTAAAAGGTATTCATGACCGTATTGATGCTTATGTTTCGCGTCATGTTGAAGACCCTGAATGGATGGTGTCTCGTTTGCAGATGCATTGGAAAACCAAAGCAACAAATATTTATGTTAATGGTATAAATTACTCACACGCAGATGGCGAAGCACCAGTTCCTACAGTTCGGTTTGTAGGTTCTCGAGACTATACAACACCTTACGGTACACCAAAGTTAGAAGATGTTTTGCCATATATGGATGACCCACGAGGATTGTATTATCCAAATAGAAGTAAAGAAGGTAGTCCTTTTGAATGGGTTGATCCTTCTAAAACGGGAAGAATCATTTATAGTATAAATCAGCAAATAATAGAGTTAGCACGAGATGCAGCATTTATTTATTGGTTAGAAAAAGATGAACGCTATGCAAAGTTTGCTTACGATATTATGCATACTTATTTAGAGGGTATGTCATATAGAAGTGAACCAATTGATTTACTTAATGGGCATATTCAAACACTTGTAGGTTTCGCTAATTTTCAAGTAATTCATGATAATGTCTTAATTAGTGTAGCGGAACTTTATGATTTTTTATATAGATATGTTGAAGTAAATCATTCTGAAAATATTGTAATGTATGATAAAACTATTAAGCGTTGGACAGATCAAATCATTAAAAATGGTGTGCCACAAAATAACTGGAATTTACATCAAGCTAAAATTATTTTAAAAGCCGCCATGGTTTTAAAGGATAATAGGTACTATGAAGATAAAAAAGGGAGAGAATATTATATCAATTATATTTTGAATGTGACTTCAGCACGCCAGTGGTCTTTAACTAAATTTATGGAATTTGGATATGATTACAACACGGGTGTTTGGGCAGAATGCCCCGGATATGCACAAGGGGTAACCAAAGATTTAACCACCTTTATAAAAGATTTTGACAACACATTTAATCATAACCTTTTACCTTATATGCCAGGCATGAAACAGGCTGTTAAAATGTTGCCGCAGTATTTATTTCCAAATGGACAAATGGTTGCTTTTGGCGATTCTAATTATGGAGGGTTTTATACGGAGGCAATTTCAAACTTAATTCGAGTTGCTCAGAAAAATAATGATGAAGCTCTTGAAAAAGAATTTACAGCAATGTATCGTTTGTTTTCTGAAGAACCTGAAGAAGCAAAAGGAAAACAACGAAAACCAAGAGCAGATATTTCTTCTTTTTTTGCAGCTAAACCATTAGAGATAAATCAAAAGTATAAAAAAGGTAATTTAGAAGATTATATTACACAAACCTTTTATGCGCCTAATGTCAGTTGGCATGTGCAACGTATGGGAACTGGCAAACATGGTATGATGGCTTCCTTAAATGGGTCATTAGGTAATCATATGCATGCCAATGGAATCAATTTAGAGTTGTACGGTAAAGGTTTTGTTCAGGGAGCAGACCCTGGAAAAGGAGCAGGATATCTTCAACCTATATATTTGGAATTTTATTCGCAGTTTCCAGCACATAATACAGTTATGGTTGATGGGGTTTCCTCGTATACCGAAATGTTTAGTAATCATGCGTTTGATTTAATAGGGGAATATCCCAAATCAGAAAAAAAAGATGGGTATTATTCAAACATCACGTATTCTGATGTCTATTTTTTAGAGCCAGAAACTAGAAGTGATCAAAGCAGGCTGGTAAGTGTCGTAAAAACAGGAGAAACTACAGGGTATTATATTGATATTTTCCGTTCTAGAAAGCAACGTAAAGGGGATAAGTTTCACGATTATTTTTATCATAATTTAGGTCAGTCTATGAAGGTTTTAGATGCTTCGGGACAACCATTAGATTTAAAACCAACAGAAGAAATGGCTTTTGCTGGTGGATATTTATATGCTTTTGATTATCAGTGGGATAAAAAATCGTTAAAAACCAATAATGATTATCAAGCGCAATGGAAAATAGATAGACCTAACGATGAGGAAGATGTATTTATGAACTTATGGATGAAGGGAGCAGAAAATAGAGAAATTTTTTCATTAAAGTCACCACCAAATAAAGCTTTTAGAGGAAATGGAGGTTTGCCTTATGAAGTTGACAAGGCGCCTTATTTAACCTTTAATGCACGTCAATATGGTGAAGCGTGGGAGCATCCATTTGTGTCCGTTTACGAACCATTTACTTCATCTGAAGGAAAAAGTATTGCATCTATAAATGGTTTTGATGATGAAAATGGCGGCAAAGAGTTTGTAGGTCTACAAATTATAAGCAAATCAGGGAGAGAGGATTTAGTGTTTTCTTCTAAAAATCAACAAATGGCAACCTATAAAAACAACTCTACTAATGCGGATTATGCTTTAGTAGCTAAGGAAAAAAATGGAAATATTATTTTATTTATGGGTAATGGAAATTATTTGAAAGCCAATGATTATACCATTTCTACAACTGAAATAGGCAATGTAGTATTAGAAGAAAAAGAAGGGCAGTTGTGGTTGCATAATGAAGTGCCTGTTGTAATTACATACAAAAACAAGAAAGCTAATTTTAAAGCCGAGGATTCTCGAGTTATAAACTTATAATAAATAGGTTTAATTTTTAAATAAATTAAAAATGAGAAATGATATCCAAAATAAAATAACCAAAATGATGAATAACAGATTTATAATTTTAATGTTAGTTTTTGGATCTCAGCCATTCATTTTTGGACAATCTCTGGAAGAACAAGAAATTCTTGATACATTCAGTAATAAAGAGACCGTTGCATACAAAACAATAGATGGACAAGTACTGGATATGACCATTTTTTATCCAGAAGTAAATAAAATACAGCAAGAGAATCCATGGATGCTACATATCCATGGTGGTGGTTGGGCAGGAGGGAGCAAATATAATATATTAAAAAAAGCATTTTTAGGGACTTTGAAATCTCTTCTTGATGAAGGGGTAATTTGTATTACTATCCAATATCGTTTAGCTCGTGGCAATACAAATGCTTATGATGCTGTGATAGATGCTAAAGATGCAACAAGATTTCTCTTGAAAAATGCAAAAAAATATAAATTAAATAAGAAGTATTATGGTATTTGGGGTGGTTCTGCTGGTGGACATTTAAGTTTAGTAACAGCTTTAGGGAAAGATTCAGATTTTAAAGGAGATATAGGTTTAGTGGATTATGTTCCTAATTTTAGATGCATAGTTGCATATTTTCCTTTTACTTCTTGCGTGAATCCAGAAATAAGGCCCAACTCTATTTTTGAAGATGAGACACTTTTTGTTCGTCTTTTAGGTGCGCCATTAAGTGAAAAATCAGAATTGGCTACATTGCTCAGTCCAACTGAACTTTTACAAAAAAACAGTCCGCCAATTTTATTATTGCATGGTGATAATGACACCATACTTCCAATAATAAATTCAACATATATGTTGGAGGTGGCTAAAGAAAAAAAAGCAGATGTAGAATTGTTGACTATAAAAAATGCAGCACATAGTTTTCATGGCGAAAATATTTCGCCCACTATTAAGGAGCTTAACAATTATGCTACCAATTTTATACTGTTTCATTTAAAATAGAAAAATCAAGTTTATGAATAGATTTACATTTAATAATCAAAAGAGGTATCAAATTTTAAAAATGAATTTAAGTTTATTTAAAATTGTTTTTTTATTAATATGGGTTTTTAGTATCTCTCTTTCTGCACAGAGTACAATTTATGTATCCTCATTAGTAGAGTTGAGCGAAGCAGTCCAGAAAAGTAATCAAAATATTATATTAAAACCAGGGCGCTATAACTTGACTGAACTTCCAAAAGGTTACAGAAAAATTCTTTGTTCAGGTTCTAATAACACAATTGATTTGTCAGGTGTTTTTGTAAATGCTCCGGTAGGTTCTACAAAGCAAAGCTATATTACCATTTCAGGTCACCAAAATACTTTTAGAGGAGGAACTTTTGAAGATACGTATGTAAACAAACTTGAAGAGGTAACAGATTTTAGTGCTTACAATCAAGAACGCACTACTTTGGCTTATGGGTTAAAAGGTCAAGCTGTGTTAGATATTACTGGTGATGATAATACAGTTATAAATACAAAGTTAACGGTAAGAGGTTCATTTCCGTATGGATATGGTAGTATTTATGGTATTGGACGCGATAACGTATTTGGATTAGATAAACGTTGTGGCATATTAATTAATGGCAAACGAAATACTATAGATAGTTGCGAGGTGCAACAAAGAGCATTTGGACACGGTATTTATATGCAAAAACCTGCCGATAAATCAGTCATAAAAAACACGCTTGTAGAAGGAAGAATGCGACCAAGTGCTGATTTGTACACGGAAACAAATCCTAAAGACTTACCAGTTAGATCTAAATATAAAATAAAAGGAAAACCAATTCCAAAGGACATTATGTATCCGCTTTCAGAAGATGGTATAAGAGTGTATACCCATGGTGGTAGTGTTACAGTTGAAAATTGTACCGTTAAAAAAATGAGAGGTGGTATTAGAGTTTATTTGGCTTCTAGTGCTACCGTTATTAATTCGGTAGCCATTGATTGTGGAGCTACCAATTTTAATTTGCCTAAACACGGAAAAATAACTAAGTCGTCAGGAAATTTTACTTACGGCCCTTTAAGTGATTTTAGATTATCTAAATCAAATCAAGATATTGAATTAACTATATTACCATCACCTCATGCAGTTGGGCCTCATAATGTTGCTGATATTTTGGGTAGTAATCACAATATTGTCTTTCATCGAACGAAAGGTCCTATTGATACAGATCTGCGTCCTATTGTAGTAAAAGACAATAATTCCACCATCAGAAATGAAACAGAATACCCAGTTATTTTAGAATCATCTTCTAGTGGAAATACAGTTGTTAGCTTTGGTAAAGTTACTGACTATGGAACAAATAATAAAGTAACACACATTGAGAAAACTAAGAATAGAAATAAATAGAAATAAAAAACCATTAACTTAAAACCAATGATTCGTCACAAAATTAAAAAACACATTCAAAAATTTACACCTATTCTGGTACTTTGCCTTATAGGATTTGGCTTTAGTAATTTATCGGAAAAAAAGTATATACAAAAGGACTTACCCATAGATGTTCGGGTTGAAAATTTATTGTCTCAGATGACTTTAGAAGAAAAAGTCGCTCAAATGAGAATGTTTCACTCAGGATTAGGAGTTGGTTTAAATAAAAGGGATAGTCTTGCGTTTTCAAAAGGAGTAAAAGAAAGGTTAAATTATGGAATTGCAGGAATTAAAAGTCCTGGAGACAGGTATAGCCCAGAAAGAGCTGCTGAACTTAACAATCAATTACAGGAATTTGTAATAAAGAATAATAGGTTAGGGATTCCAGCTTTTTTTGTTACAGAATCGTATAGTGGGGTGGATGCGCATGGATGCACACAATTTGGACGTCCCATTTCGTTATCCTCTAGTTGGAATACAAAATTAGTAAAAGAAGTCTATGATATTATTGGACGCGAAGCACGATATCGTGGATTGCATTTGACACATTCTCCCGAAGCTGATATAGCACGTGATCCACGTTTTGGTCGTATGAGTGAAACTTTTGGAGAGGATACGCATTTGGTTTCAGAAATGATAGTGAGTGCTGTTTCCGGGCTTCAAGGTGATAGTTTAGGGCTTGAAAGTACACATATAGGTGCTGTTACTAAACATTTTGCAGGTTATGCTCAGGTTTCAGGGGGTAAAAACTTTGCGTCTGTAGAGATTTCTCCAAGAACATTGATAGATGAAATTTTGCCACCATTTAAAGCGGCAGTTGTAGAAGCTAATACTTTGGGTATTATGGCTTCACATGGTGATATAAATGGTATTGCTAGTCATGCAAATCCTGAGTTATTGACGAATATTTTAAGAAATGATTGGGGGTTTAAAGGTTATGTAGTTTCTGATGCAAATGATGTTGGAAGATTACATTATTTCATGAAAGTGGCAGAAACACCTGAAGATGCGGTAAGACTTGCTTTAGTAGCTGGAGTAGATATAGATTTATATGCTGATGATGCTTATGCACTTTTGCCTAAAATGGTTGAAACTGAGCCAGCTCTTTTGGAATATATTGATCAGGCAGTGCGTCGCGTATTGCGAACCAAATTTGTTTTAGGGCTATTTGATAATCCATACACCGATGTTCAAAAAGCGAAGGAAATGACTCGTAATGATGCTGCTAAAGCATTAGCAAAAAAAGCAGATGAAGAATCTATTATTTTATTAAAAAATGAAAATACATTACTTCCTTTAAACCGAAACAAAAAAAGAACCATTGC
This sequence comes from Pseudalgibacter alginicilyticus, assembly GCF_001310225.1. GTDB lineage: Bacteria > Bacteroidota > Bacteroidia > Flavobacteriales > Flavobacteriaceae > Pseudalgibacter > Pseudalgibacter alginicilyticus. The sequence goes on along the minus strand of NZ_CP012898.1, from coordinate 1,457,092 downwards.
CTTGGTAGGTCCAGTTATAGATTCAAAAACTAAAGCAGCATTTGAAAAAATTGCAGGAACTGATATTGATTTTATTGAAGAAAAAGGTTTTAATTTGACCAATGGTGACGGAGTAACCCCAATTTTAACACCTAAAAGTGAAACTTTAAAAGGTATACAACAGATTGTTGATAAAGCAAAACAATCAGATGTAATAGTATTGTTTGTTGGTGATGATAAGTATACGTCTAAAGAAGCCTATTTTAGTGGTGGTTTGGGAGATCGTGATAATATTGATCCTGTAGGACAACAAGATGATTTACTACTTGCATTAAAAAAAATAGGAAAACCCGTTATTGTAGCATTAAAACATCGTAGAACGCTTTCAATTAATATTATTGCAGCGCATGCCGATGCAGTTCTTGATTGCTGGGAACTTAGTGAATTTGGAGATGAGGCCATAGCTAAAATACTTTTTGGTGATGTAACACCTTCTGGGAAATTGCCCGTTACAGTACCTCGGAATATTGGACAAATGCCAATACATTACAGTCAAAAGGAAATAAATTTCAAGAAAAGTTATCTGTTTTCAGAAAGTACACCTTTATACGCTTTTGGATATGGATTGAGTTATACAACATTTAAATATTCAAATCTCCAACTTTCGGAAACAAAAGGTAATACAACGTCTACTATTAAAGTTAGTGTTGAGATTAAAAATACAGGAACTCGTTCAGGAAAAGAGGTAGTTCAACTTTATATAAAAGATATTGCAGGTTCGGTAGTCAGACCTATGAAGGAATTGAAAGGGTTTAAAAAAATAGAGTTGGAACCTGGAGAGTCTCAAAAAATAAGCTTTGCTATTACGCCTGAAATGCTTAAACTAACAGGGTTGGATATGAAGCAGACGGTTGAACCTGGCCAATTTGAAGTCCAAATTGGAGGTGCTTCTAACGATGTATTAATAAGTTCATTTAATATTGAAAAATAATGAGTGAAAACATATGATTGCTATTTGTAAACTATAATCGTTAAGGTAAAGTGGGTAGGTAATATTGATAAACTAAAATGATACTATTTTGGTGTTTATATCGTGAACTTGATTTTTGTATCAGTTTATAAAGAAGTCGTATTCTCTTTTTTTATGAAGCCAACATTATTAATGCTAATTTAAAATCAAAATTGCTTAAATTATAAGTAATAGTTTACAATAAATGACCTATAATTTATACAAAAAAAATGTATGGTATAGTAAATTTGTTAGATGTTAAATTTTGCATTAATAAATTAATAGAATGATTTTTAAATTAAAAAAAATAAACAGATGAAACAGGTGTTAAGTATTTTTGTTTTGGGGTTATTTGGATTGGTAAGTTGTAAAAATCTAAATGAAGTAAAAAACTCAACCAGTGATAAAAATAATAAGTCATTGGTTTTATGGTATGATACGCCTGCTGCTAATTGGAATGAGGCACTTCCATTAGGAAATGGTAGGTTAGGAGCTATGGTTTATGGAAATCCAGAACATGAAAACATTCAATTGAATGAAAATACGCTTTGGGCTGGTGGACCTCATAGAAACGATAACCCTAAAGCTAAAGAAGCGCTTTCGGAAGTTAGGGAATTATTATTTAAAGAAAAATATAATGAAGCCCATCGTTTGGCGAATGAGAAGTTTATTTCTAAAACATCACACGGCATGCCTTATGAAACAGTGGGTAATTTAAGGTTGAATTTTGAAAATCAAGAAAACTTTTCAAATTACTATCGTGAGTTGGATATTGAAAATGCTATTAACACTACTTCCTATACTGTAGACGGTGTTACGTACAAACGTGAAATTTTTACTTCTTTTTCCGATCAGGTGATTGTAATGAAAATTACAGCGAATGAAGAAGGAGCAATCAGTTTCAGAGCTACAATGGATCGACCAGAGCCTGCAAAAGTTTCAGTATATACTGAGGACAATGATGTATTGGTTATGACAGGGTTTGGAGGAGATAATAATTTTAGATTATCAAAAAATACTCCAGCTATTGAGGGTAAGGTAGAGTTTGATTCTCGTGTAAAAATAGTTCCAGAAGGCGGAAAGATAATGGCAGGAAACAGTCAGTTAAGCGTTTCAAAAGCAAACAGTGTAACACTTTACATTTCCGTTGCTACTAATTTTGTAAACTATCACGATATTAGTGCTGATCCTCATAATAAAGCTAAAAAGTATATTGCTGATGCTGAAATTAAAGATTACAGTCAGTTAATAAACGATCATTCTAAGTTTTATAAAAAATATTTTAACAGAGTTTCCTTAGATTTAGGAGAATCGGAATCTGCTAAAAATTCAACAGATGTAAGGATTAAAGAATTTAGTACAGGGAATGACCCCAGTTTGGCAACTTTATATTTTCAATTTGGACGTTACCTTTTAATATCCTCTTCTCAACCTGGAGGACAAGCTGCCAATTTACAAGGAATATGGAATAAAGATTTAACCCCACCATGGAAAAGTGCTTATACGGTTAATATTAATACAGAAATGAATTATTGGCCAGCTGAGGTAACTAATTTGACAGAAATGCATGAGCCTTTAATTCAATTGGTAAAAGATCTTTCAGTTACTGGAAGGGAAACTGCACAAGTTATGTATGGAGCCGATGGATGGGTAACGCACCATAATACAGATTTATGGAGAATTTCGGGTCCTGTAGATGGTGCTACTTGGGGCATGTGGCCAACTGGCGGAACTTGGTTGTCACAACATTTATGGGATAAGTATATATTTAATGGTGATTTAGAATATTTAAAATCGGTATATCCTGCCATGAAAGGAGCCTCAGAATTTCTCTTAAGTGTTTTAATACCAGAACCTAAAAATGATTGGTTGGTAATTGCACCTTCAATTTCTCCAGAACATGGTCCTAGTATCCGTTCAAAAAATGTGACAATTGAGGCAGGAACCACCATGGATAATCAATTGGTGTTTGATATGTTCACCAAAACCATTCGTGCAGCTAAAATTTTAAATATTGATACAGAATTAATTTCTAAAATGGAAAATACATTAAAAAAGTTGCCTCCAATGAAAGTAGGACAGCATAATCAATTACAAGAATGGATGCAAGATTTAGATGATCCAAAGGATGATCACCGTCACGTTTCTCATTTATACGGATTATATCCTTCAAATTTAATTTCACCTTATAGACATCCCGAATTGTTTCAAGGAGCAAAAAACACTTTAATCCAGCGGGGAGATCCTTCTACAGGATGGTCTATGAATTGGAAAATTAATTTATGGGCGCGTTTATTAGATGGAAACCATGCTTATAAATTAATGGGTGACCAAATTAAATTAGTGGGAAGACCAGATTCCCCAAAAGGAGGAGGAACTTATGCTAATATGCTTGATGCGCATCCACCATTTCAAATTGATGGCAATTTTGGATTCACGTCTGGTTTAACTGAAATGTTAGTGCAAAGCCACGATGGAGCTATTCACTTAATTCCAGCTTTACCAGATGTTTGGGATACAGGTAAAGTTTCTGGTTTACGTGCTCGTGGTGGTTTTGAAATTGTAGATTTAGAATGGGAAAATGGTAGTGTGGTAAAAGCCGTAATACGCTCAAATTTAGGAGGAAATTTGCGTATTCGTTCTTATAATGAGTTAGTTTCTAATCAAATGATTTCTTTAGCTAAAGGCACTAATAGTAATCCTTTTTATCAAGTACCAGAAATTAAACCACCTTTAATTTCAGAATTAGCTCAATTAAAAGAATTGGAATTAAAAACATCATATTTATATGACATTAAAACTATAGCGGGAGAAGAAATTATTGTAACTTCCAAATGAAATCAATTTCAAAATAAGTATTATGATTATTAAAAAGTCTATTTTAAGTTTTGTTTGTTTAGTGTTTACAACTAATGTATTTACTCAAAATGTAGAAAAGATAACCGTGGAGTCGCTATTAAATGAAATGGTTGATAGAGATGCTGTAGCTCGTTTTCCCAAGATAAATTTTAGGTTAAAACAAGAGAGCAGCTATAATAGAGCTTCTAAAACACCTGCTGATACTGTGGGATGGTTTAGTAATCATGATTTTAATTCGAAAGATACTGACCATAATTTCATTAGAACTGAGGAAAAAAATGGACAAAAGGAATGGGTGTTAATGGATCATGTGGGACCGGGGGCTATTGTGCGTACATGGATGCCTTTTTTAAGTGCCGACAAACCGAATACCGATATTCAAATTAAAATATATTTAGACGGTAACGAGGAGCCAGTTTTGGAAGGTAATATGTTAGGATTGCTTGACGGCACTGGAGAAATTCCGTTTCCGTTAGCGCATCAATCGTTGCGTTCAGCGGTGTCGTTTTTCCCAATTCCGTATGCTAAAAGTTGTAAAATAACAACTACTGAAAGACCTTTCTTCTATCAATTCACTTATAGGGCTTATGATGATTACACGCCTATAAAAACCTTCACAAAAGAAGATTTTAACAAAGCAATGCCTTTAACCAAAAAAATAGGAGAATTATTGTTAGAACCAAAAAAGACTGTAGAAGGAACTCAAGTGGTGTTCTCAGCTAAATTAGGTTCTAAAAAAGAAAAATCCATTGAATTGCCAGAAGGAAATGCAGCCATTAAAGAGTTAAGCTTAAAGCTAAAAGATTATAAAAATATTGAGGTAACACGCTCCATTGTTTTGAAAATTGAATTTGATGGTAAGCAAACCGTTTGGACGCCTATTGGCGATTTTTTTGGTAGTGGTATTGGGTTAAACCCGCACCAAGGATGGCATATTGCCGTAAGTGAAGATGGCACCATGACTTGCAGATGGCCGATGCCTTATCAAAAATCAGGAAAAATTTCTGTAGTTAATTTAGGAAAAAAAACGGTGCAGGTAGATTTAAAGGCGACTGTAAGCGATTGGAAATGGGATGATGATAGTATGTACTTTAATGCCGCATGGCGAGGACAATATCCTGTTGCTACCAGGCCATTTTCCGATTGGAATTATGTAACCCTTAAAGGAAGAGGTGTTTATGTAGGCGATGCCTTAACTATTATGAATCCTGTTGAAAAATGGTGGGGTGAAGGTGATGAAAAAATTTGGGTAGATGGCGAAGATTTTCCATCTATTTTCGGAACAGGAACTGAAGATTACTACGCTTATTCTTGGGGAGGTAGAAGCACTGAATTTTATGAACATCCTTTTCATGCGCAACCTCGTGCTCATGTTTACAATAAGTTAAACCCTAAAACAACCAACGAGAAAAATACCTTGGGTTATAGTACAGAAACCAGAACTCGGTCGTTGGATGTTATGCCTTTTAGTAGCTCTCTGCAATTGGATATGGAAATATGGAGTTGGACCAATTGCGAAATGGGTTACGGTGTTGGTATGTATTGGTATGGTGATAAACAAACCACTTCAAACAGAATCCCAGATGAAAAAGAGGTTTTAAACGTACCACCTTTACCAAAAGAGTTTCCTAAAAAATAAGGATAGAATTTATGAAAAGTACTAAAGTAGTTTTTACAATTTGTCTGTTGATTTTAGCTTTAATAGGGGTGAGTTGTAAATCAAAAGCAACCCATTTTACAGCAATATCTGAGGGTAAAACTACGAAACCCAATATCATCTTTTTAATGACCGACGACCAGCGTTGGGATAATATGGGTTGTTATGGAAAACCCGAATTCAACACACCCAACATTGATAAGTTAGCAGAACAAGGCGTCATATTCGATAATGCTTTTTATGCCGTCGCTATTTGCATGCCCAGTCGTGTAACCATGATGACGGGTAGGTACAATTCAAACCATAAAGTGGGGTTTGTAGCACCAGATGATTACACTTTATCGCAAGCAGATTTTTCCAAAAGTTACCCTGCCATCCTTAAAAACACAGGCTATCGCACAGGGTTTATAGGCAAAGTAGGGTTTACGGTTACCGAAGAAGCAGTGCGCCCAAGCACACCCAAGGAACATTATTATAAAGAACAAATGGGAGGGGTTTTCGATTTCTTTGCAGGAAGTGAAACCTACGATAGAAAAGATTTTGTAATCTGGCCAGAAGATGATGAAACTTTACAGGATATTTACAAAGAAGGACGCCAAAATTCTGGCAGAACCAAGAGGACAGGAGAAGCTATGATGCGTTTTTTGGATACGCAACCTGCAAATCAGCCATTTTGTTTATCAGTTAGTTTTTATGCGGTGAAACATGACAATAACAAGGATGTGTACATGCCACATTTTGAACAGTTTAAAAATCACGATTTTTCGGTTCCAAGAAATTGGGTAGAAGGCGATAATCCAGTACTTCCAGATGTGGTTAAAGAAAATGCCCGTGGTGTGTATCTGCATCGCCAAAGATCATCAACCCCCGAACTTTATCAAAAATTGGTACGTCGTTTCGCTACGCAAGGTTATAGCGTCGATGAACAAGTTGGTTTTTTAGTAGAGAAATTAAAAGCCAAAGGATTGTTTGAAAATACCATCATTATCTATACGAGTGATAACGGACGTTTTCAAGGGTCGCATGGCTTATTCGATAAATGTTTGTTATACGATGAATCTGTGAAAGCACCACTTATTATTTATGACGGACGTATGCCAGAAGCTAAACGCAAACGTCGCGAAAAGGCACTTGTTTCTTCAGTTGATATGGCGCCTACCATCGTATCTATGGCAGGGTTACAACCCCCAGCAAGCATGCAAGGGCTTAATATCAGTGGCGTATTGAATCAAACACAAGATATGTCCGGATGGCGAGATACCGTTTTTATGGAAGATTTATTTTTGGCGGCCATGTTCAGCAAACGCTATAGTGAGGAGGTTGATGAAATCAATCAAAATTTAATAGATACCAATCAATCATACCGTAGCAGAGGCGTGCGTACAGACCGTTGGAAGTACATTGTTTATTACGAACATACTCCAAAAATTGAGGAGTTGTATGATACAAATAAAGATCCAATGGAGCAACACAATTTAGTGGATAGTCCAGAGCATCTCGATATCCTTCAAAAGTTAAGAAAGCAAGCAGAAGACATGTATCAAATGGCAATTCAGTAATTTTTTTTAAGTCTTAAAAATCTGCAGGAAAATTTAACTAAGAGAAGGTAGTAAAAGAGGGTATGAGCTTAGATACTAATTACATATAGAGTTTGAAAAAAAATAATTTTTAATAGATTATGCGAAATTTAAGAAACGTATCATTTTTCTGTATCTTGGTTCTGTCCTTGATTATAGTTGGATGTCAACCCAATTTTAAGTGCAAGATTAAAAAATTAGATCACGGTGTAATCATTTATCAAGACAGTATCAATGTTAATATTACAGTGATTGATGAGTCTATTATTCATATAAATAAAATAATAAATGGCAGCACCCCTTCAACCATTCCAGATTATGTAACGGTTTTAAATCCTCAGGAGGTGTCGTGGGATTTAGATTCAACTGAAGACTTGCTAACCATTAGCACAGATAAATTAAAAGTATTAGTGCATAGCGATGGAACTATAGAATATCAAACTAAAGACGATAAAAAATTACTGGCTGAAACCAAAGAAAACACTTTTGTTAAGCAGGATACTACTGAAACACACACGGTTTCGCAAGCGTTTCATGCGGGCGATGAAGCGCTGTATGGTTTAGGGCAATACCAAAGTGGTATTATGAATTGGAAACATGTACCCATCCGACTTCAGCAATATAATCAAGAAATAGCTATTCCGTTTGTGGTATCTACCAAAGGTTACGGCATTTATTGGCATAATTATAGTCTGACAGATTTTAACTTGCCTCAGCATGAAATTAAATTTGAAAACACTAAGTCTAATGCAACGCCAACAGAGCAGACTGTTATTACTGCAGATGGTGAAAAAGAAGATGTTGCTGCACATATCAAGACATCTGAAGCAGCAGAAAAAAATATCCGTGAAACCACATTTACGCCTAAAAAAACAGGAGAATACACATTTTTAGCCTTAAGTGATCATGGCGGACGCATGCGTGGCGAAATTAATGTGAGTATAGATGGCGATCCTGTAATTAACTATTCAACCATTTGGATGCCTCGCAGATATTCTGGTAAAAAGCTTTTAGAGGCTGGTAAAACTTATAACGTAGTATTTCAAAATACAGGTGCTAAAATTCTAGGTAATTTGTATTACACTGAGCCAGATTATAACAAAACAGTGTTTAGTAGTACACATGGGAATGCGATAGATTATTATCTGGTAAAGGGTGAAACTCCTGAGGCTGTAATTTCTCAGTATCAGAAATTAACAGGAAAAGCTCCTTTATTTGCTAAAAGCGCTTATGGATTTTGGCAATGTCGCGAGCGGTATCACAATCAGGAAGAATTATTAGTTAATGCACGGGAAATGCGTGAACGCCAAATTCCGTTTGATAATATTGTACAAGACTGGTTTTATTGGCCAAAAGGCACAAAAGGTCCGGAATGGGATCCTGCAAAATATCCAGATCCAGACGCCATGGTGTCAGACCTAAAATCATTAGATTTAAAACTAATGGTATCTGTTTGGCCAGAGGTTAAAAATGAAGCGTTAGAGGAAAAATACAACCTTAAAAAAATAAAGAGTAGTAACTACATTGATATTTACGATAATGGGGTAAGCGAACGGTTTTATCGTATGTTAAGTGACTCTATGTTTCACAAAGGAGTCAGTTCTATTTGGTTAGATGGTACAGAGCCAGAAGGTGTAAATGATGCTACTCAGTTAACTGCTGTTGGTCGTTTTGAAGAAGTTCAAAACCCGTATTCACTTCTTGTAACTAAAGCCATGTACGATGGCCGTCGTAAGGAATTCCCAAAAGAGCGTGTGTTTAATTTAACGCGTTCAGCTTATGCCGGACAACAACGTTATGGTGCAACCTCGTGGTCTGGCGATGTAGAAGCATCTTGGGAACAATTGGAAGAGCAAATTGCTGCTGGTCTTAATTTTACCATGGCAGGAATTCCATATTGGACACATGATATTGGCGGATTTTTTAGAGATTCAAAATCCATTAATCCAGAATTCGATAATCAATATACCAATCCGGAATTTATTGAATTATTAACCCGTTGGTTTCAGTTTGGAACCTTCAGTCCAATATTTAGAATTCACGGTTATGTTTCGGAAACCGAGATTTGGCGTTATAATGAAGCATTTGAAAGTACTGCGCGCAAATTTATTGATTTACGCTACCAACTTATGCCATATATTTATTCACAAGCCTGGCAAATTACAACCAACAGTAAACAGCTTATGAGTCCGTTAGCATATCAATATCCAAATGATAAAAAAGTCTGGGGAATTAGTGATCAGTTTTTATTTGGTAAATCTTTTATGGTTGGTATTGTTACCCAATACGAGCAACGCGAAAAAACTATGTATTTTCCAAAAGGAACATGGTACAATTACTGGACAAATGAAAAACTTGAAGGCGGACAGGAGATTACTGTAAAAGCAGAATTAGATGAAACCCCGCTTTTTGTTAAAGCAGGATCTATTATACCATTCGGACCAAAAGTACAGTATGCTACACAGAAAACGAATGAACCTATCATTCTTAAGGTGTACCCTGGAGCCGATGCGGAATTTACTTTATATTTTGATGATAGTGAAACTTATGATTATGAAAACGGCGCTTACTCTGAGGTTAACTTAAACTATTCAGAAGCCGATAAAACGCTTCTAATAACAAAAGGGAAAGGATCTTTTATAGATTTTTCTGCAAATCCTATGGCGTTTAAAGTAGAAATGATTGGTGGGCAAATTCAAACCATTAGCTTTAATGGAGATGAAACACAAGTGAAATTGTAAAAATTGAGATTAGTATTATTCTTACTATACTACAGGAGACGAATTAAAGGTTTTATAAATCTTTTTCGTCTCCTGTTCTGTTTAGGCATATAATTTATACGGATTGCACCATAGTTTATATTCAAAAGGTGAGGTGTTACCTATTTTTATGAACCATAATTTCATTTACAAACACAAGCCAAATTTATATGACAACATTTCTTTTCAATCTTAAAAAAACAAATTTTCATACCACACTAAAATGCTATATCCTCTGCCTAATGGGAATCTTTGCTTTCCCTAGTTTAGGGGTAAATGCACAAACGATGGTAAATTCGTTAGAAGAGCTAAAACCGTTTCTAGACGACGATAATGTACATGTAAAGATGAAGCCGGGTGTGTATACTATCACAGCCGAAGATGTAAAAAACGGATTATACACTAAAGAAACCATAATTAAAAATACCAGCAAGGTATTATTGCTTTTTGAAGGGAATAATAGCACTTACGATTTTACTGGAGTAACCATAAATGTAGAAACAAAAGTGTTACAAGCTTTTGGGAAATTTCAGGTTTATGAGATTCAAATTATAGGAAACAAAAATGTATTAAAAAACTTAACCTTAGTCGATGTAGGTTCTGTACACGACCATCCTGCACATCGTGCAAACAACATTGTAATAGATGGTTCGCACAACCGTGTAGAGGGATTTAATGTTACTACAAAAGGGTCTTTTCCTTATGGGTATGGCGATGCTTTTGGGAAAGGCGGAAAATCAGTTATTCCACATAAAAAACACAGTGCTTGTTTGGTCCGTGGGGAATCAAATCATTTAAAAGATTCAAAATTTACACATAGAAGTTATGGGCATTGCATTTTTATGCAAGCAGCAAATAACCCAATAATTGAAGGCTGTGTTGTAGAAGGTGAAATGCGTAAAACCGACGATATGTTGGCAGAAACTTCAGGGCCAGCATTCGATGTAGACTTTATGACTGTTTGGGGATATAAGCTTCCAAAAGGCTATATGCTTAGTACAGGAGAAGCCGGGATTCGTGCTTACGATGGCGGAGAAACCGTAATTGATGGAAAAAATTACAGACGAGGAACGTCTAATGTTACCGTGTTAAATTGTACCGTAAAAAACATGAGAACAGGCGTCACTATTGCTCATGCTACAGGAAAAAAACGCGTGGAAGGCTGTGTGGCTATTGGTTGTGAAAACGGCTTTTCCTTAGGGTCGGGCGAATTGGTAAATTGTAAAGCCGATGTTACGTATGGGCCGGCATATGCATCGACTTACGAACGCGATAAATCGTATAATGCAGATATCACACTATTAGACTCTAAAGAACCGTATTATAATGGCTCAGGGAATATCGCCTATATTGGAGGTAGTGAACACAAAATTACATTCCGTGGTTCTAGTCAAGGTGCAGACCAAGGATTAAAAATTCAGGTTGGGGGCGATAAAAAGAATATCAGGTTATTACACGGGAATCTACCTAACCAAAATAACTTTAAAGGTTTCGATTTTGAGCTTCATAATCTTACAACCTATCCGGTATATTTATCAGATAAAAGTTCTGGAGTTGTAGGGGAATCTAAAGGTAAAATTACAGATTTAGGAACAGATAATTCTTTAAACTATACCGGAAAATAAGTAAATCTTACATCATAATACTTTACTTAAAACAGACTAAACCAAAATTAAATGATAAAACAATTTGTAACCTTAGTGCTTCTTTTAAGTGTCACTTTTAGTGCGCACACACAAACTAATACAGGAGAGAAGCAGGTCATAGAAGTACACACACTTAAGGATTTTAAAACTTATGTCAGTCAGGATAATGTTCACGTAAAACTCAGTCCGGGAAATTATCAAATTGATGACGCTGAAAAGATAAGATTCATTGAAATCACCAGTAACAATTCTTATTACGATTTAAGTGGTGCTCGGTTTATGGTAGACACCAAGTTATTCAGTCGTCCCGATTTAGTTAAAAGCGATGATGGCAATAGTATGTATTGCGCCATTGAAATTTCGGGAAATCACGTGACGCTAGAAGGCTTGTATATCGAGACTTATGGAAACACACCAGGAAGACAAAGTAAAAACAAGATGTTTAACATCGTTGGTGAACATGTAACTTTAAAGGATGTAGAAGTCCGAACCTCAGGGTCTAATCCTTGGGGCTACGGCTATTTGTATGGTTTAGGTGGTGGCGATGTTCGTAAAATGAACGGTATTCGCGTAGGGTATCCTGCTAAAAACGTAAAATTATTGGGTTGCCAAGTGCATATGCGCGCCATGGGGCACGCTATCTTTTTACAAGGTGCAGAAAACACCTTGATTGAAAACTGCCAAGTCGATGGATTGTTAAGAACAACAGATGCTATGTTGGCTGAAACTTCGGGTTATGGTTTCGATAAGAAATTCTACGCGGCTAAAGGCAATTATATTGAAGGAACCATCGTTGCCCAAGATGGTAAAATTCTTCCAGGAGAAATCATTTCGCTTAGTGAAGATGGCATCCGTATGTATCCAGAATACAAAGGCCATAAAACCAAAAATACTACCATTAAAAATTGTACCGTAACCCAAATGCGAAGAGGGATTTGTACCGGTTTAAGTTCATCGGGAGATACCATCATCGATTGTGTGGTACGCGATTGTGTGGCTACGGGATATAATATTGGGAATGGCGATACGGTAATAAATAGTAGTGCCGATGCTAAATATGGCGAGGCCTTTTGTATTCCGTATACCAATGCCAAAAATGCGAAAGTAGAGATGACGATTTTAGATAGCCGAAATGGCTTAGCGAATACCTTATTGGCAAAAATAAATGGTACAGGTCACGATGTTGTTATTAAAACGGCAGACCCAAAATTTATCCTTGAAACTATGGCTATTAAATTATCGGTTTGGGAGGGCTATGGTAATTTTAATGAAAACGCGAAGATGCATGCTACTAATATTAAATTAGACAACCAAACCGAAACTGAGGTCATCACATTTAAAGGTACCGAAAATGCAAAAATAAAAAGTGTGGGCAAAGTACGTAAGGCAACCGATGAAGAAAACAAAATCAATGAAGGTAATCGTACTAAACGCTAAGGTCGATTGAAATAGTATTGATTGTAAAACAGAATTTTAAAAAAATATGGCTAATAAGAATAATGAAATTAGTTGTTGCGCAGCTTCAGGGTGTTGTGAAACTAACCAGAATATAGATAACAGTCGTAGAAGTTTTATAAAAACGGTTAGTTTATCGGCTGCTATGTTAGCAATTAATCCTATTAGACTTATGGCAGGCCCTTTTAGTGAAAGGGATTTCGACCATGTGATTCCTGCCGATAAAAAACTCACCAAAGCATGGATTGAAAGTTTGTATGCGAGAGGTGAAGCCATGCATGCCACGGGTCAAGATTTAAAATATATTGGTATGCCAATAAATGGTATTGGTACAGGTCAAATCTATTTAGGAGGCGATGGCCGCCTATGGCGTTGGAATTTGGATGGGGAGCCGGATGACGTTTGGAGAGAAATGGGGGCTGGACATAAATATATGAAACCTGATACACCTTACAGTCCAATAGACCAAGGGTTTGCCTTGCAAGTAGGGTCTGGTAAAACGAAACGTGTGTTTAGGTTAGATGCGAACGATTTTCAAGATATAAAGTTTACCAATAAGTATCCTATGGGAGATGTGCAGTATGCTGATACCAGTTGCCCTGTAAAAGTTCACTTAGAAGCTTATACCCCTTTTATTCCATTAAATCGAGACAATTCAAGTTATCCGGTAATCGTTATGCGATACACCATCGAAAATACGTCTGAAGAAGAACAGGATATCGCTATTGGCGGATGGATAGAGAATTTCTCTAATTATAGAACAGGAAAAGAAAATAGTAACGGCGTCCGTTTAAGTCAATATCAAGAATTAGAAGGACTATCGGTTGTAGAATGTTGGACCGAATCTTTAGATGATGACGGTGAAGACCACAAAATCCCGTTTCATCACGCCAACGATTTTGGCGCTGTAGCACTCGGGATATTAGGCGAGGAGAAAGCAGATTTTGTAGATACCATGCGCTCTCAAGCTGGAGAAGTTAATCTATTTTCAGCCAATAAACCGAACAATAAAGCTAAACACATACAAAAGCGCCCGTTCAACGATAAGGCTTATGCATCATTAGGTCGTGAGTTTACATTAAAAGCCGGAGCACGTAAAACCATTGCCTTTACGCTATCATGGCGTTTTCCTAATGCCAGATATGTAGAAGGTTATGGGAAAACAGTATGGTCTAGAGACATCAATTATTATGCGACGCAATGGCCTAATGCCAGTACCTCTGCAAAGGTTGTCGCCTTAAAAGAAGACGAGCTTAGAAGTGAAACTCAAAAATGGGTAGAGACCTGGTACGATTCAACTTTGCCTTATTGGTTTTTAGAACGCACTTTTATTCCGATAGATTGTATGCAAACCCAATTAACCAAACGCTTGGCGATGCAAAATAATAGATATGGCTTGGATGAAGGTGTGAGCTGTTGTGAAGGGAATTGTACACATGTTTGGCATTATGCCCAAGGGGTATCGCGCTTATTTCCTGTAATAGAACGCGAATGTCGCGAACAGGTAGATTTAGATTTAAGTTTAAAGGGAGATACAGGCGCAATGAATTTTCGCTGTTCTACCAAAGCATTTAAGGAGGCGCCAGATGGGCAATGTGGAACCATTTTAAGAGTGCTTCGCGAAAGCCAAATGACTACAGATTATACCTTCTTAAAAAGTGTTTGGGAACGTACCAAATTAACCATGGATTATGTGATAAAAACATGGGATGAAGATGAAGATGGAGTCATGACAGGAGCACAACATAATACACTAGATGGCAACTGGTTCGGTAAAGTACATTGGTTAACAAATATGTATATCGCAGCACTTAGGGCATCGGCGGTTATGGCCAAACAAATGAATGAAACCGCAGTTGCGCAACGTTACGAAATGCTTGCAACTAAAGGAGCTGCCGCCATGGTAGATTTAATGTGGAAAGATGAATTTAATTACTTTATTCATATTCCAGAATTAGAACCAGAAAAAACACGAGGCTCTACAACCGGGTGCCATATCGATCAAGTTCTTGGGGAGTTTTGGCTGTATAACGTCGGACTAGAGCCGCTGTTACCGAGAGACAAGGTTCGGAAAGCTTTAGAGTCTTTATGGATCTATAATTTCGCTCCTAATGTTGGGGATTTCAGAAAAGAGCATCCTAAAGGACGTTGGTATGCTGCTGAAGGCGATGCGGGATTGGTAATGTGTACTTGGCCTTTTGGAAAAGAAAATGCACAAAAAACAAATTTCCATAAATATTATAATGAGTGCATGTCTGGATTTGAATGGCAGGTATCCGCACACATGATTTGGGAAGGTATGCTAGAAAAAGGATTGGCTATTGGTAAAGCCATTAGCGATCGTTATCAACCCAATCTTCGTAACCCTTATAATGAAGTAGAATGTGGTGACCATTACGCTAGAGCTTTAGCGAGTTATAGTGCTTTTATGGCGATGTGTGGTTATAAATATGACGGACCAGAAGGGAAACTTGCTTTTGGACCACGTATGCAACAAGATCATTTTAAAGCAGCATTTACAACTGCAGAAGGCTGGGGACAGTTTATTCAAAAAATTGAAAATGAAACGCTGATAGCAGAATTAAACCTGCGTTATGGAAACTTAAAATTAAATGAATTTACCCTAAATAAAGTAAAAGGCATACAGGTAAACCACGTGAATGTAACATTAAACGGTAAACAGATAGATGCAGATTTTAAAGAAACCTCTGAAAATTATCGTATTGAAATGAATCCCGGTTTTAGTTTCAGTCAAGGATCTAAGTTAAGGTTTGCTTTTAGTTAGAAAATTTAAAGCAATTAACTAATTAATGAACGAGAGTGTTTTAAAATCAAAAATTATAATACATGAAAATGATATTTAGAATATGCTTTTTGGGATTGCTATGTGTTAGTCAGTTTGTAGAAGCCAAGGATATTAAAATCAGCTCCTTAAAAGAGCTTGCCAAATACGCAGCAGCAAGTGGCAATACCATTACTATGGCGCCTGGAGTATATAAACTCACCGATTATTTAACTCTTGATAGTCTTAAAACACGTAAAGATAATCAAGACTATCAATACATTACGTTTAGTGGTAGCAATAATGTGTTCAACTTAGAAGGCGTAGAAATAGAATTGGATACCGAAATTAGAACCGTATTAAATCCGCCTATTCACACAGACGAATTTTTAATTACAGGTGCTCATAACACGGTTGTGGGACTTACGATTAGATGTATAGGACAAGGCACTTCACGTGGTGGTACAGTGCTTCAAGTGGCTGGAGAATCTAATGTTCTAAAAGACATTACATTATATGTTAAAGGGTCTTATCCGTATGGGTATGGCGATTTATTTGGAAAAGGAAAACAAAAAGAAACCACGATAAAACATCGTAAACACAGCGGCCTTTTGGTGACAGGAAATGAAACGAAATTGTATGGATGTAAGGTTTATAACCGGTCTTTTGGACATTGTTTTTTTATTCAAAAACGTCCTAAGAATGTCTATTTTGAAGATTGTTATGCCGAAGGCGAAGTCCGTTCAACCGATGAGATTCTGGCTGAAACTTCAGGGCCAGCATTCGATGTAAATTTTAAAACCTGGACACAAAATCGTGAAGGTGAATATGTAGTCACGCCAGGCTATATGAAATCCCTTTGCGAAGACGGTTTTAGGACCTATGGTACATGCGAAAACATCAGCTTTAAAAATTGTACCGCTAAAAATACACGTGCCGGATTCGAATTGCGTTTTAACACAGCGCACTTAGAAAACTGTACAACTATAGGGACAGAACGCGGGTATTGGATAGGAGATAATTCCGTGGTTAAAAATTGTAAAGGCGATGCCAATTACGGACCATTATTATTTGTTGAAGGTAGTGGCGTTAAAGTCGATTTAATTGTAGATGATGCAGAATCAGACCGTCTGGTGCATGCTTTAGCAACCATTCAAGGGGCTGATAATACCATAGTATTAAAATCGGAAAACGGTAAAACACGTCAAACAGACTTACCTATTTTGGTGGGGTATACGCATCCAGAGCATGGAGAAGCGATGTCTCCTTACGGTGAGGCAGAAACCACCAATTTAAATTTAAGAAACGAAACCAAAATGCCTATTAAAATAGGTGTTCAGGCTAGTAATAGCAGTATAATCACCAAAGGTGAGATTATAGAAAACAAAGGAACGCTTATAAAAGTCAACAAAAGATAATAGCTTTTTAAAAAGATTGACAGACAGACAAAACTATTTTAAAATGAAAACCAAATTATTACTGTTAACTGCGCTTTTAAGTGTGGCAATCGGGGTCTCTCAAAATCCCATTTTCACAAATGTATTTACAGCAGATCCATCTCCTCATGTGTGGCCAGACGATCCCAATACTTTGTGGGTGTACACCTCTCACGATGAGCCTGGATCTAATAACCATTACGGCATGACAGGTTACCACGCCTTTTCTACAACAGATTTGGTGAATTGGACAGACCACGGTAGAATTTTGCATTTAGAAAATGTAGAGTGGGCAGAGAGTCATGCTTGGGCCATGGATGCCACGTATTATCGTGGGCAATATTATTTGGTGTACTGTATGAAAGAAGCGGGTATTGGATTGTTTAGAACCGGAATTGCACGTAGCGATGTCCCGCAAGGTCCTTTTACAGATTTAGGTTATGTTAAGGGCGTAGAGTTTGGGCAGGACCCTGCTATTTTTATTGACGACGATGGCACACCTTATCTGTATTGGGGTCACGATAGACAGTGTTATGCCGCAGAATTGAATGAGGACCTTATGTCTATAAAACCAGAAACCTATGTTGATTTAACCAAGCAGTTAACCCATGTGTTTGAAGGGCCTTGGGTCCACAAACGTAACGGCACCTATTATTTAACTTATCCGGGCTTAACGCCGAGACGCTGGCCAGAAAAAATGTTTTATGCAGTAGCCGATAAGCCTTTAGGACCATACACGTTTAAAGGTGTGTTTATAGATGATTTTGAAGGACAAAGCGGGACCAATCACGGTGGTGTTGTAAACTATAAAGGGAAAGATATTATGTTTTATCACAGCGCGTGGTTGTCTGGCGGATTAAGTGAAACACGGTCTTCAATGGCAGATTATTTAGAATATGATAAAGCCGGTAATATCATTCCGATTATCCCTTCAAAAAAAGGTTTAGGAAAAGCTGAACGTACTAGAGTGACAATGAAATTGGAAGCCGAAAGCGGTTTTGCTGCAGGAGGAAACTTGTACAATGTATTTGTAGATACGTATTTAAAAGACTATAGCGGAAAAGGCTATGTTACCAATTTCGATAATCCGTACGACCATGTGTCTATGTTAGCCCAAGTTGCTAAACCATCTAAATTTAGATTTAAAGTGAGATATGCATCACCAGAAGGCGAGTCTAATCACAATATATTAATCAATAGTCATTTGTATCGCGAGTTTAAATTCCCACAATCTAAAACTTTTACAGAAATTGATTTTGGTATCGTAGAGTTGAAAGAAGGCGATAATCTTGTTCGAATTTTTAAAAGTGACTGGAAACCATCAAAAGGAGAATTAGCTATCGATTACATAAAATTAGAACAAGTTTTTGAAAATGAATGAATGTTATATCCAAAAAAATAAAATTATAAACATTGATATTATGGTTAATAAATTAGGAAAAACAATATTACTATGTAGTATAGTATTTTTTTTAGGGTTTAATTCCTTTGCACAAAAAGTAAAGGTTTATCCTGCACCAAAAGAAATTAAATTGTCAGAATCTTTTGAGGTTACGGTCGAAGAACAAAATGTACCGGTTTATAATACAAAAATTCCACCCTCTAAACCCATTCCTCGTTTAAACCCCTTGCGAGGAGGATACGGTTTAGCTTCTATAGCATCATTTGATATGAATGAAAGTGTTACCGTATCTATAGCTTGTTCTACTCCAGTGAAGACGGTTAAAGTTTTACCAACATCCTATGGTATTAAACCAATAATAGAAGGAACTAAAATCACATTTCAATTAAAAGAACCTGGTCATGTAACGGTTGAAGTGAATGGAGAATGGCATGAGTCTTTACACATATTAGCTAATCCGTTTGAAGAAAATATTCCAAATCCAGATGATCCAAATGTGATTTATTTTGGCCCAGGAGTACATGATGTGTCCCAAGTAACGGTATCCGATAATCAAACTATCTATATAGCTGGTGGAGCATATATCCGTTGTGGTGTACCAGACCAAGATGGAGAAATTGAAATACGAGGTCACTTAAGAAAAAAACCAACATTTATTTTAGAAGGAAAAAATGTAAGTATCAGAGGTCGAGGGATTATAGATCAGAGTGCTATTCCTAAAAAGGTAAGGCGATATACTATTTTAGCTCACAAGGCTAAAGACGTAACTATCGAAGGTGTGGCCATTTTTGACCCAAGTCATTGGACTATTCCTATTCAAAGTTCAGATAATGTACATGTAGATAATATAAAAATTATAGGATGGAGAGGTAATGCAGATGGCGTAGATATTACTAGTAGTAGAGATGTTTTGGTTGAAAACTGCTTTATGAGAACCTTTGATGATGCTGTAGTTATTAAGTCATTTGGAGGTTATGGAGAAGTTAATAATGTTCATACGCGTAAATGTGTAATTTGGAATGAGCTTGCACATTCACTAAGTATAGGAGCAGAGGTGCATGAAAACATCAGCAATGTACTTTTTGAAGACTGTGATGTTATTCATGATGTAGGAAGAGAAACCGCATTAAGAGTATACCATTGTGATGATGCTGTGATTAGTAATGTTATGTTTGATAATATCAGAATTGAAGAAGCGCGTCGATTAATTTCGTGTTGGATAGGAAAAACAAGATGGACAGAAACCGAAGAACGCGGTCATATTAAAAATGTGACTTTTAAAAATATTACAGCGACTTCGGCTCCTATAGATACGACACTTACAGGTTTTCAGGATGGACCAGATTGGAAACCGTATACGATAATAGACCATGCAAGTATGGAGTTAGTGGGATATGATGATGAGCATTTGGTTGAAAATATTGTATTTGATAATGTTGTATTAGATGGGAAAAAAGTTGATGTAAAACAAGTAATAACAAATGAGTTTGTTAAGAATGTCAAATTTAATTAAAGAAAATTAATATGAAGAAATTATTAATTATTGGAGCTTTTATGCTGTCCATGTTCACGGTATTCTCTCAAGAGGTAAAAGTAAATGTTAGTCAAAGTGGAGAAAAATTTGAACACTTTTGGAGTAAAAGTGTGGGAGCAGGTCGTGCTAATGAAGGTTTACGTGCTGGATGGTTGGAACAGTTAGAAAAAGTACACAAAGAATGTGGATTTGAATTTGTGAGGTTTCATGGTATTTTTCACGATGATATGTTTCCAATATTTGAAAAGGATGGAAAATATACATATAACTGGCAATACATTGATGACCTATTTGATAGGATGCTTGATATTAATGTCAAACCATTTGTAGAATTAGCCTATTTTCCAACGCCGTTAGCGGCAGAGAATAGTAAAACGCAATTCTGGTGGAAAGCAAATATTACACCAAATGAATCTAAGTTTGGAGAGTGGCATAATTTGGTAAAAGCGTTTGCGCAACATTGTGTAGATCGCTATGGAATTGAGGAAGTTCTTACGTGGTATTTTGAGGTTTGGAATGAACCTAACTTGCACTATGGTTTTTTTGATGGTACAAAATCACAGTATTTCGAGTTGTATAAACAATCTGTTTTGGCCGTAAGATCTGTTGATAAACGTTTAAAAGTAGGAGGGCCATCAAGTAGTAATTTTGTAGCTGACGGGCGTTATGATGGTGAGGTTGAAAGTAGAGATGGTGATCTTATCACATTTACTGCTGAAAACATCAATGATTTGCAATGGAAGGGCGTTTGGATTGAAGATTTCTTGACTTATTGTGAAAAGGAAAATCTTCCAGTAGATTTTGTGTCTACACATCCATATCCAACTGATTATCCATTTAATCCAACAACAGGAAAAGGAAAAGATTTTTCACGTAATGTGAATTCAACAAAAACAGATATAGAGTGGTTAAATAGAGTTATAAAGAAAAGTGCATATCCAAATGCAGAAATTCATTTAACAGAGTGGAATACAAGTCCAAATAGTAGAGATGCTATGCATGATTTTTTGCCACCGGCAGCTTATATTGTCAAAGTTAATTTAGATTGTATTGGGTTAACCAATTCTTTGGCTTTTTGGACCTTTACTGATATTTTTGAAGAAAAAGGAGGAGGAGAAAGTATTTTTCATGGAGGTTTTGGTATGATAAATTATCAAGGCTTGGTTAAACCGTCTTACCATGCTTACCGTATGTTACACCAATTAGGAGATATTGAACTTTATAAAAACGATTATTTATTTGTAAGCAAAAAATCTGGGGATGATAAAATTGTGGCGTTGGCATATAATTATCCAGAGGATCACTATAAAGCAGTACCTGCAAGTATCAAGAAAATTGATCAATACGAAAATGGAAAAAGCCGTCAGTTAGATTTTACAATCTCAGATTTAAAACCAGGTGTCATGGTTAAAGTAGAAGTTTTAGATGCTGAAAGTGGCAATATTTATAAATATTGGGAATCTATGGGAAAACCAGAGCCACCAACTCGAGAACAAATCAAAGTAATGAAACGATATGCAGAAAACTTAAAGACAGAATTATATACGGCTAATAAAAAAGGAGAGGTTACAATAAAAAGAGAATTAACACCATGGAGTTTGGTGTTAATTGAGCAGATAAATTAAATAAAAAAGCTTTATTGCCAATTACTGGATCATAGTTTATATAATGTATATTCTTAGAATTTAAACCTTAAAAGAAATACAAATCAATAAAAGTAATTTAAAAAAGGCTTAGTAATTTTATATTACTGGTTTTGTCGATTTTAAAATTGGAAGCACAAGTTATACTAAACTCTTAAAGACTTGCTTCCTAAGTTATAAGAAAGTAATATTAATGTGGTATTAAAGCTAAGAGTTTATACAGTAACTACAAAGGACGTTAAAGGTAGCATTTTCCTAACACAACCGTTGTTAAGAATTACGCTTATGCTTATTCTTCAACTTATGAAAACGATAAAAATTTTAATGCTGATATTACTATTATGCCAGCCATCAATCTATAACCAGTAAATCTATTGGTGGAATTTCTGATTTAGGTACTAATAATAACATTAAACAAATTAAATAGATATGAAAAACACAAAGTTTATTATTACTTGCGGATTAATTATTTCCATGTTGAATATGGGAAATATTTTTGCTCAAACACCGGTTTGGCAAGGCAAAGGACGAATAGCAATTAGTTCTGATGGGAATGAACACGATCATGACGATTGGGCTGCAACACCTTTAAGTTTGGCTTTACTTGCAGCAAAGGGACTTCAAGATAATTTAGTGCTTTATACCTATAGCGATCACATTTGGGGAAGCAATCAAGATCATCCAACTTCAGAATCTGGATTGAACTCCTATCAACATATGCGTGAAAGTGCTTTAAAAGGTGGAGAATGGTTCGGTTTTAATAATACAAACTTTATTTGTGCCGTTGATAATGCAGAGGTGGCTTATACGGCTATGCGTAATGAAATCAATAAATCTTCAGAAGATGATCCTTTAATTATTATTGCTGCTGGCCCTATGCAGGTTGTAGGGGAAGCTATTAATCGTGCCGATGTTTCTAAGCGTAAATATGTAAAGCTTATTTCGCATTCCGGTTGGAACAACAACCATAGTGATAAACCACAGAAAGACTTTTGGGATATTCATTCAGGATGGACTTTTAATGAAATTAAAACTGCTTTTTCAGGAGAAGAAGGTGGGAGTTTGGAATGTATTCATATTGCCGATCAGAATGGAGGAGAAGGTTATGACGGCTTGAAAACTTCAAAAGAAAAATTTGATTGGATAAAAACCTCAGAGGCTAAAAATAGTAAAGCATACAAAACAGGCGCTTGGGAATGGCTTTATTCAAGAATGGAAACTTGCGTTAAAAAAGGTGATTTTGACCCTTCGGATGCGGGTATGGTTGTGTATATACTAACGGGTATTGAGGAAACAAGTCCTGAACTTGTTAAAGAAATTATGGAAAACCCAGTTTTAAAATAATATAAAATATTTATCTAATGGAGGTTTTTGAAGATATAAACTCAAATGACAAGAAAAAAAGTAACCGTGTTGAAGGCTAAAATGAAAATTCATAATAAATAAATTACTCATGAAAACATTTAAAATAAGTTTATTGTTCCTTTTAGTTTTTGGAACAGTCTGTTCACAAAACAGACCTAATGTTATTTTTGTAATGCCTGATGATATCAGTCATAATGCCTTTACTTATTACAACCCAAATGGGCCTCAAACGCCTAATATTGATAAATTAGCAGAGCAAAGTGTACGACTAACAGACTTTCATGTGTCACCAACCTGCTCACCAACAAGAGCTGCTCTAATGACTGGGAGATTTAATGATGTAACCGGGGTTTGGCATACCATTTTTGGAAGATATCAATTAAGAGCAGATGAAATTACCATGGCAGATATATTTAAAGAAAATGGATACGCTACAGGTTTGTTTTTTAAATGGCATTTAGGTGATAATTATCCGTTTCGTCCTAAAGATAGAGGTTTTGAATATGTAGCTTGGACTAAAGGGGGTGGAACAGGTCAGCAACCAGATTATTGGGGTAATACAAATAATAGTGCTAGCGTATGGGTGAATGATTCTATAGTGAAAATGACAGATGAAAAAGATGATATAGAAGGTGCATTTACTACAAATTTCTTTTTTAATAGAGCTATGGAATTTATGGATGAAAATATTAAGAAAAACAAACCGTTTTTTGCATATATCCCAACCGCAACCGCACATAGTCCTCATTATATGCCAGATGATGCTCGCGAAGGTGTTAAGGCTTTTACAGGAACCGTAGAAAATATAGATAAGAATATGGGTAGGCTTATACAGTTTTTAGAAGATAAAGGCATTGCAGAAAATACCATTCTTATTTTTACAACAGATAATGGGTCAAGCACTCATTTACGTGGAGGAAAAGGTTCTTTTTATGATGGGGGAACCAGAGTCCCTTGTTTTGTCCGTTGGCCAAATGGTAACCTTGGAGGATTAAGTAAAGGTCGAGATGTTACACCACTTACAGCACATATTGATTGGTTGCCAACTTTTATGGATGTTCTTGGTTTATATGATGTATCAAACAGACCAGAGAAATTAAAAATTCACGGACAGAGTTTTAAACTCTTATTAGATAATGATGCTTCAAATGATCCAGATGAATTTAAAAATAGAGCAATTACCATTGTGAATATGCGTACTGAAAATGTTGAAAAATTCAAAGAAGTTTCTGTTAAAAAAGATATTTGGGAAGGGGGTAATATAACTCATAAATGGCGATTAGTTAGAAAGGATGAAAGTTCTGATTGGGAACTTTATGATGTTCTTAAGGATGAAAAACAAGAAAATAATGTTATTAATAATTCTATGTATATTGCTATTATAGAGGAGCTTAAAGAAGAATATGAAAAATGGTGGATTTTAGTTAAAGAACGTTCTGATGAATATACCCGTGTTGTATTAGGAAACCCTTCGGAACCAGAAACACGTCTAAATAGCCATGATTTTCATAATTCTGTGATTTGGAACCAAGGTAATGTTGCAAGAGGCGATGAGGGTAGTGGTTTTATTGCTATTGATATTGAAAAATCAGGTACGTATAAATTTGATTTACGTCGATGGCCAAAAGAAATTGAAAATCAAACAACATTAAATACCGCTCCAGTTGATAAGGTGTTTAATAGCAATAAATCTCCTGTTGCTCTTAACATAGCAAGTGCTCGAATTAAAATATGGAACGGTGATACAGTTTATGTTGACGAAAAAAAAGATGCCAATCCAAATGCTGATGGCGTACTTTTTACATTGAAAAATTTACCAAAAGGGCCAGCATTCATTCAAACGTGGTTTTATAATACTTCTGGAGAAATAGAAGGCGCGGTTTATTATAATTATGCGAGTTTGGTTGAAAAAAATAATTAAAATTTTGAATTTTTTTGAGTTAACATTTGATATTGTGACCTTAGGATGTATTAGTTTATTTAGAGATGCTTATTATAAATAATGATATAATATATTATAATAAATGGGAATATATGCAACTTGAACTTAAATAGATAATATGGAATTATTAAGATTAGTAAAGGTGCTAAATGTAAAACATGTGCTATTCTTATTTTTAGTATCGGGCAAGATAGAAATAAAATAGTCTAGGATGGTATAACAACAGACCAAATTAACAGATTATTATGTGAGTCCTACTTGCAAACCTATAAGAGCAGCCACTATGGACAGGTCATCATAATTATAGAACAGGTCTTCATAAAAGGGAGCTCACTTATTTTTGAAAAAGAAAAAACTATGGGTTAAAAAAAGCTAAGAAATTAGAAAGTGTTAAGGTTGGTTTTAATTAGATTATTTTTAATCCTAAAATAATTTCTAAAGATTAAAACATTATAAAGCGTAGATGTTTTATAGAGAATGAACTATAAGTTATAGATGTTTGATTTATATAGGTATAAATTTGTTGTTATTGAAAACAATTAAACTAAACCATTATGAAAAAAACATTACTATTATTAATAGCTTTTTTTACTATTGCATTTGCACCGGCACAATTTACAGATGGAGATTACACTTTTACGGTAGTTGGTTTAGATGCATATGTTTCGGAGACAACCGCAACTGGAGATGTAGTATTTCCTATTATTGCCACAGATTCAGCGACATCAACAACTTATAATGTTACTGGGGTTTCAAGTAGTTTTATAGGTTTTGGTGGAGGTATTACAACTGCTATTATCCCAATGGGTTATAAAACATTTCAAGCAAATTGTTTTCGCGGGATGACAAGTTTGACATCTATTGTTTTCCTTGATGGAGAAGTATTTGGAGATAAAGCCTTCCGTAACCTGGATAGTCTTATATCAGTAGTTTTACCTCCTAACACAATTACTTCTTTTGGTACTCAAATGTTTTGGCAAAGCGATAATCTAAGTTCTGTAGACCTTGGGGGGCTAACTACATTGCCTAGTCAAGCATTCAGGGAATGTCCTGCTATGACTACATTGACAATTCCTGCAACTATGACTTCCTTTGGATTGAATTCATTTCAAGGCACAAATATATCAACCTTAATGGTTGAGGGGGCTGTACCAGCAACCATTGACGCAGGTTGGAATGGAACTGCAGCAAGTATAACGGCATATGTGCCAACGGATAATGTTGCTGCTTATGAGAATGCCGCAATATGGGGGGATATGACTATTAAAGATAAGGCAATATTACTCGATTCACAAGTAGTAGTTACTACTTTGGCCGATTTCAGAGCCGTAGTAACGTTAAGTGATAGAGAAATTACTTTGGCACCTGGAAACTATAATCTAGAAGATGATTTAGCTAGTGGTTCTAGGGTCATTACATTCTCTGGTTCAAATAATACCGTTACGTTAACGGGTGCCTATATAAATGTGCCTGTGGGTTGTGTTAAGGAATCTTATTTGGTGGTTTCAGGTAATAATAACACCATTATAGGAGGCGTAATAGAAGATACCTATAAAAATGGTTTGACCGAGATAACTGATTTTAGTGCTTACAATCAAGACCGAGCTAATTTAGCCTATGGTTTAGGAGGAGCCGCCGTCATGAGAGTTTCGGGTGCAGATAATTTGATAGATGGTATTAAGTTAACAGTACGAGGTTCTTACCCATATGGTTATGGCAGTATTTACGGTATTGGTTCGGATAATGTGTATGGGTTGGATAAACGATGCGGACTGTTGATAACTGGTGTACGCAATACAATTGATAATGTAGAGCTGCAACAAAGAGCATTTGGGCATGGTATTTATATGCAGGGTGATGCAGATGAAACCGTTATTAAAAATACCATGGTTGAAGGAAGAGTGCGTCCAACAGGCGAACTGTATAACGAAACTAATACATACGATTTGCCGTATCGTTCAGATTATAAATTGCCATTAAATGACAATGATCCAATACCAACAGATGAAGTACATTCGCTATGTGAAGATGCTTTTAGAATGTACGGTATACCGGGAAGCGTTACTGTTGAAAATTGTACAGCAAAAAAAATGAGGGGTGGTATTCGTTTATATTTAGGAGGGCCTGCCAATGTAAGCAACTCTAACGCTATTGATTGCGGCGCTACAAATTATAATTTACCAGCAGGAGGAAATGTTACCAATTCAAGTGGGAATTTTTCATATGCACCGCTGTCAGATTTTAGATTAGGAAGAAGTAATATGAACTTAGAGTGGACTATCATTCCTTCTCCACATGCCATGGGGCCACACAATATCATAGACGTTCTCGGAAATAACCACAGAATCGTTCTTCACCGAACTCCAGGTCCTATTGATACAGATGAAGAGCGTGCTATTGTGGTGACCGGAAATAATTCTACCATTACTAATGAAACAGAATATGATATTGTTCTTGAATCTACCACCAATGGAAATACTATAAAAAATTGTGGTGGGGGCAGCGTAACCGATAATGGTACCAATAATACAATACTAACTTATGATGATTGTGCAGATATTAATAACGCATGCCCAAAAACAGCAGAATTAATGGAAGCGGAATGTTACGATAGCATGTTAGGTATCCAGTTAGGGGATAGTTCTGAAGGAGGCTCAAATATTGGTTATATTAATAATGGAGATTGGGTGAAATTTGAAAATATTGATTTAACAGCTGTCCAATTTGTAAATGCAAGAACAGCTGGTAAATATAACGATTGTTCTATAGAGGTGCGTTTAGGTGCTGTAACGGGAACATTAATAGCCTCCATACCAGTAACAAATTCAGGAGATTGGCAAAATTGGGTAACAGATTCAGTATACATTCCTAATTTATCAGAGGGCGTTAATGATGTGTATTTTGTGTTTAAAGGCACAAGGACTGGTTACTTGTTTAATGTAAATTGGTTTAGTTTTTCATCACAATCCTTACCTGTAAATTCAAATGCTTTGGTTCATGATATTAGTGTTTTCCCTAACCCTGTAGCTAAAGAGCTTACAGTGTCGTTGGTCAATGCAAATTTAAGTGGAGATACTAAAATTGCTTTATATAATGTAAAAGGGCAGAAAGTATTGGAGGTAAACTCTAAAAACAATACCAACCCAACACTTAGTTTATCTGGTGTGCAAAGAGGTGTTTATGTTTTAAAAATTAGCGATGAGACTAAAGTCATTACCAAGAAGATTGTTAAGATTTAATAAGACTTGTGTTTAAGTTTATACAAAAAGATGGTTAAAACCAAACCTTATTTTTTTATATATCTACAAAATGGCAGTTTAATAAACCAAAGGATATTTGGTGATTTTAAGGTGAAAGTTTTTTAAATAGTTGATGTTTTATAGTGAATGAGCCATAAGTTATAGGGTAATAGCTTTTAAAAAATTACTTTCGTAGATAATAAATTTTTATAAATTATTCACATTAAAAAGTTTAATTTGATGAAACCTAATTTAAAAAAAATTACATTTCAAACTATATTTATTTGCTTTGCTTTATTGCTCGTTAGCTGTAAATCTGAAGTAAAGAAAAAAGAAATTTCTACAGTGAATGAAAAGCCAAATGTCATCCTGATTATGGTTGATGATGTTGGTTATGGCGATATAGCTGCACATGGTAATGAATGGATTAAAACTCCAAACATTGATAAATTATATGCAGAGAGTATACGATTAACAGATTATCATGTGAGTCCTACATGTGCACCTACTAGAGCAGCCATCATGACAGGCCATCATAATTATAGAACAGGGGTGTTTTTTACCATAAAAGGGCGTTCACTTATTCTTGAAAAAGAAAAAACTATGGCTGAAATATTTAAAGCCAATGGTTATAATACAGCCATGTTTGGAAAGTGGCACTTAGGAGATAATTATCCTTTCAGACCTCAAGACAAGGGTTTTGATGACGTTTTAATGCACGGTGGTGGAGGTGTAGGGCAAACCATGGATTATTGGAATAATGATTATTTTGATGATACTTATGTTCATAATGGTAAATTAAAAAAATATAAAGGTTATAGTACAGATATATGGTTCAAAAAAGCTATGCAGTATATAGAAAAACAAAAAGATAAACCATTTTTTTGTTATCTTTCAACCAACGCTGCACACTCGCCTTATTGGGTAGATGACAAATATTCAACCCCCTACAAGGATAATGAAAACATTCCTAATGCAGCCTTTTACGGAATGATTACC
Source organism: Pseudalgibacter alginicilyticus (assembly GCF_001310225.1). Lineage (GTDB taxonomy): Bacteria > Bacteroidota > Bacteroidia > Flavobacteriales > Flavobacteriaceae > Pseudalgibacter > Pseudalgibacter alginicilyticus. Next base: position 1,427,809 of record NZ_CP012898.1, on the reverse strand, counting down.
AATATTGATGAAAATATAGGTAAACTGGTAGAATACTTAAAATCTATTGATTTGATGGATAATACCATTTTAATTTTTACTGCCGATAATGGTTCTGCCGCAGGAAATAAGATGGGAGAAGGAGAAGATCGTTTAGATGGTTTTATAGCTAAAGGTAATAATGCTGGTATGCGTGGTGTAAAAGCCAGTATGTATGAAGGCGGTCATCGAGTACCTTTCTATATTCATTGGAAAAATGGAGGCGTTAATGTTGGTCAAGATATTAATACATTAACAGCGCATTATGATATATTACCAACTTTAATAGACTTATGTGGTTTAGAACTTAAAGAAGATTTAAAATTTGATGGTTCAAGCTTAGTTCCACTAATACAAGGTGATAAAACTAATTTTGAAGATAGAATCGTATACGTAAACACACAGTTCTCTACTGACCCTGTGCCTTGGAAGCGAACTGCTTTGATGCATCAGAATTGGAGATTGGTGGAAGGGACAGAATTGTATAATTTAGATTTAGATCCTGAACAACGCACAAATATTGCAGACCAATTTCCAGAAAAAGTTGAAGCATATAGAGCTGCTTATGATAAATGGTGGGCAGAAATCTCTCCAACTTTTGAAGAAAAGCCATATTTTATCATTGGACACCAAGCAGAAAACCCAGCAACTTTATTTTGCCATGACTGGCATAGCGAAACCTTTACACCTTGGAAACAAGATCATATTAGAGAAGGTCAAATAAATAATGGTTTTTGGCGTGTTAAAGTAGCTGAAACAGGAATGTATAATATAAAACTTCGTAGGTGGCCAGAAGAAACCCGTTTAGCTTTAAATGCTAAGGCACCCTTACGTTCAGCACTTCCAGGAACAAGTGTTACAGAAAGTAAAAAGAGTAAAGTTTTGATTATTGAAAAAGCTAAAATTAATATTCAAAATAAAGAAATAAGTAAAGATGTAAATCCAAGTGATGAATTTGTAGAATTTGAAGTAGAACTTGAACAAGGTGAAACACACCTTCAAACATGGTTTACCTTAGATTCAAAAGAGGAATTGGGAGCATATTATGCAACTATTCAAAAATTATGATAAATCATAAATGGATTTAGTATTTTTATCAATTGAAAAATTGGGTGAATTCCCAAATAATTGATGGAGAGATAAATGGGTTATTTTCTTCAATAAAATAATGATAAAACAAAATGATTTTAAAAAGATTTTACTATTTGTTATTAATTTTTCTTGGTTTTTTTAATTGTAAACAAAAAGCATACTCAGAAAAAATTTATGAAAAGCCAGAAATAATAAGGGAGGCGCCTTCTACTTTTCATTCACCTGAAGAAAGTATGAAAACATTTTATTTGCCTGAAGGTTATAAAGTTGAGTTAGTGGCTAGTGAACCTATGATTGATGAGCCTGTAGCTATAGCATGGGATGGAAATGGACGTATGTTTGTTGCAGAAATGAACACGTATATGCAAGATGTGGATGGTACTGGAACAAATAGATCTATTAGTAAAATAAAATTATTAGAAGATTTAGATGGTGATGGAAAAATGGATAAAAGTACCGTGTTTATTGATAGTTTAATGTTGCCAAGAATGATACTGCCATTAGAAAACGAGTTAATTGTAAATGAAACATATTCCTATGATTTGTGGAGTTATAAAGATACAGATGGTGACGGAGTTGCAGATAAAAAAGAACGTGTATATTACAATGAAAACAGAAGAGGTGGTAACTTGGAACACCAACAAAGTGGTTTGATTTGGAATTTAGATAATTGGGTATATACCACATATAATCCAATACGTTTTAAGTTTAAAAAAGATAAAGTTATAGTAGATTCTTTAGATATTATGCCAAGTGGTCAATGGGGGTTAACTCAAGATGATATGGGCGTTATGTACTATTCAGCAGCTGGTAGTGAAAATCCAGCTTATGGTTTTCAGCAACCAGCCGTATATGGCGATTATAATCCAAAAGGTAGATTGTCTGAAGGTTTTGTTGAACCCTGGCCAATTGTTGGTACACCTGATGTACAAGGAGGAACAAAGAAGCTACGTGAAGATAATACGCTTAATCACTTTACAGGAGTTGCAGGTCAAGAAATTTTTAGAGGGCATAAATTACCTCCATCTACATATGGTGATTTGTTTATTCCAGAGCCGGTTGGTAGATTAATACGCCGGGCTAAAGTAAAAGTAGAGGATGGTAAAAAAGTGCTCTATAATGCGTATGATAAAGCAGAATTTATGGCGTCGACCGATTTAAACTTTAGACCCGTACAAGCTAAAACAGGACCAGACGGAGCACTTTATATTGTAGATATGTATCGTGGCATTATTCAGGAAGGAAATTGGACAAGAAAAGGAAGTTTTCTTCGTCCTGTAATTATTCGTAAAGAATTGGATAAAAATATTGGAAAAGGTAGAATTTATAGAATTGTTCATGAAGATATTAAACCTGATGTAAAACCTAATCTTATTGGGAAGAAGGCTTCGGAGTTAATTCAATATTTAGGCCATAAAAACGGTTGGTATCGCAATACAGCTCAAAAATTAATTGTTTTAAAAGATGACCAAACTGTAGTTCCAGAGTTACAAGCTATAGCTAGAGATAATGAGTCCTTTTTTGATGGTTTATTAAATAGAGATAAGGACTTTGGCTTAGAGCGTGTCGGGGCGTTGTGGACTTTAGAAGGTTTGGGAGATGTAAATAAAGTGTTAATAAAAGAAAAATTTGCAGACAAAGATCCAAGAGTACGTGTAGCAGCAATTCGTTTGAGTGAAAACTTCTTAAAAGCAGGAGAAGTGGATATTATTTCTGATTTAGAAAAATTAGCGTCAGATTCCGATATTGATGTTGTAAATCAATTAGCATTAAGTTTAAGATACAGTAAAGATAAAAAAGCTACAGAATTATTAAATATTCTTAATTCAAAATATGGCGATCATGAAATTGTGTCTCATGCAATAACTGAAAGCTTAAAGAAAGATGATTCTCAGTTAGAAAAAATAAAAGAGCGAATTTCAGGTATGGGTGTTGGTACAAAAAAGAGTGTACTTGCAGGATATGATAATTATAAACAATTATGTATTACTTGTCATGGGGCTGATTTAAAAGGGGTAGCTATAGAAGATGGAAGTCTTATTGCGCCTACATTAATAGGTAGTCCAAGAGTTAAAGGTGATAAAGCCGTACTTAGTAAAATATTATTAAACGGACTCATTGGACCAATAGACGGTAAAGATTATGGTATAATGATGCCTTTGCATATGAATAGTGACCAATGGATTGCAGATGTTCTTTCTTATGTAAGAGTAATGAATGATGAAGGTGGAGTTCATAGAAATGAGGTTGCAAGAGCTAGAAAACAATCCGAGGGTAGAGAAGACTATTGGACTTTAGAAGAGTTAGAAAAAAATAAATAAATTACTCTAATATATAATCCCCGGAGCTCCGATAATTTTTTTGAGGATTGAGGGATTATTAGTTTTAAGTATTTTTATAATTAGGAGTTCACAGGAAATCACTTTTTCAAAAAACAACTAAACATGACACGTTTCACAAAAAAACTATTTATTCTATGTTTATTTTCTATTGTATTTACAAGTTGTAAATATAAATCAGAGACAAAACAAGAGGCAAGTAAAGAAGAAAAACGACCTAATTTTTTGTTCGTTTTAGTAGATGACCAGTCACCTTTCGATTTACAAACTTACGATCCAAATTCTATATTAGAAACACCAATAATTAGCAAATTGGCTAGTGAAGGGGTGGTTGTTGAGCAAGCACACCACATGGGGTCTATGAATGGTGCTGTTTGTACTCCGTCTCGTCATATGATTATGTCTGGGCGTACCCTTTGGCATTTGCCACTTAGTGCTCAATTTCAAAAAAAAACAGATCCTCATGAAATAGATGAACAAACTATAGGGGCAGTATTTAATCGTGCGGGGTACAAAACTATGAGAACCTGTAAAAAAGGAAATTCATATCCTGGAGCAAATAAACAATTTACTGTTGTTAAAGATGCTACCAAGCGAGGTGGCACAGAAGAAACAGGTAGCGCTTGGCATGCTAAGCAAGTATTAGAATATTTGGGAGAAAGAGAGCAAGCTCAAGAAAAAAATCCATTTTTTATTTATTTTGGTTTTTCGCATCCACATGATGTTCGTGATGGAACACCAGAACTATTAGAAAAATATGGAGCCACAAATCATAAAGATAAAAATACGCTTCCAGCATTAAACGATAAACAACCACATTTGCCACCAAATTATTTGCAAGAACATCCATTTTTTCATGGGCATCCAGATTTAAGAGATGAGGTTAGAGTAAGTGGGGTATGGGAAAATAGGGATGAAAATACTATTAGAAATGAATTAGGTAGAGAGTTTGCATGTTCAGAAAATATTGATAATCAGTTAGAAAAAGTTTTGGCTAAATTAGAGGATATGGGAGAGTTAGACAACACTTATATTATTTACACAGCCGATCATGGAATGGCAATAGGTAGACATGGATTACAAGGGAAACAAAACCTTTACGAACATACATGGCGTGTGCCTTTTATTGTTAAGGGGCCAGGCTTACCTTCAGGAAAACGTGTTCAAGGTAATATGTATTTATTAGATGTATTGCCAACCTTATGTGATTTAGCTGGAATTACAACACCAAAGACTGTGGAAGGTAAAAGTGTTGTACCAGTATTAAAAGGAGAAAAAGAAGTGGTTAGAGATGTCATGTATGGGGTGTACGCAGGAGGTACAAAACCAGGTATGCGATCTGTTAAAAAAGGCGATTGGAAATTAATAAAGTATGATGTCATGGATGGTAAAGTACGAGAAACTCAGCTTTTTAACTTAGCTGAAAACCCAAACGAGTATTTACCAGAGCATAATAAAGCGGGAGAAATGGAAACTAATTTAGCAAACAATCCTAAGTATGCTGATAAATTGTCTGAGATGGAGACTTTGTTATTCGAACAGATGGTGGCACACGATGACCCTTATAGACTTTGGGATCAAACCACAGATTAATAACTAAAATAGGATTTTATAAACAAAAAGCACTGTTTCTTAATTGGACAGTGCTTTTTGTTTTATTGATTTTTAATTTGAAAAGAAATACCAAAAAAAGAGGTTTGTAAAACAACTATTTCTTCACTAAATGAGCTATCATTTATAGTGTATGGATAATCATTTATAGTCTATTTTTTAATTTTTTTAGAAATTGCATGTTCTATTAAAATTCTCATACAAATTGTTTATATAACTGAATTAAAAATGAAAATAAGATTTCGAATATTACTTGTTATAATAACTATTTTACCTACGGTATTGTCTGCAGATGTATCGGTTCATGCTTTGTTCTCTGATCACATGGTTATTCAACGTGAAACTGTAATTCCTATTTGGGGATGGGCAAAAGCGAATGAAATTATTACAGTAGAAACAAGCTGGGGAGAATCAGTACAAGTGATTACAAATCAAGATGGAAATTGGCAAGCTGATATTAAAACACCTAAGGCTGGTGGCCCCCATCAAATAATAATATTTTCAAAAAATAAAATTGTTATAAATGATGTCCTGTCTGGAGAAGTTTGGTTGTGTACCGGACAATCTAACATGGATTTTGCCATGTCTAAATTTGTTAATGATTCAAAAGAACCACAGTATCAACCCTTAGTTGATTATATTAGAAATGAAGTAACAACAGTTAATGATGATTGGATTCGTCATATTGAAGTACCACAAACAACATCACTACTAAAAAAGAAGCAAAATTTTCAGGCCAACTGGAGAAGCGCTAATCCAGAACAAATAGGAAAAATAACAGCAACAGGTTATTTTTTTGCTAAAGAACTCCGTAAACATATAAATGTACCAATAGGCTTGTTAGAATGTTCTTGGGGAGGTACACGTGTGCAACCTTGGATTTCAGAAGAAACTTATCTAAATGATGAAAACTTGAAAGCCTATTTTGAAGCTAGTAGAAAAGAATCTTTGGAAACCATTAAAATAATAAATGCTGATAAATATGAGGGCGAAAATGCCTCAAAAAGCTTAGAGAAATGGAAATCTAATGATGAAAAAAGTGAAAAGCCAAAACCTAAAATCCATCCGAAAAATGACAAGCAACTGCCAGCAACACTTCACAATGGGATGATTTCAAGTGTGGTTCCTTTTAAAATTAGAGGCGCTATTTGGTATCAAGGGGAAAGTAATGCTGTATTTATGACCAATGAATACGAATATTATTTAACGGCTATGATAAATAGTTGGCGTTCAGAATGGGGACAAGGTGATTTTTCATTCTATTGGGCACAATTAGCATCTTTTAAAAGAGGAAATGAAGAAGCCGATAAGGGATGGGCCTCTATAAATAATCAATTAAGAAAAACTTTAAAGTTGCCAAATACAGGAATGGCAGTGCTTCATGATATAGGAGAGGCAAAAGATATTCATCCACATAATAAAATGGATGCAGGAAAACGTTTAGCACTTTGGGCGTTAAAAAATGATTATAATATACCTGTTGATGCTGTTAGTGGTCCATTGTACCAATCGCATAAAATTGAAGGAGAAAAGATAATTGTAACATTTTCCGAAGTTGGTTCGGGTTTAATGGTAGCACATAAGCATTTACTATCTGATGCTGTTTTGGTTGACGAACCTTTAAAGACTTTTGAAATTGAAGATAAAAGTGGTGAATGGAAACCAGCCGAAGCTAAAATAATTTCAAAAAGCAATATTGAAGTTTGGAATACATCAGTGGCAAACCCAATTAATGTGCGTTATGCATGGTCGGGGATTCCTGTAGGGGCTAATTTATACAACATGGAAGGATTGCCAGCAGCGGTTTTTTCAACAGAAAAGTAATTGATTTTTTTAGAATAAAAACGAACATACAGAAATGAAAAACAGTTATAAACGAACCTTAAAATGTACAGCCTTATTAATTTGTTTTGGGTTTTTTAACACCCATCTTTTTGCACAAAATGTAGAGCTAATATATACCACTGAATCGAAACGCTGGGAAAAGCCAAAAAAGTTTCTTAAAAAAGATAATAGTAATTCAAATATAGATATTACGGTTTATATCGATAGTTTGTTACAAAAAATTGATGGCGTTGGAGGCGCTTTTAATGAATTAGGATGGGAAGCCATTCAATCGTTGGACACTAAGGGATCAAAAGAAGTTATAGACGCCTTATTTTCAAAAGAGGGTTGTAATTTCTCTATGTGCCGAATTCCTTTGGGAGCTTCAGATTATGCTTTGAGTTATTATTCAAGTAACGATGTTCCAGAAGATTTCGAAATGCGAGATTTTAATATAGACAGGGATCGTTATATCTTAATTCCATATTTGAAAGCTGCTTTACAAGTGCGTCCAGATTTACAAATTTGGGCATCTCCATGGTCGCCACCAGCATGGATGAAAGTGAATGAGCATTATGCCATGCGAAGCGGTAATTTTGAAAATGCTATAGAAGGCAATAAAATGCATATTGGTGCAGAAATAAACAATAATGCCACTGCCTTTAAAATGCAAGAGCGCTATTTAAAAGCTTATGCTTTGTATTTTTCAAAATTTGTGCAGTCTTACGCCAAAGCGGGTGTGTCCTTGTTCGCTGTTATGCCTCAAAATGAGATTGCTTATCAACCAAACTGGCCTAGTTGTACATGGAGGTCAGAAGATATGGCGTATTTTATTGATGGTTACTTAGGGCCCCAATTTGAAACAGATAAATTAAATACGGAAATTTGGTTGGGTACGGTAAATTCAGGCAATCCTAATTATGTAAAAACAATTTTAAATTATAAATCAGTATCAAAATATATTTCTGGCGTAGGATTTCAATGGGGGGGTGCCAAAGCAATTCCAACGGTACGTAAAGAATTTCCAGGCTTAAAGTTGATGCAAACAGAAAATAAGTGTGGTGAACATGAAAACGATTGGTCTTCAGTTGAAAGATCTTGGAGCGATTTAGTTCATTATTTCAACAATGGGGCAGGGTCTTATATGTATTGGAATATGGTGCTTGATGAAACAGGAAAAAGTGCTTGGGGATGGCCACAAAACTCTATGGTGGTTATTGATAAAAACACAAAAAGTATAAAGTTTACAGATGAGTTCTATCTATTTAAACACTTGTCACATTTTGTGCAACCAGGAGATCATTTTTTGAAATCTTCTGAAGGAAAAAATCATATTGCCTTTCAGTTAAAAGATGGACGAGTAATTGTCATGATAAATAACCCAGAAAAAGAGTTAAAAATAATCAACTTAAAAGTTGGTAATGATAAGGTGGCTGTAGAAGTGCAACCAACTTCTATCAACACTGTAATTTTTAATAAATAATTTAAAATAAGAGATATGATAAAACATAAACTTAACGGTATTAAAACAGGCATCTTTTGTTTGAGTATAGTTGTGCTTAGTAGCGTAAGTGTATTTGCTCAAAAAGAAGTGACTATTGATGCGAATAGCAAAGGTGAAAAATTTGATCATTATTGGAGTAAAATGGTTGGTGCAGGTCGTGCTAACGAGGGGTTGCGTGCGGGTTGGTTAGAACAATTGCAACAGGTTCAAGAAAATTGCGGATTTCAATATGTGCGTTTTCATGGACTTTTTCATGATGATATGTTCCCTATTGTTGAAGAAAGAGGAAAACTTTCGTACAACTGGCAATATATAGATGATTTGTTTGATAGAATGTTAGATTTAAATGTAAAACCATTTGTTGAATTGGCATTTTTTCCTAGTAGTATAGCTGCAAAAGATAGTAAAACTCAGTTTTGGTGGAAAGCAAATATTACACCTAAAGAAGATTCTTTTGAGAAATTCCATGATTTAGTAAAAGCGTTTACGCAGCATTGTGTGGATAGGTATGGAATTGATGAAGTTTTAACATGGTATTTTGAAGTTTGGAATGAGCCTAATTTATATCCTTTCTTTTGGGATGGCACCAAATCGCAGTATTTTGAATTATACAAACAGTCTGTAACAGCTGTTAGATCTGTAGATAATAGACTTAAAGTAGGCGGGCCGTCTACAAGTAACTTTGTGCCCGATACACGTTTTGATGGTGAAACTACAGATAATGAAGTTTCTGAAGCTGTATTTAATTCAAAAGATATTAATAGCCTTAAATGGCATGGTGTGTGGATAGAAGATTTTCTTAAATATTGTAAAAAAGAAAATTTACCAGTTGATTTTGTAAGTACACACCCATACCCAACAGATTATGCCTTTAATCCGGAAACAGGAAAAGGTAAGGGGTTAACACGCTACGTACATTCTGTAAAAGATGATTTGGAGTGGTTAAAAAATACGATAGCAAAAAGCGATTTCCCAAATGTGGAACTACACCTTACGGAATGGCATACAAGTCCTAGTAGTAGAGATGCTATGCATGATAGACTTCCAGCAGCGGCATATATTGTAAAATCAAATTTGGATTGTATTGGGCTAACAAATTCATTAGCTTTATGGACATTTACTGATATTTTTGAAGAAAAAGGAGGGGCTTCCAGTATATTTCATGGTGGTTTTGGAATGATTAATTTTCAAGGTTTGGTTAAGCCGTCGTATCATGCTTATAGGATGCTTCATCAATTAGGAGATGAAAAATTGTATAAAGATGATTACTTATTTGTAAGTAAAAAATCAACCAATGGAAATATTGTTGCTTTGGCTTATAATTATCCAGAAGAATATGAAAATGCTGTTCCTTCTGGGGCGAATAAGCGTGAAACGGGAACTTCAAAAAAACTGAATTTCACCTTAACAGGTTTAAAAGCAGATGCTTCATTTAAAATTGAAATTTTAGATAAGGATCATGGTAATATTCATAATTTTTGGGAAGAAATAGGTAAGCCAGAACCTCCTACAAGAGAAGAAATAAAAGTCATGAAAGCCTATGCTAATACCATGAAAACAGAATATATACAAGCTGATAAAAATGGTAATGTTACAATTAACCGTTCCATAGACCCATGGAGTTTGGTATTGATTAATCAAATAAATTAAAAACCTTAAAGCTTATTAGAAATGAAAAAAACACTTTTTTGTAAAACTAAACGTATTGTATTCTCTTTTTTTGTTTTAGTTATTATGCTCACAGGCTGTGCACAAGAGGTAAAAGAAGTGAGTATAAAGGATGATTTAATTGTAGAAGGCAAATTGATATATGAGAATAATTTTGATAATGATTTAGCCGATTGGAAAGTTGAGCAAATGCCAAAAGGAACTGTTGAAATTAATGACGGCAAAATGGAAATCACCGATGTTTCTGGTTGTACTGTGTGGTTAACAAAAGAATTTAAAGGCCCCATCATGATTGAATATGATGTAAATATAATTGATAAAGGAGGTCCTCAAGACCGTGTTTCTGATTTAAATTGTTTTTGGATGGCAACAGATCCAAAAAATCCAACAAATTTGTTTGCAGATTCTAAAAAAAGAGGCGGAAAATTTTCAAATTATGATACACTTCAATTGTATTATATGGGGGTTGGAGGCAATTTTAATAAAACAACGCGATTTAGAAGGTATGTAGGCAATGGAGAAAGACCCTTATTGCCAGAGCACGATTTATCAGATTCTAAATATATGTTAGAGTCCAATAAAAATTATCATATAAAAATAATAGCTTACAATGATATTATACAATATTATAGAGATAATCAATTATTAGTGAATTTTTTGGATGAAGCTCCGTACACATCAGGGTATTTTGGTCTTAGAACGGTTAATAATCATATGACAGTTGATAATTTTAAGGTGTATCAATTATCAAATTAAGACTCAATTTTAAACTAGTATCAGCATAAAAAGTATGAAGCAGTATAGAATAATTGCCTTATTAGTGATGTCCTTTTTTTTTATAGGAATGGATGTTGATAAGAAATCAATTTACCATAAAGGCTGGATTGATTTTAATAAAAATGGTGTGAAAGATGTGTTTGAAGATTCGGAAGCTTCATTGGAGTCTCGAGTAGCAAACCTTATTTCATTAATGAATGTTAATGAAAAAACGTGTCAACTAACAACATTATACGGCTTTGCACGAGTTTTAGAAGATGAATTGCCAACAGTTGAATGGAAAAATCGTGTTTGGAAAGATGGTATTGCAAATATTGACGAACATTTAAATACCATTTGGAATCAAGAAAAAACACATACTAAATATGCGTACCCATACAGTACCCATGCAGAAACTATTAATAGCGTTCAAAAATGGTTTGTTGAAGAAACGAGGTTAGGTATTCCTGTAGATTTTACAAATGAAGGTGTTCATGGTTTATGCCATGAAAAAGCAACACCACTTCCTGCCCCCATCGGTATTGGAAGTACGTGGAATAAAGAACTTGTTAGAAAAGCTGGAGAAATTGTTGGAAGAGAAGCAAAAGCATTAGGATATACCAATATTTACGCACCTATTTTAGATGTAGCGCGTGATCAACGTTGGGGGCGTGTTTTAGAATGTTATGGTGAAGATCCTTATCATATTGCCGAATTGGGAAAACAAATGACTTTAGGTATCCAATCACAAGGTGTTGCATCAACTTTAAAACATTTTGCAGTTTATAGTATTCCTAAAGGTGCTCGTGATGGGGAAGCAAGAACCGATTCACATGTAGCACCACGCGAGATGTTTCAATTGCATTTGTACCCTTTTCAACGTGTTATAAAAGAAGCTGCTCCTATGGGAATTATGAGTAGCTATAATGATTATGATGGTGTTCCAATTACAGCAAGTCGTTATTTTTTAACCGATTTACTTCGCGAAAAATATGGTTTTAATGGGTATGTTGTGTCTGATAGTGAAGCGGTAGAATATGTTTCTGAAAAACATAGAGTTGCAGCAGATTATAAAGAGGCAGTACGACAAGTTATTGAAGCAGGTTTAAATGTAAGAACTACTTTTAGAACACCAGAATCTTTTATAGAACCTTTACGGGAGTTGATTAGTGAGGGGAAAATTTCAATGAAAACTATAGATTCTAGGGTTGCTGATGTGTTACGTGTGAAATTTAGATTAGGATTATTTGATAGTCCGTATGTTGAATATCCAAAAGCTGCTGATAAATTAGTGCACACTGCTGAAAATGAAGCATTTTCAAAACAAATCAACCGCGAATCATTAGTGCTTCTTAAAAATGAGAATAACTTACTGCCGTTAGATATAAATAAGTTAGATAATATATTGATAACTGGACCTTTAGCTAAAGAGCTGAATTTTACTTTTAGTAGATATGGCCCAGCATTTAACCCGTCAGTTTCGGTGTATGAAGGCATTAAAAATTATGTTGGTCGTGATGTAAAAGTTGCTTACGAAAAAGGTTGTGATGTTGTAGATCCTGATTGGCCAGGTAGTGAAATTATTCCAACAGAGTTATCGGCAAAGGAACAAGCTGATATAGAAGCGGCCGTAGAAAAAGCAAAGCAATCAGACATTATTATTGCTGTTGTTGGTGAAGACGAATTACGTGTTGGTGAAACAAAATCACGAACCAGTCTTAATCTACCAGGACGCCAATTTCAATTAGTGCAAGCATTATATGCTACAGGAAAGCCAGTTGTTTTAGTATTAATAAACGGTCAGCCGTTAACTATAAATTGGGAAAATAAATTTATACCTGCTATTTTGGAGGCATGGTTTCCAAGTACAGCTGCGGGTGAGGTGATTGCAGAAACATTGTTTGGAGATTATAACCCAGGAGGTAAATTATCCATTACGTTTCCTAAAACAGTTGGGCAAATTCAATTGAATTTTCCTTATAAGCCGGGATCGCATGCCGGGCAACCAGGAGAAGGTCCTAATGGTTATGGTAATACACGTGTTTTAGGGCCTTTATATCCTTTTGGTTATGGATTGAGTTATACAACTTTTGAATATAGTGATTTGGTGGTAACTCCAGATTTATTAAATGCTCAAGCTGATGTTAATGTATCATTTAAGGTAAAGAATACTGGAAAAATGGCGGGTGATGAGGTTGTTCAAATGTACATTAAAGATGTAGTCAGCAGTGTAACTACTTATGAATCTATTTTACGAGGTTTTGATCGCTTACATTTAAAACCAAATGAAACGAAAACTATTAATTTTACGTTACATCCTGATGACTTAGCCATTTTGGATAAGGATATGAACTGGACAGTAGAGCCAGGGACTTTTGATGTCATGATAGGAAGTTCATCAATAGATATAAAATTAAAAGACAGCTTTGAAGTTAAAGCGGTTAATTAATCGTTTATATATTTTTTTGGTAAACATATAAATACGTATTTTAGTTTGATGAAGAATGTTTTATTTGTTTTTATAATGAGTTTGGTGTTTTCTTATAAAACAAAGTCGCAGACTCCAAATATTTTATTTATTGCCGTAGATGATCTTAGTACCAATCTTGGAGTTTACGGAAATAACATTGTACAATCGCCAAACTTAGATAAATTAGCATCTGAGGGTACTGCATTTGCAAATCATTTTGTGCAAATTCCTACATGTGGAGCCTCAAGAGCATCTATGTTAACGGGATTAAGACCAAAAAATCGTGCACAACTTAAGAACAACATTTTAGAGCTTGTAGCAACTACAAAAAAAGAAGAAGAGACTCCTGAATCTTTTATACATCACTTAAGAAGACATGGCTATTATACAGTAGGTATTGGTAAAATCAGCCATTCTGCAGATGGCTTGGTGTATGGTTATAATGACAAACCTTCAGAAACGTTTGAATTGCCTTTTAGTTGGGATGAGTTTCTTTTTGATAGTGGAAAATGGAAAACAGGTTGGAATGCTTTTTTTGCTTATGCGAATGGAGAAAACCGACAGAGTATGAAAAATCAGGTAAAACCCTACGAAGCTGGCAATGTTGGTGATGAAGGGTATCCAGATGGTTTAACTGCAAAATTAGCTTTATCTTCACTTAAAAAACTAAAAGACAGTTCAGAACCATTTTTTTTAGGAGTTGGTTTTTTTAAACCTCATTTACCTTTTAATGCTCCAAAAAAATACTGGGATCTTTATGATAGAGGTTCTATCTTAATTTCTGAAAATCCAAGTATTCCAAAACATGTTAATTTAAAGAGTTTACATGATAGTGGAGAATTCAATAGTTATAAATTAACAGATGAAATTCCTAATTTAGAGAATCAAATATCTGATGATTATGCTAAAAAGTTAACCCATGCTTATTATGCAAGCATCAGTTATGTAGACTATCAAATTGGTTTGGTATTAAATGAGCTTAAGGCTCTAGGGTTAGATAAAAATACTATTGTGGTTATTTGGGGCGATCATGGGTGGCATTTAGGACATCAACAAATTTGGGGGAAACATTCTTTATTTGAAAATGCGTTAAAAAGCACGTTAATTATAAAAAATCCAAAGGCCAAAACTTCAGGAAATGTTCTGGATAATGTGGTAGAAACAGTTGATTTATATCCTACTTTAATGAAACTTGCAAACATTGAGATACCATATGATTTAGATGGGGAAAGTTTAGACGGTTTGTTGAATAGTGAAGAAGTGAAACACACTAATACAGCCTACAGTTATTTTAAAGATGGAATTTCGCTTCGCACCGAAAGATATCGTTTAACAAAGTACTTTAGAGTGGAGGAACCTAATATTGAATTATATGATCATTTGAAAGATCCAAATGAAACTATTAACATAGCTCAAAAGAAAAAAGATATAGTAACTAAATTAATGCCTCTTTTAGAAAAAGGTAATACAGGATTGTATCAAACACAATAGTAAGTAATAAGTTTGATATAAAAAGCTGTAATGTAGATTAAAATAAATATATTTAATAGTTTCATTTTGAAATTCAAAGCAAAAAAAGTATTATTTATAGTTATATATTAGGAAGACTCCATGATTCATTTGTGTTAGTATTGCAATCAATATAAATATAAAATTTAATGAGCGTACATCAAAAAGTATTGAAAATCCATTCGAAGGATAATGTTATTGTTGCCCTTACTGATTTAAAGAAAGGAGAGCAAATAGTTCATGAAAATCAAGTATATGAAATTCAGAATGATATTTTAGCTAAACATAAATTTATAACAGAATCTTTAAACGAGGGAGATTCTGTATATATGTTTGGTGTTTTGGTGGGTAAAGCAAAAAAAACAATTGCTAAGGGAGATTTAATAAGTACTACGAATTTAATTCATGATACAGAAGCCTATGGCGTAAATGATTCGGATAAACAAGAAGTATGGGAAGCTCCAGATATTTCTAAATTTGTAAATAAAACTTTTGAAGGCTATCATAGAGCTGATGGAAAAGTAGGGACAGAAAATAATTGGTTGGTTATTCCTTTGGTGTTTTGTCAAAATAGAAATGTTGAGGTATTAAAACAAGCTCTAATTGAAAAATTAGGCTATGGAAAAAAACAACACTTAGGTTTAGATGTTGATGGTTTAATTAACGACTATACTTCTGGGGTTTCAACAGAAGCTATTTTAGAAAAAAATATATTAACTGATGGAGAAGACCATTCTAAAAATCCATTGTTTCCAAACGTTGATGGTGTTAAATTCTTAACCCATGATGGAGGCTGTGGTGGCGCAACTTCAGATTCTATAGCATTATGCAATTTATTGGCAGGTTATATAAATAACCCAAATGTAGCAGGTGCTACTGTTTTAAGTTTAGGGTGTCAACATGCTCAAGCAAGTATTTTACAAGATGCACTTTTAAAAATGTCACCTAACATTCAAAAACCTGTTTACATTTTAGAACAGCAAAAAAGTATTTCAGAAAAAGAATTATTAGCTGAGGCAGTAAAGAAGACATTTGTTGGTTTAATTGAAGCCAATAAAATTGAACGAAAACCAGCCCCATTATCTAAATTAGTAATTGGATTAGAATGTGGTGGTTCAGACGGATTTTCAGGTATTTCGGCAAACCCTACCTTAGGCTATGTTTCTGATTTAATTGTTGGTTTAGGCGGTGCTACGGTATTGTCAGAATTTCCAGAATTAAATGGTGTTGAGCAAGAGCTTATAAACAGATGTACAAATCCAGAGAAAGCCAGTAAATTTTCTTCAATAATGTCTACATATAATTCCAAGGCAGAAGCTTTAGGAGCTGCATTTTCAATGAATCCTTCACCAGGAAACATTAAAGATGGTTTGATTACCGATGCTATTAAATCTGCAGGTGCAGCCAAAAAAGGAGGAACTTCTCCAGTAGAAGATGTTTTAGATTATACGGAACAAGTTGTAAAACCTGGTTTAAATTTATTGTGTACTCCTGGAAACGATGTGGAATCTACAACAGGTTTGGCAGGTTCAGGATGTAATATTATCTTATTTACTACAGGTTTAGGAACTCCAACAGGAAATCCTATTACTCCTGTGATAAAAGTATCATCCAATACGAAACTATATGAAAAGATGAATGATATTATAGATTTTAATGCAGGAGCAATTATTGAAGGTACTACTTCAATTCCAGAAACAGGAGAAGTTTTGTTGGATTATATTATTGAAGTGGCAAGTGGTAAGCAAACTAAAGCAAGACAATTAAGACAAGATGATTTTATTCCTTGGAAACGTGGTATGTCTTTGTAAATAAATTTCTGAAGAATTTAAAAAATAATAGATTTAAGATGACAAAATTTAGTTTAAAAAATAAAGTAGCCTTAGTAACAGGAGGTGGAAGTGGTATAGGAAAAGCAATTTCTTTAACATTTGCTAAACAAGGTGCAAAAGTTCATATATTAGATTTTAATTTAGAAGCTGCCAATGAAACAGTGGATGAAATTAAAGGTTTTGGAGAGATAGCTGAAGCACATAAATGTGATGTTTCTAATCAAAGTAATGTAAATACCATTGTGGAAGCGATAACTAAAAATGGTCCTATTGATATTCTAATAAACAATGCAGGTATTGCACATGTTGGAAATATAGAAGGAGTAGAAGAAGCTGATTTAGATAGATTATACAACGTAAATATTAAAGGTGTTTATAACTGTATTAAGGCTTGTTTGCCATCTTTAAAGCAAACAGGCAATGGTGTAATTTTAAATATAGCATCAATAGCCTCAACGGTTGGAATTAATGATCGTTTTGCATACTCTATGACTAAAGGAGCCGTTTTAACCATGACATATTCTATAGCAAAAGATTTTATAAAAGATGGAATTCGTTGTAATAGTATTGCGCCAGGTCGTGTTCATACCCCTTTTGTTGATGGTTTTATAAAAAATAACTACCCAGGAAAAGAGGAAGAAATGTTTGAGAAATTATCACAAACACAGCCTATTGGTCGTATGGGCAAACCACAGGAAATGGCTGATTTGGTTTTGTTTTTATGCTCTGATGAAGCAGGATTTATTACAGGTTCAAATTATGCTATAGATGGTGGTTTTGTAACCCTAAATGGAAATTAAAAATAGAATAATAAAAAATTAAATATTATAAAGATGAAATTAATAAGATTTGGAGCAGAAGGAAATGAGCAACCAGGCGTGCAATTAACAGATGGAACGAAATTAGATGTTTCGGCATTTGGTACAGATTATAACGAAGAATTTTTTGGTAATAACGGTATTGAAAAATTAAGTGCTTGGTTAGGAGAAAATCAATCAAGTTGTCCAAAAGTTTCAGATGATGTGCGTTTAGGAGTGCCTTTAACAAGACCTTCTAAAATTGTATGTGTTGGTTTAAATTATGCGCAACATGCTGCTGAAGCAGGTATGGAAGTTCCTAAAGAACCAGTATTATTTTTTAAATCTACTACGGCACTTGTTGGGCCAAATGATGATGTTATCATACCAAAAAACAGTACAAAATCAGATTGGGAAGTAGAATTAGCCATTGTGATTGGAAAAAAAGCATCTTATGTTGAAGAAGCTAATGCTTTTGACCATGTGGCAGGTTATGTTTTGCATAATGACGTTAGTGAACGTGCTTTTCAAATTGAGCGTTCAGGACAATGGTGTAAAGGGAAAGGCTGTGATACATTTGCGCCAGTAGGACCTTTTATTGCAACTAAAGATGAAATTCCAAATCCAAATAATTTAAACTTATGGTTGAAATTAAATGGAAAGATGATGCAAAATAGCTCAACGTCAGATTTTATATTTAATGTACAACACGTTGTTAGCCATATTAGTCAGTTTATGACTTTATTACCTGGTGATATTATTTCTACAGGAACACCATTTGGAGTAGGTTTAGGGTTAACACCACCTTTATATTTAAAAGAAGGTGATGTTATGGAATTAGGTATAGAAGGCTTGGGTGTATCTAGACAAGTTTGTAAAAACTATCAAGGTTAGTAATGAAGATTGATGCTCATCAACATTTTTGGATATATAATCCAGTTAGAGATAGCTGGATTGATGAGTCTATGCAACTTATTAGAAAAGATTTTCTACCAATAGATTTAAAGCCAATATTAGAGGCGAATAGTGTTGACGGTTGTATTGCTGTTCAAGCAGATCAATCTGAAGCAGAAACAGAATTTCTTTTGCAATGCGCTCAGGATAATCCTTTTATTAAAGGTGTTGTAGGTTGGGTAGACTTAAGAGCTGATAATGTTGAAGAGCGGTTAGCATATTTTTCAAAAAACAAAAACTTTAAGGGGGTTAGACATATTGTTCAAGGAGAAACTGACGATGCGTTTATGCTAAGGCCAGAATTTTTGAACGGTATAAGAAAATTAGAGCAGTTTGGTTTAACATATGATATTTTAATTCATCAACATCAATTGAAACAAGCTATTGCTTTGGTTGAAAAGTTTCCCCATCAAAAATTTATTTTAGATCATATTGCTAAACCTAAAATATCAGAAGGTATTGATGCCGAATGGAAAAAAAATATTCAGATATTAGCAGCATATAAAAACGTATCTTGCAAAATATCTGGATTAGTTACTGAAACGAGTAATTTTCAGTGGAATGAATCAATATTTATACCTTTTTTGGACACTATTGTTGAGGCTTTTGGAGTTAAAAGAATAATGTTTGGTTCAGATTGGCCAGTATGTTTACTTGCTGGACAGTATCAAGAAGTTTTGCAGATAATTACAAATTATTTCGGAGGTTTTTCAAAAGAAGATATAGAAAAGGTAATGAGTGAAAATGCCGTGCAGGTGTATAATTTAAATATATAAATTTAAAAATGGATTTACAGTTACAAGATAAAGTAGTAATAGTTACAGGAGGATCAAAGGGTATAGGATTAGGAATTGTTGAATCTTTAATAAGAGAGAATGCTATTCCCGTTATTATTACTAGAAATAAGGCCAGTGTTTCGGAAGTTGTTAAGGAGTTTAAAGCAAATGGTCATGAAGTATTTTATGCATTGGCAGAGCTTACTGATCCAGAACAATGCAAAAACGCTGTAAATGCTGTTGTTGAAAAATACGGTCGCATTGATGGACTTGTTAATAATGCAGGTGCTAATGATGGGGTTGGATTAGAAAGTGGCGATTATGATGGTTTTATGCATTCTTTAAAGCGGAATTTAGTTCATTATTATTTAATGGCTCATTATACGCTGCCTGAGCTAAAGAAAAGCAAAGGAGCCATTGTGAATATTGGTTCTAAAACTGCAGATACTGGTCAAGGAGGTACTTCTGGTTATGCGGCATCAAATGGTGGACGTAATGCTTTAACCAGAGAATGGGCTGTGGAGTTACTACCATATAGTATTCGTGTAAATGCACTAATTGTAGCCGAATGTTATACACCTTTATATGAAAAATGGATTAGTACATTTCCAAATAAAGAAGAAAAGTTGGCAGCAATCACATTAAATATCCCTTTTGAAAATCGTATGACTACAGCAGAGGAAATAGGAGACGCCGTAATATTTTTACTGTCGAGTAAGTCTGGACATACAACAGGTCAATTATTGTATGTAGATGGTGGTTATACACATTTAGACAGATCAATTGAAACACGTTAACACAATTTTTATATATACAACCAACTAAATTAAAATGAAAAACACACCAACAATACAAGTAGTTTCAAAAAAGGTGCTAATGCCATTTATATTAGTAACCTCATTATTTGCCCTTTGGGGATTTGCAAATGCTGTAACAGACCCTATGGTACAGGCTTTTAAAAAAGTTCTTGAGCTTTCTAACTCTGAAGCTGCTTGGGTTCAAATGGCCTTTTATGGCGGTTATTTTTGTATGGCTTTGCCTGCAGCATTATTTATGAGAAAGTTTTCTTATAAAGTTGGTATTTTAATAGGGCTTGGATTATATGCTACAGGAGCACTTTTATTCTATCCTGCGGCTCAGTCTGAAAGTTTTATGTTTTTTTGTATTGGATTGTATGTTTTAACGTTTGGTTTAGCATTTTTAGAAACAGCAGCAAACCCTTATATTTTAGCGATGGGAGCTAAAGAAACTGCTACCCAGCGTTTGAATTTAGCACAAGCATTTAATCCTGTTGGGTTGATTATTGGGCTGATTGTTGCTCAGCAATTTGTTTTAAAGAATTTAAAGTCTGATGATATAGAAGATTTTAGTGCTTTAGATGAAGCTTCAAAAATTTTAATAAAAACAACAGATTTAATGGTGATTCGAAATCCGTATGTGATTTTAGGTTTGGTATTAATAGGGGTATTTGTATTGTTTTTAGTTAGTAAAATGCCTCAGTCTAAAGATGAAGGTGAAATGCCAAGTATAGGAGATACCTTTGCTATTTTAGCAAAAAACAATAAATATGTTTTAGGAGTTGTAGCTCAGATTTTATATGTGGGAGGTCAAATTATGTGCTGGACTTATATTTATCAATATGCTGAAGGCATAGGGGTTGATAGTGTTACAGCAGGCTACTATCAATTAGTAGCTTTTATTTTATTTACAGTGGGGCGGGCTTTTGGAACCTATTTATTACGTTTTTTAAGTTCAGGGAAATTATTGATGTCTTTTGCTTTGGCAACCGTTGCTTCTGCTTTAGGAACGATGTTCATTCAAGGTATTGGCGGATTGTATTGTTTGGTGGCCATTTCATTTTTTATGTCCTTAATGTTTCCAACTATATATGGTATTGCTTTGGGGGATTTAACAGAGGAACAATCAAAAGTTGGGTCTGCAGGTTTAGTAATGGCAATTGTAGGTGGCGCTTTAATGCCTAAACTTCAAGGAATGATTATTGATGTGGGTGGAAATGGTGTAGCAGACACAAAAATAATGGGGGTCTCAGAAGTGAATTTCTCATTCATATTGCCGTTATTATGTTTTTTATATATTGCTTGGTATGGATTTAGAGTGTTTAGAAAACACGAAACAGTAGATGATGTTTTACATAATGCATAAAATATAATGAAAGATTTAAAACGGTATTGTTTGGCTTTAGATTTAGTTGATGACCCAGTTAGTATAGCTGAATATAAAAAACATCATGAAAAAGTTTGGACTGAGATAACAGAAAGTATCAAAAAATCTGGGATTGAAAATGCTGAAATTTATTGCGTTGGTAATCGGCTTTTTATGATTTTAGAAGTTAATGACTCATTTTCTTTCGAAAAGAAAAACAAAATGGATTTAAGTAATCCTAAAGTACAAGAATGGGAAAACTTGATGTGGAATTATCAGCAAGCTTTGCCTATTGCAAAAAAAGGTGAAAAGTGGTTATTGATGGATAAAGTGTTTGAACTTTAGTTTTTTCACCAATAAAATAACTCCATGATATTAATCATGGAGTTGTAAAAAATAAGATTGATTTTATAATAATCAATCAAATCACTCGCTATTAATTAAATATTTGTATTTTCAGCTTTTAAAGCTTTTGTGTCTGTTATTAATTGTGCCATAGAAGCTCTATTTAACCCATTGTAAATTCCTCTAATATGTTTGTTTTTGTCAATCAGCAGAAAATTTTCAGAGTGTAAAAAATCATCCATTTCTTTTGGTTCTCCTAAATCATTTTCAACAAAATAATAGTTCCTTCCAAGGTTGTAAATAGCATCTTTGTCACCAGTCGCTAAGTGCCATTTATTATCTATAACTCCGTGAGTATTGGCATATTCTCTTAAAACAGAAACAGAATCGGTGCTTGGAGTTACAGAATGTGATAAAAATAATATTTCTGGGTCGTTTTTAAATTCTTCTTGTAGTTTAAACATATTATTAGTCATTTGTGGACAGATACCTGGGCATGTTGTGAAAAAGAAATCTGTAATATAGATTTTGTTATTAAATGTATCTTGACTGATGGAGTCAGCAAGCTGATTGATAAACTTAAAATCTGGTATTTTATGAAAGTTTTTTTCTTCCTTACTGCCAGGGGTTAACCAATGTGGTGTAAAAGAAGATTCATTGTAATATGGTAGAAAATCTACCCTACTTGTTTCAGTAGTTTTTATAGTTTCTTTTTTGATTTTTTCTTTACAACCAAGATAGAAAACAAACAATAAAACAAACAAATATCTCATCTCACTTTTATTTTGTTATTACCACTTCGTTTTTTAATTGATAACATAGGTTGGCTTTTTTCATGCCAAAAATACGTCCGTTTTTAGCTTCGTAGTTAACATATATTTTACCATTTCTAAGCCAAGCCTGCTGCATGCCGTTTTCTTTACCGTTTGTGTAGTTCATTAGTTTTGCTAATTGCCCTGAGTCATACCATTTTTTTTCTAAGCCATGTAGTTTGCCATTTGTATAGTTAGCTTCAGATGCTAACGTACCATTTGGCCACCATGCTCTATAACTATTAACCAGTTTGTTTTCCTGGTAATGAGATTCAACTTTAAGTGTGCCATCAGGGAACCATATTCTGGCTACACCTTCTTTTTTTCCATTATAAAACCCCACTTTTTGATTCAGTGAGCCATTGGGGTTATAGGAAACTAAATACCCATTAAATAATTGATTTTTATAATACCAATTCCCTTCATTTCCATTAAGAATTAGTTTATTTTTTTCAACAGTTATATTCGTTATTACTTTAGCTATATTATTAGTGTTGCTTTTTTGTTTTGAAGAAGTTTCACAACTAAAAATTATTAAAAATAAAAAGATATAAAGTAGCTTAAATTTCATAATCAATACCCTTGGTATGGACCTGCAAAAGCAATATAGGATCCTGTTGTAGAATAAATTTCATTAATGATATGATAGTGGTATTGTTCTTCCCCATCTGTATATTGAGTTGCGCTAATGTGCCCACCAGACGCATCTAAATCTGTAGGGTAAGAGTTGGTTGCATAGCATTTTCTCCCATATAAAAATACTCCATCTAATAAAATGCCTATTAGTTTGTCATCATCGTTAGAGAAAGCTTTAGGTTCTAAATGATAATGATAAACACCAGGGCCAATATGTGCTCCTGTCCAATCTAAACTTGCTGCTGCTTGATTTAAAGGGCCGTTACCTTCAGAGTCATTGAATATGGAAGCGCCACTTACTGCTATTCCTATAGTATTTAACTGTGTAGCAACGGTGTTTCCTGTCAAATCTGGTGTAGCATCTACAGTTATAGTAACAGCATTATTGTTACTACTCATAATAGAAGGAGTAACCTCTACATTAGGTTCATCCAAGTAAAGCGAGCTACTTGTTCCCCAATATACTGTTTTATGATTTGGTAAACCTGTAGTTTCAATAGTAATGGTTTTTCCATTGTTGGATAAATAAGCGTCTACCGCGTCACTATTAAAAGCTGTAAATTCTGATGGCAATTCTGTTAAAGATTCACCTTCTATGTTGTTTTCGGTTGAAGTATCATCCGTGCTACTACATGTTAGAAATGAAAAGTTTATTAATATAATGAGAGCTATTACAGAAATAGGCTTTTTAAATAAGGTTTTCATAGTTTTATTTTAATGTTTTTTATTTTAGATGTCATATGTAATAAAAACTTGTGTTTTAAATTGAAATTATTTTATATGAAATGCTTAGTTCAAAAGATGTGGATTGATTTATTTAAGAAGAAAAATTTAAATTAAAAAATGCTTTTGAATTATTGCTAAAAAAGATGTATTTAAGATTGTGTCATATTAGTATAAATAGGGGGTATTATTATAAATTGTTTCGATCTCCTTATTTTTTTTCTCTTTGTGGTTTTTGCGTATTTGTTTCCTTTATTTTTTCTAATTCTTCTTTAGAAATAAAGCCATCTTTATTTGTATCAATTTTATTAAAGTTTTCACTCAAAGGTCCCCTTGCTTCTGCCTTGCTAATTTTGTTATCTTTATTAGTGTCCATCATTTCTAATAATTCATTAAAACTTGGCCTTTCTCCATCTTCTCGTCTATTTTGTCTTTGTCTAGCTCCATTTTGCCTAATTCCCATACCTCGTTCTTCTTGATGAAATTCCCCCATTAAACATCTGCTAACATAAGGAAAAGAGTTTGTAACAAGATACATGTATTTTCCATCAATGCTAATGCCATTACATTCGTCTAAATCTCCATAGCCTTCTACAAATTCATAATCGGAGGTAAATGTACCATCATGATGATCATTAACCGAAACATCAATTGTTTTTTTAGGGTTTGTATAGGTGCAGTCTTCTCCTTGTCGATTGCTATCGATTAATTTAAAACTTGGTTTATAAGCTTCGCTTTTTGAAAAATAAATAGGAAATCCATCTTTAGCAAAACCAATATGAATTAAATCTTCACCTGCATCTAAATCTTCAATGATAGAAGTAGGGGTGCCATGATAATGATAAGCACCTGTTGGCTGTACATGCGCATGGTTGAAATCAAGCCCCAAATTAATTAAATTTTGAAAGGCTTCTACACGATAGCTTTCTCCAGTATCGCATTCAACAACTTCAGCAGTTCCAGGTTCAAATTTTACACCATTTAAAGCTATTCCAGGCTCTCTTATCCATTGAGGATTGCCTGTGTATTTAGGAGTTAAAGGAAATGAATACGTTTTGTTTTGTGCCGAAATAGTATTTGGATTCCCTATTGTGGGAAAGTCCCCTGTTTCATGATTAGGGAGTGAATTGGTAATCATGATACGTTCGTTTTTAGAAATGGTTACAATTGTTTTAGTGCCAAAAATAGGGTCTTCCATCTTATAGGCTCCAAAATAATCAGTATGTGCGTGAGACACTATATCATTGGATGTATTATTGCTTTTATCTATTTGAGAAACAATGCTTTTGTTACTGTTGCATGCAATAAGAATAGTTACAAATACAACCGTTATTAAGAGGTTTTTTTTTATCATTTTTTATATTATAGAGTTAAATTATTTAGCTTCTTTTCTTTTTTTTCATTTTTTCTTCATTTTGAGAAAAAAATGCTTTTAATTCGTCTAAATCCAGTTCAGAATCTTGATTTGTATCAATACTATTAAAATTTTCTGATAGTAATTTATTGTTTTTAGCGGCTACTTCAAGTTCATTTAATTTTTCATCACCATTATCATCAATTTCTTTGAGTAATTTTTCTGGAGAAACAGCTTTTGGTTTTACATTGTTTAATAACACTTCTAATTCTTCTAAGTCAATTAAGTTATCATCATTGCTATCTATTTCATCAAAATCTTCAGCTATTTTTCCTCTTTTATCATTTGATGCTTCATCTTTATCTATGACATTATCATTGTTTGTGTCTAACATAGCTAAAATTTGTGAGGCATTTGGTTTTTCCCCTCTTTGTTGATTTTGTCCATCTCCTTGTCTGCCTCGAGGAGGTTGAGCATAAGTACCTAAGCATAATACTAAAAGGAAAATGGTTATTATCAATTTAATGTGTTTCATGGTTTTAGTTTTTTTAGTTTTTTAATTATGATATGTTTTTAATGTTTAGATGTTTTTTTTAATAAAAACCTGTGTTTATTTTTTTGATTTAATAATAAAGCTTCGTAAATACATACGAAGCTTTATTCAAAACAGGACTAATTCAAAATAAATACTCTAATTGTTTAAATAATTATTTACGGCTGTTGTTCTGCTATCAACATGTGTTTTGAGTTCTGAGATTGCTAAATAAAATTCGCTACTGCTATTTAAAAAGGAGTAGCCTGAAACTTCAGAGGTAGCATAAGGAGCAATTAAATCTGAGTATGAGGCGTACAGTGACTGCATGGTATTTATTTCAAAGGCTCCATTTATAACGTCTTGAAGGTATGCATCGTATTTAGCTTTGTATACGCTATCATTATATAAATAACCTATTAATGGCCATTGAGAAGCTGAAACATCTGAAAAATCTAACTCTGGAGAGCCATTTATTTTTCCTTCTTGTAATGCTTCATTATTATCCCAGGGAATCCATGTTAATTTATTTGTTGAAGGATTGTTATATAAATAATAATTATGCGTCATGCGTCCATAAGTATCCCAATTTTGAATGACTGTATTTATGGCTAAATATTTTAAGAATACATCCGTATCAAAAATAGCATCAAGATTTGATCTCCAAGTAGCTGCATCGGTTGTTCTAGAAGTATCGTGTAAGGTTGCTAATAAATTTGATACATCTGAAAAATCAGCTTCATCTTCGTTGTTTTTTTTCACATATTCATCCTCATCATAGGTACCATATGCAAAACTTGCAGCATCGCCATCTGGTTTATATAAGTTGCCATCATCACTTGAAAATTGAGTGTCAATAACCGTATCATCAACTTCTTCTACTAATGTGTAGACTCCAAAATATTGAGCACCACTACCATAATCCACATAAACGGTATAAAAAGCCGTATTTGACCCTACCAAACCAGAATTTTTAAAGACATCCATAGCTACTTTTTCTCTGAGCATTGATTTGTCATCATAATTATTTTTAAGACTTAATTTTTTAAACCCATAAAAGCGTTGGTTTTTTATTTGTGGATAATCATCTTCAAATTCATCAAAATCTAATTTAAAAGATAATTTTAATATACCAGCTTGCCAACTTGATTGAAGACTGGAATTGCCTTTAAAACGAACACCAACTCTATACCATTCTTTCCCTTCATAAAATACTTCTGCAGGTACAAAAATGGGGTCTTCATCAGAAAAACTACTACCATTACCTTTAGAGCCAAAGGTTCCATATAGATTAGTCATATTATTTAGCATACTTTGCCAACGTGTATTTGAAATGACAATATCTAATCTTTTGACTGTGTTATTTTCAAATACTTCATCAAAATCTGGGTCAGCGTCGTTACTATGCGTGTCACTCGTCCAATCAGTGGCTTCAAAATCGGTGTCGTCAATTATTATTTCTTCATCTTGGATTGTTTCATTAAAACTGGTACTACTATCACTGCTACAAGCAATGAAACATGCTGAAAATAATATGAAAATAGACGTTTTTATGACTGCCGATATGTTAGTTTTTTTATTCATATTAATAGTTTTTTAGTCGTTTTGCGAACTCAATTTTGTCGCTCTTTTCGTTCTGGTTTAGGGGCTTCTTTCAATTCCTTTTCAGATATAAAGCCGTCTTCATCTTTGTCAATTTTAGAAAAATCTTCTTTTAAAGGACCTTTTACTTCTTCTAAAGAAAGTTTGCCATCTTCATTGCTATCCATTTGCTCTAATAATTCGCTGAATGTTGGTGGTTTTTGTTTGTTGTCTTTGTTTTTAGATTGTCCAAAAGAACTGTTAGAGATTAAAATGGTTATTCCAAAAATTACTAATGCTGTTTTAATTGTGTTACTATTCATTTTTTATATTTTTATAGATTATAATTTTTTAGATGAATATTATCTTTTAAACTTGTGCAGTCTTTTGTTAAATAAAATATAAAAAAAAGCCTCTTATTTAGTTAAGAGGCTTTTTTAATTAATGCTGTGGGGGTAAAATACCATGGTCGTTTCTATTTGGTGGCGGACTATTTCTTTCTCCTTCGTTAAAAGGAGGTGGTCTGCGGTTTCTTTCGTTATCATTGCGAAGCGCATTATTTATTATTTCTTTGAATTTATTTTTTTGTGTGTCATTACATAGCTCATGAATACTTTTAAAATGATAAAATACCTCAGTTTCTAATTCAGTTTCTTTTTGACCAATTAGTTTTGTTAAAGAATCAATAACTTTTTTGCTATTAGAAGTATCAAAAATTTTACTATACAAAAGGTCTTTTAATTCTTTTCTATTAAAGTCAATACGCCTCATGTTTTGACGATGTTCTTTATTTATATTTTCTAATGTTTCTAATTGTGAATCATCAAATTTTAGTTGTTTAATAATAAAACTCATTGGATCTTTATTACCTTTTTCTTTATTGATTCCTGGTTTTCCCATATAATTATATAAGAAAAAACCATTAACAATAATAAGAAAGGAAAGTAAAATATATAATAGTATATTTTTTTTCATATTATTTAATTTAAATAGGAAGTTTCATAGTTGGTTGATAGCCCATAAGTTTCGGAAAATGTATTCATGTTTTCTTCATATGAAGAAGATTTCATTTGAGTAAATGCTATGACGTTTAAAATAACAACACATACTAAAGTTGCAAGTTGTAATTTTGGAGTAAACCAGTTCCAGTTAGAGTTTGTCTTTTCTTTTTCGGAAAATAATCGTTGCATTGTCTTATCCTTAAAAAAAGGAGACACGTTAACAGGTTCAATAGCATTTACAGCTTCTAAAGTGCTATTAATTTTATTTTCTATGTTTTTATTTGTGTCCATTCTAATGTATTATATTTTTTAGATGCAATAATTAATAAAAACTTGCGTTACTTTTCGCTTTTATAAAAGTTTTCTAAAGCTTTTTGTAAATTTTTTTTAGCTCGAAACATTAAGGATTCTACTGATGATAAACTTTTTTCTGTAATATCGCAAATTTCTAGGTTACTCATACCCTCTACTTTACTAAGTGTGAAAACAATTTTTTGAGCTTCAGGCAATTGGTTTATAGCTTTAAAAAGTGTTTCGCTTTTTTCTTTATTTTCTAATAAAATACCAGGGTGGTTTATTTCTGTAAAATATTTAGTTTTATCAGTAGGAATTTCATTTCCCATAATAGATTGTAAAAAAGCAAAGCGTTTTTTAGTATTCCTTTTTCTAATAAACTCTAAGCATTTATTTGTGGTAATTCGATAAATCCAAGTTGATAGCTTAGAGTCTCCTTTAAATTTATTAATTGAATTAAAAACCTCCACAAATACTTCTTGCGCGATATCTTCGGCATCTTCTTTATTGGGTACAAATGATATACAAGTAGCAAATACCTTTTGTTGAAAGTTGTCAATTAGTTTTCCGTAAGCAAAATGTTTGCCTGCTTTTAAATCGTTAATAAAATTCTGGTCCTCCAAAAGATGTTAATTATGGTGACCAAATTAAATAAAATTTTTTAAGGATAATTTAGATTAGCTTATTGATGTTACATTTTTATTTTGAATATGTCTTTTTAAATTAGTATTACCAAGTAGTGACTTACTTTAATTTAGTAGATAGAATGGTACTTCCTTTTTGGGTCAGGGTGATATTATTTCCCCAGAAAAACTGATAATTTGTTATTATGTTTTTAACGGCTCTACCTTTTAAACCGATTTCATTAAACCTTAATAAATTCAATTTAACTGGAGTATTATTTTTATTCATAATATGAATTACTATTTCATTGTTCAAGATTCTGAACAGTAAATAGATTCCGTTGTTGGGAGTGAAATGAATGGTTTTTCCTTTGTGAATAGCTTTACTGCTTTTTCTGTAATTTAAAAGCTTTTTAATATAGATTTGCATGTCTTTTTGAGTGTCAGTTAAACCTTTGCCAGTAAATGCATTAACATTATCATTACTCCAGCCGCCGGGGAAATCGGAACGAATAAGTCCGTGATTTCCAGGGTTATCAAAATCATTCATTAAAATTTCAGTGCCATAATATATTTGTGGAATACGTGGCAATACACATAGGTAGCTGATAGCCATTTTAGTATGGGCAACATCTCCGTTAAGTTGCGTAAAGATGCGACTCATATCATGATTGTCAGGAAAAACTACAATATCTTTTGGGTTTACATAAGCAAAATCATTAGCTAAAGCCTTGTATATTTCAATAAAGCCAGAGTCCCAAGATTCTTCTTGATTTAGACTACTCACAATTTTTTCTTGCATAGCAAAATCCATTGGAGATTTTAAATTAGAATTGTAACCATCTCTATTTGGATTGCCTTGTTGCCAATATGCAATTAATAATGGGTTGTTGGTCCATTCTTCTCCAACTATACTAAAGTTTGGGTATTCGTTCATGATGTCTCCAGCCCAACGACTCATAAAATTTTTATCAGGATACGAGTATGTGTCTTGACGAATACCTCCTAAATTGGCAGTTTCAATCCACCAAATACTATTTTGAATGGTATATTTTGCCATAAATGGATTGCGTTGATTTAAATCAGGCATTGCTGAAACAAACCAACCTTCACTCATATCATTTTTATCGATTTCAGATGCATAAATATCTTGATTAGTGGTTCGTCTATGGCTTGTAATAATACCTTTGCTGTCATCCCAATTATCCTTGTTTTTTATGTAATTTTCTTGATGATTTATCCAATTTTTAAATGGTAAATCTTTCATCCACCAATGCTCTAAACCACAATGATTGACCACCTGGTCCATTATTAATTTCATACCTTTTTCAGACATTTTAAGTGATAATGTTTTGTAATCTTCTAAACAGCCAAAACGAGGGTCGATTTGATAAAAATTGGTTATAGCATACCCATGATAAGAGCTTTGATACATATCATTTGTAAGCAATGGGGTGGGCCAAATAGCAGTAAAACCTAAATCTTCAATATAGTTTAAATGATTGATAATGCCTAATATGTCTCCTCCATGTCTTGAATTGTTGTTGTTTCTGTCTATGGTTTTTTCATTTAGAATTTCAATAATATCATTATTAGGGTTTCCATTAGCAAATCTATCAGGTGTAATTAAGTAAATAGCATCACTACTATCAAAACCAATATAGTCTTCTGAAGGTTTTTCTCTTGATTTTAATTCATATGTATGTATTAAATCTTCTTTTTTATCTTGTTTGAAAATAATATTAAATTTCCCAGCTTTGGTTAATTCAGAAATAACCAAATCTATGAATAGGTAGTTAGGGCTATCAGCAAGATGTACTTTTTCAATGGAAACACCTTCATGAAAAATAACAGGAGTCCTTTCTGAAATATTTGAATGATGTACCAAAAGTTGTAGCGTCTGGTTCTTAAAACCTATCCACCAATTTAGAGGTTCAATAATTGAAATATCATACCTTTCAATTATTGAAGTATTTTTGGCAACTTCATCTGTTGTCATATTGTTTTGTTTTTATGATATAAATTTAAAGTATATATATTCATATGTTCAATTGGAATGTAAATGTATTGTTATGTTTATTTTTCTGGATAATAGTAAAATAAAAAAAACCTGTAAATTGTTTGTTTACAGGTTTTTGTGGAGTCGGAGAGAATCGAACTCTCGTCCAAACAAGTAACCAAAGAGCTTTCTACACGTTTATTCTTTTCTTGAGTTTTCGATTAAAAGCTGGTTAAAGACAACCCACTTTTAACTTAGCTTCTTAAGTTTCGTAAAAGCAACAAAGCACTGCTTAAACTATATTGACATTTACGATGCCTCAAAATGGAACGCCGTCAATCAAGGCTTTCCGGAGACATAAAGCTTGTACACCTTGTGTACCGAGGCTAATTCTACTATAATTCGAATTATGCAGCTAAAGCGTAGTTATTCTCGCCGTTTAAAGTTTGATTTAGTCTTTTAGGTGTTTCAAAATCATTACACCACGTGCTTACCGTTCAATTAATCTCGCTGTCAAAACCAGTCGACCCCAATATTTTAATGAATAGTATTTATTACTTTAATTGTTATCAAATTTATACAAAAAAATGAGCGTTTTCTAACCCTTAGACTATACTCAGGGTTAAATAGCCGGCTTTTTGGTATATCCTTGTTCTTTTCTTTAGCTAAACTTAACTATTAATAAAAGGATATTACTTCTGCGATAAATTCGGGGAGCAAAGTTACCAATAAAGTTTGTATTAGCTTTCAAACTCATATATAAATTCAAAATTTATGCCAAAGCTATCATTGTCAGTAAGCAATTTTTTAAGAATAAAACAAAGGTTCCATATGAATTATAATAAAAGTCCGTCACTTCCTTTTTAAAATAGTTAAAAAAGATGTTATTTTGCAACCATTCAAAATCTATCAAAGAATAAATAGTACATATTAAGTATGTCTTCCAGATTGCAAAAACCGAGAAAGATGAAAACCTATCATTTAATTTTTTTAATAATAAACCAAGATGTCTAAAAATGCTTTAGTAACCGGAGCAGCTTCTGGTTTGGGTCTTGAGTTATCGTTATTGTTAGCAAAAGATGATTATAATCTTATATTAGTTGATGTTGATGCTACTAATTTAGAAGTGGCAAAAAAAGAGATTTTAAAAGTAAATAAAACTGAAATAACACTCATCGTAAAAGATTTAAGCGAACCTACTGCTGCGCAAGATGTTTTCAATCATATTAGCAACGTTTCTATAGATGTTTTAGTAAATAATGCTGGTTTTGGATTGTTCGGAAAGTTTTCGGAAACGAATTGGGAACGCGAAATGCAAATGTTGCAGTTGCATGTCATAACAGCGACCCATTTAATAAAACTTATAATCGTGGGTATGTTAGAGCGAAATTCGGGTAAAATTTTAAATTTATCATCTTTGGCAGGTTTTCAGCCAGGTCCTTTAATGTCTATTTATTATGCATCAAAGGCTTATATGTTGTCGTTTTCTCAAGCTATTTCTAATGAGTTAAAAGGAACCGGGGTATCGGCTACTGTATTATGTCCAGGGCCTACAAAAACATCGTTTCAAGAAGTGGTGTCAGGGAGTAGTTCATCAGATAATAAAATAGCATTTAACATGGCATGTGCAAAAGAAGTTGCTGCCTTTGGTTATAAGGCCATGCATAATGGGAAAATAGTGGCTGTACCAGGGGCTTTTAATAAGTTTTTAGCTGGTTTACCAAGAGTTTTAAGTAGAAATAGAGCAGCGTCAATTGTCAGGAAATTACAAGAAAAAAATAGGGATTTATAATTAGCTTTTTTTTATTATAAAAAATCAGAGACATCTATAAAATAGGCTAGTAGCTCGTGTTGTGTTTATCTGGTAGTTGATAACTATAGAAAGGTGTTATTTTTTAAGACTAAACAGATTTATTTTAAATATTACATAGTTATTAAGGGTATAGCTTATCCAAATAAGTAATATTGGCAAAATAGGAAATATAAACTGATTGTAAGACGATAGTAAGCTGATACCACCTATATACACAACAGAAAAAAGAGCCATTAATATTATGGCTATATCAAATTGTTTGAATTTGACAATATTTATAAAGATTGAAAGTAATAAACCTATTACTAAAAGTGCATGAGGTAGAATATAAAATAATGGCCGGTTTGTAGGTTGTTGATTTGTATGGGGGTAGTCAAAAAAAATACGACCTAAATTAGATAACTCTTTCAACATATTAAAATTGGTATACTCGTTCACCATCAGAATTGACATTATGCCTAATCTAATACGATGATCAAAAACTTTATTTATGTTTGTTATTGTACTCACTTTTTAATTCAAAATAGGTGTATGTAAATGGTTCGTTATATTTAAAATGCATCCAGGTTCCATAAATAATGTGCATAATACCAAAAGCTATAACCCACAGCTAGAATCCATATCCTGGAAGTAATGTGGCAATTAAGCCTAAAACAATTTCTATGTAACCTAAATATCTAATATTGCCAATGCTATATTTAGAAGCGTTAACTAATGCTAATCCATAAAAAATAAGCATCAAACCACCTGTTTGTCCATATTCCCCATTACTTAAAATTATCAAAATATACAGTCCTCCAGCTATTAAAGGAATTAAGAAATTGATGACCAAACGTTTGGAAGTGTTATCCCAAATTTTAGCTTCGTTTTTTTGCTTTTTGGGTCGTTAAAATCACACCAGTAACAATGCTTAAAAGAGACACAAGTGCTAAGATTAGGATGACTAATCGAAATATTTGTCCATCTAAAATTAATATACCGTTACTGTAAGTTGTAACCAGCCAATATACTACAGCCACACTCATTAATGCATAAGTGCCTGCGAGTATTCCGGATAAGCCACTCAATGAAATAAAACGAGATGATTTATTGCATTTGCAAATGATTATTGAGCAAGCTTTACTAAATGCAGAGTTGTTGTTTAAATGGAAAACGCCTTTTTTTTATGTAGATAAACGACCTATTTGCTATTTAAATCAAACGAAGGATTATGTAGATGTCGGTTTTTGGAATGCCACTCACTTAACCGTTTTTCAGGAGTTTATGACAGCGGATGGACGCAAAATGATAAAGTCTTTACGGTATGAATCTATAGAAGCCATAAATGACGATGTATTAACAGCTGTCGTTAAAGAAACATATGAAATCAGGGAAAAAAATTCTGGAAATAGGTTTTTTTATTGAAAATACTTATTACAGGGATTGAATTGTTTTTCTAATGGCAACCAAATTTGTTAATAATTTTTCTAAATTATCTAGATGCAACATATTAGCCCCATCACTTTTTGCATTGGCTGGGTCAAAATGAGTTTCTATGAATAATCCATCTACATTGTTAACAATTCCTGCACGAGCAATAGTTTCAATCATATCGGGTCTACCACCTGTAACACCTGCCGTTTGATTGGGTTGTTGTAAAGAATGTGTAACATCTAAAATAGTAGGAGCATATTGTCGCATGGTTGGTATGCCACGAAAATCAACTATCATATCTTGATAGCCAAACATGGTGCCTCTATCGGTTATCCAAGCTTTATCACTACCCGCGTCTTTTACTTTTTGTACGGCGTGCTTCATGGCTTCTGGACTCATAAATTGCCCTTTTTTCAAGTTGACAACTTTACCAGTTTTTGCAGCAGCCACTACCAAATCGGTTTGACGCACCAAAAAAGCGGGAATTTGTAATACATCAACATATTGGGCAGCTAAGTGCGCATCACTAATTTCATGGATATCTGTCACCGTAGGGACATCAAAAGTTTCAGAAACCTTTCTTAAAATTTTTAAAGCATTTTCATCACCAATACCCGTAAAACTATCAATTCTACTTCGGTTTGCTTTTTTAAAACTTCCTTTAAATATATATGGAATTTCTAATTTGTTAGTGATAGTAACCACTTTCTCAGCAATTTTAAGAGCCATATCTTCACCTTCAATAGCACAAGGGCCACACAAAAGAAAAAAATTATTTGAATTGGTGTTTTTTATTTTCGGAATGTCTTGAAGCGTCATAGCTTTTATGATTTTAAGACGCAAAGTTACATATTAAATATTTTCTTTTAAACTATTTCTTATCATCCATAAAGCCATTATAAAACTTACAATAGCAAAAATTACAACTTGCTTTCCAATATTAGAAAATGAAATGATATTAAAAAAATTAGATAGCCAGGCCAGTATCATATAAGATGATAGACATACAAAGGAAATGCCTAAAATAAAATTCAATTTTTTATTAGGTTTTATAAGTTGCCATAAAAATGGAATACCAAATAATAAAATAGGATAAGCAGTAATGCCTTCGCTTCTGTTAACCACAGTAAACCAATAGGCAACTATAGAGAGAAAATATAAATAAGGTATAAATTTGGTGTTGCTATTAATAACTTTCATTGTATTTGATTTAAAGAAAATGATATTAAAACATTTATGTTTCTATATATATTTAACGAGAGTTAATTAATAAAAGTTTTTAACAAAGTGTATTATAACATATTATTAACTAAAAAATGAAATAAAATCTATGTTTTTTTAAAATATGCGTACATTTGCACGCTAAAAAAAAGCATTATATATGGCTAATATCAAAAACATTGCAATTATTGCTCACGTTGACCACGGAAAAACAACTTTGGTTGATAAGATTATGTACCACTGTCAATTATTCCGTGAAAATGAAAATACTGGTGATTTAATACTTGATAATAATGATTTGGAGCGAGAAAGAGGTATTACCATTACTTCTAAAAACGTATCTGTAATTTATAAAGACACAAAAATTAATATTATTGATACACCTGGTCACGCCGATTTTGGAGGTGAAGTAGAGCGTGTTTTGAATATGGCAGATGGTGTATTGTTATTAGTTGATGCTTTTGAAGGTCCAATGCCACAAACACGTTTTGTATTACAAAAGGCAATTGATTTAGGTTTGAAACCATGCGTGGTAGTAAATAAAGTAGATAAAGAGAACTGTACGCCAGATGAGGTGCACGAAAAAGTTTTCGATTTAATGTTTGAATTAGGTGCAGAGGAGTGGCAATTAGATTTTCCAACGGTTTATGGTTCTGCTAAGAATAACTGGATGAGTGATGATTGGAAAAACCAAACCGAAAATATTGAGCCATTATTAGATATGGTTATTGAGCATATTCCTGAACCAAAAATAGAAACAGGAACAACACAAATGTTAATTACCTCTTTAGACTTTTCTTCATTTACAGGGCGAATTGCTATTGGGCGTTTAACTCGTGGAGAACTAAAAGTTGGACAAAATATTTCTTTGGTAAAAAGGGATGGTTCAATAGTTAAAAATAAAATTAAAGAACTTCACGTTTTTGAAGGTTTAGGTCGTTTAAAAGTAGAAGAAGTTCAAACTGGAGATATTTGTGCTATTGTTGGTTTAGAAGGTTTTGAAATTGGTGATACTGTTGCTGATTGGGAAAATCCTGAAGGTTTAAAAACCATTGCAATTGACGAACCAACGATGAGTATGCTATTTACCATTAACGATTCACCATTTTTTGGTAAGGACGGAAAATTTGTAACGTCTCGTCACATAAAAGATCGTTTAAAAAAGGAATTAGAAAAGAATTTAGCACTTCGTGTTGAAGAAACAGACAGTGCTGATAAATTTATGGTGTTTGGTCGTGGTGTATTGCATTTATCAGTTTTAATTGAAACCATGCGCCGTGAAGGGTATGAACTTCAAATAGGGCAACCACAGGTAATCATTAAAGAAATTGATGGCGTAAAATGTGAGCCTGTAGAGGAAATGACCATTGATTTGCCAGAAACAGTATCTGGGAAAGCTATTGAAATGGTAACTTTGCGTAAAGGAGAAATGTTAAGTATGGAAGCCAAAGGAGATCGAATGGTTTGTGAATTTATTGTGCCTTCTAGAGGTATTATTGGATTAAGAAACCAATTGTTAACGGCTACTGCAGGTGAAGCTATAATGGCTCATCGTTTCAAAGAATATCAACCTTTAAAAGGAGGGATTCCTGAACGTCAAAATGGTTCTTTAGTGTCTATGGAAAAAGGGCAAGCCATTCCTTATTCTATTGATAAATTACAAGATAGAGGTAAGTTTTTTGTAGATCCAGGTGAAGATATTTATGAAGGTCAAGTTATTGGTGAAAACTCTCGTGGTGATGATATGACCGTTAACGTAACTAAAACTAAAAAATTGAGTAATGTACGTTCTTCTGGAGCTGATGATAAGGCTAAAATTGTACCTGCTATTAAGTTTTCATTGGAAGAAGCTTTAGAGTATATTCAAAAGGATGAGTATGTTGAGGTTACTCCTAATTTTTTACGTTTACGTAAAATTTATTTAACTGAAGTTGAGCGTAAGCGAAACAAATCAATATAGTTAAGTGGAATTCCTTGGAATTTCAGTTATAGAATGGATTGGGTATGCCGCTATGGCAACCGTTTTAATTTCATTCTTAATGGCATCAATAATCAAATTACGAATAGTAAACTCCGTTGGGAGTTTACTATTTGTGTTTTATGGCTTTTTACTTCAGCCCATTTCAAAACCTGTTATTATTACAAACATAATAATAGCTTGTATAAACCTTTATTATTTGTTGAAATACAAAAATAAAAGTTAACTATTAAAGCAATATTTTTAGATTTAGCAATCTAGATACTATTATTAGTATCAAAACGTTAGATGATTTGTATATTTGGATTGTTCATATAATAAAAAATAGTATTCATAATAAAAGAGGGAAATTTTAAAATTGAAAAAACTATTAGACTATATAAATAATCACGTGTTGGTTAAAGTTACGTCATTAAAAACGGCAGCTGTATTTACACGTATGATTGCTGGTTTATTAACATCAAAAGCCATAGCCATTTTTATAGGAGCAGAAGGCATGGCATTAATTGGAAACCTTCGAAACTTTACAAAAGCGTTTCAAAATATTGCTATAATTGGGTTTTATGATGGTTTTGTAAAACACATTGCTGAGTTTAAAGATGATGTAGTTAAGTTAAGTAAATCTGTTTCTACCGTTTTTTACGTTGGTTTTATTGCAACTATTTTAGTTTCCATATTCTGTTATTTTAAAGCAGAATTTATAAATGATATTATATTTCCTACTTATAACGATTATGCATATGTTATAAGGGTTTTTGCTATTGTATTACCATTTTTTTCTTTGAATATGTTTTCATTCGCTATTATGAATGGCTTTTCAAAGTATAAAATCCTGATTATAATAAATATAATTGGTCAAATTTTAGGGGTTTTTATCACATTACTTTTAATTTATCAGAATAAAATTGAAGGTGCACTTATATCTGTTGTTATTGCTGAATCTTTAATGTTCTTAATTACATTGGTAGGTATTATAAATAGACGTAGTTTGGTGCCTTTAATTAAAGTATCTCAAATTAGTTTTAGCTATTTAAAGAGTATGCGAACACATTCAGTAATGGCCTTGTTTTCAGCCATTATTTTACCATTGGTAGCATTAGCTATTCGTTCGTATATTATTGATGAAATAGGTTATAAAGAAGCTGGTTTTTGGGAGGCCATGACAAGAATATCTCATTATTATTTAATGTTAGTAAGCTCTTTAATAGCTCTTTATATCTTACCAAGACTTACAGAAATTGACAGTGTTATAGAGTTTAGAAAAGAAGTTTTTGGTTTTTATAAAGCGGTTGTACCTGTATTTGGAATTGGATTATTGCTTATCTATTTATCAAAATCGATTATTGTATCTATTGTTTTTTCAAGTGAGTTTGAGTCAGTTGAAGATTTGTTTTTATGGCAACTTTTGGGTGATTTTGTTAAAGTGTTGTCTATTGTAATTGCTTATCAGTTTTTAGCAAAAAAAATGTTTTGGCATTATATTATTACTGAAACATTTTTGGTTGTGATTTTATATTTAACAAGTATTTTTTTTATTGATTTATATGGTGTAGAAGGTGCTGTTATAGGTCATTTTGTAAGTTACCTAATGTACTATGCAGTCATTTTGTTAATTTTTGGGAGCTCGCTTTTTGGAGTAGATATTGATAAGATTGAAAAATAATTTTATATCTGAAATTATACTCAGGCAATATCTTTCTTTTTACATGTATTTTGATTACAGTTGTTTTTGAGTTTTAATGTGAAATTTATTTACATTAAATAAGTGAGCTACTTAATCTGGTTATTTAATTCTATTGATTTTACAATATTTTCACCAATAGTTTCTATACCCTTCAAATAATGAGTTTACTATAGATACTTGCAAGGATAAAATTAAAATTATAAAATATTTTATAATTTTAATAGCTTTAATTAACTAAAAACTTTACTTTTCCTTGTTTTTCTACATTTACGAGCGGTTTTTTGGAGTCGGTGGCAAAATTATTATTATCAAGTTGGGTCAGAGATTATGTTTATTTTTATTAGGAGGTTTAAAAGTAAATATAGGGTTAACTGTTAGAATTGTATAATAGTTTTTTTGTAGGAGGGTTTTGATATGGAGCTAATGGGTGTTTTATAGTTTGGCGTTTATTGCATGCTTTTTGCTTTTTATGGTCATTGCTTTTTAAAATAAATAGAAAGTATGCTAATAATGTCGCTCATGAAAAATTAGTGCCATCCTTATAAAGGTAGATTTAATAGCTTTAACTTTTCTGTATTACTGTTTTTTTCTTAAACTATCTTTAAATTCAAAATTTTAATCATACTATTCATTATTTGTCTAAAATCTTATCAAGTTCATTGTATTTAGTACTTAACTTTGGAACAGATTAGATGCAATTATATTAGTAATTATGATAATCTTTTTTCAATGACAGAATGGTTAGGCAGGGAAAATGTTTTTGCTATTGAAAAAAATCAAGTCATTGGAAACTGAGTTATAAATGTGGGGCATTATGTACTTATATTCTGTATCTTTCATTTTCAAGTAAAACAATAACAGTTTATTTATTTTGTGTTTTAAATGATAAAATTTAGTAAAAAATTAGTTTTCTTTTTAATGCCAATTTTAATAGCTGGCTTAGTAATAGAAATATTATTAAGAAATATACCTAATGATTATATCAAAAAAGCAAATCGGTTGGCTGAATATTCAAAAGATATAGAAACATTAATTATAGGAAATTCACATTGTTTATATGGCATTAATCCAGATTATTTAGATTCCAATGGGTATAATTTAAGTAATGTGTCTCAGTCTTTAGATATAGATTATGAAATTTTAAAAAAACATGGCTCAGATTTAATTAACTTAAAAACAGTGGTATTAAATCTATCATATTTTTCATTGTTTGAACAATTAAAAAAAACGAATGAACATTGGAGGTTAAAGGATTATAATATCTATTTTGGATTGCAATTAGATTTTAAACCAATACACCAATCAGAACTTTTAAGCGTAGCATTTAAAACAAATCTCAAGCGAATTTATGAGTATTATATTCAAGATAAAAACATGATAAATACAAGTAATTTAGGTTGGGGTACTAATGCGAAATCAAGTAACAACATGAAAGATCTTCATAGTATTGGCATTGCAGTAGCTAAAAAGCATACAATTAATGGGCAAGAGTTATATGAAGAAAATGTAGATTATCTTAAAAGGATTATTACCTATTGTCATAACAGAAATATTAAGGTTCTGTTAGTAACTACTCCGGTTTATAAAAGTTACTTTTCTAATTTAGACAAGAAGCAATTGAATACTACCATTGCGGTTGGAGAACAAATGGAGTCTAATTATATTAATTGTTATTATTATAATTTATTAAATAGCTTTAAGTTTACTGACGATGATTTTTTTGATAGCGATCATCTTAATGAAAAAGGTGCAGAAAAGCTAACCTTTTTTCTAAATGAAGAAATACTTACTTTAGATGAAAATTTTAGATGAACTATAGGGTATTAAAATATGAAAAAGAATTTTATAACGATTGGAATAATTTTATAGTAAATTCTAAAAATGGAACGTTTCTTTTTCATAGAGATTTTATGGAATATCATTCGGATAGATTTGAGGACTATTCATTAATGGTTTATAAAAAAGAAAAACTGATGGCTGTTTTACCCGCTAATATTATTGATAATAGTTTGTATTCCCACCAAGGTTTAACTTTCGGGGGAGTGATTTTACAAACAACATTAGCAACTCAAGATGTTTTTGTTGTTTTTGAAGAATTATGCGCTTTTTTAAAAGAAAAAAAAATTGACGAACTATATATAAATCAAATACCAGATATTTATTTTAAATCTCCTGCTTCTGAAATAGGCTATTTGTTGGCTAATAAAGCAGAATTGGTAAAAAGAGAAATGGTGTTAGCAATAGACTATGCCAAACCATTAACCATACATAAAACTAAACTTAAACATTTTAGAAAAGCAAGTAATATAAATTTAGAAATAAAGGAAAGTTCTAATTTTTTACCGTTTTGGACCGAAGTTTTAGAACCAAGATTAATGCAAAAGCATCATGTAAAACCAGTCCATAATTTATTAGAAATTGAATATTTAAACAAACATTTCCCGAAAAATATTAAACAATTTGATGTTTATTTAGGAAGTAAAATATTAGCAGGGATAACAGTTTTTGAGAATGAGTATATTGTGAAATCACAATATGGTGCAACCACAAAAGAAGGTGAAAAACAAAGAGCATTAGACTACTTGTTTCTATCACTAATATACAAATATAAAAAAGAAGGGAAGCTCTTTTTTTCTATGGGAACGGTATTAGAAAATAATATTAAAGGATATAATGAAGGGCTGTTGAAGCAAAAAGAAGAGTTGGGTTGCAAAGTTTATTTACAAGATTTTTTTAAGTTAAAATTGAATGATTAAGTTTCTTGATTTATATAAAATAAACAATCGTTTTCAAGATGAGTTTCGTCTAAAATTTAAAGAGTTTTTAGAATCGGGACATTATATATTAGGCCATCAAGTTGAAACTTTTGAACAGCGTTTTGCTCATTATTGTGGTACAAAATATTGTATTGGAACCAGTAATGGTTTGGATGCACTTATATTGGTTTTTAGTGCTTATCTTGAGTTGGGTGTGTTGAAAAAAGGAGATGAAGTTCTTGTGCCTGCTAACACTTTTATTGCGAGCGTTATTGCTATTGAGAAATCAGGGTTAAAGCCAGTATTGGTCGAGCCTGATGTTAATACTTATAATATTTCATATTTAGAAATTAAAAAACAAGCAACACCAAATACCAAAGCCATTTTAGTAGTACATCTTTACGGTTGTATTGCAGATATGGAACCGATAAGTGCTTTTGCTAAAAAAAATGATTTGATTGTTATAGAAGATGCAGCTCAAGCTCATGGAGCAGTAAATACATTAGATTTAAAAGCAGGAAATCTTGCAGATGCGGCAGCATTTAGTTTTTATCCTAGCAAAAATTTGGGGGCATTGGGTGATGCAGGAGCTATTACTACCAATAATGAAGATTTAAAAAATGTAATTATTAAACTCCGTAATTATGGGGCATCTAAGAAATATGTCTTTGATTTGATTGGAAATAATAATAGATTAGACGAAATCCAAGCCGCATTTTTAAATATTAAACTCAATTATTTAGACGCTGATAATGACACACGTCGAGAGATTGCTAGTTATTATCTTTCAAATATTAATAACAGACGGGTAAAACTGCCTTATTACAATTATTCTAAAGGACATGTGTTTTATGCTTTTGTGATTCAAGTTGATAATAGAGAAGCTTTTACAAATTATTTACATGAAAATAATGTAGAAACTCTCAT
Source organism: Pseudalgibacter alginicilyticus (assembly GCF_001310225.1). Taxonomy (GTDB): domain Bacteria; phylum Bacteroidota; class Bacteroidia; order Flavobacteriales; family Flavobacteriaceae; genus Pseudalgibacter; species Pseudalgibacter alginicilyticus. The sequence continues at coordinate 1,384,804 of NZ_CP012898.1, read as the reverse complement.
TCATTACCCCATTGCACCTCATAAACAAGACGCTTTTAAGCATTTAAGTATAAAATCATTTCCTATAACAGAAGCCATGCAGCATAAGATTGTTAGCCTGCCAATAAGCCCAGTAATGGCTCAATCTGATATTGAAAAAGTTGTCAGAGTAGTAAATCAATTTAAATAATATATAGTTTGATCTAAAAGGATAGCCTCTGTGAAGTATTTGAGACATATTTTAAGAAATAATTTGTTATTAAAAATAACGTCTTTAAACGCCGTTGTGATTGCTGTTAGGTTAATAATTTCATTAGGGGTTCAAAGAATATTGGCTGTTGCCGTTGGTGAAGTGGGGATAGCCAAAATAGGGCAGGTAAGGAATTTAATCCAAATAATTACAAGTACTTCTTCTTTAGGTGTTTTTAATGGTGTTGTTAAATATGTTTCAGAATATAAAGAAAATCAGCATCGTCTTCAGAATTTGTTCTCAACTACTTTCGTTTTTGTTATAATAGGCTCTACTATCTCATCATTAGTCTTGCTTTTTTTAGCGTCATGGATTACTATTGAATTGTTTGGAGATTTAGAGTTTCTTAATATCACTCGATTATTGGCATTATTACCTGTTGTTATTGGATTAAATAGAGTGTTTTATGGGGTTATAAATGGCTTGTCTGAATACAAAAAATATGCAAAAATTGACTTGTTTAGTTATGTGTTTTCAATTGTATTTCTTTTAATAGGTTTGTATTATTATGAGCTAAAAGGTGTTCTGTTTTCAATAGTTCTTACACCTTTAATTCAGTTAGGAATTATTTTTTACGTATTCGGATCTATTCTTAAAAAGAATATTAAAGTAAAAAAACTCGCTTTTAAAACTCCTTATGCAAAAGAAATTTTAGCATTTACCTTAATGTCTATTGTTTCAATAGGATTATTAAATTATATCGAGTTAGACATTCGGACCATGATTACAAAAAAATTGAATATTAATGAAGCAGCTTATTGGACTGCTATGGGGTTTATATCCAAAAATTATATGACTTTTTCATCTGCTATATTTACATTATACGTCATTCCTAAATTTGCAACTATATACTCCGGATCTGTTTTTAAAAAGGAGATTATTAGTATCTATAAAACCATACTCCCTTTATTTGGTTTAGGTATGGTGTTGGTCTATTTGTTCAGAGATTTCATTATCGCTATAATTTATCCAGATTTCACAGGAATGGAACCATTGTTTAAATGGCAATTGTTGGGAGACTTTATTAAGTTGTTATCATTAGTGATTGCACATCAGTTTTTAGCAAAAAAGATGGTTAAAAGTTTTATTGTAACAGAATTATTGTCTCTTGGATTATTTTACTATTTGTCTAAATACTTAGTGGGGCAATATGGAGTAGAAGGTGTTGTAATGGCACATTTTTATAGATGTATTATTTATTTAGGAGTAATTATAGTGCCTGTGTGGTATTATTTTAGCAGTCAAAAAAAGGCATCTAAAAATTAGTTTTAGTTTTTCCATTTTTCAATGTAATTCTCAGCAACTGTAATGTAGTTGTGCTCTTTTTCAATAAAAATTCTCGCGTTTTTAGAAATCTCAATAATTTTTTCAGGATTCAAAATAAGCCATTCTAATTTTTCTGCAATTTTTTTTTCATCGGGTAAGGCATTTATAGCTACGGTATCTTCTTGCAAGTTGTAATATTCTAACCATTCTTGTTCTGCTCCTGTAAAAACTACTTTGCCTTTTGCCATAGCTTCTAAAGCATTGTAGCCTTGGTCGTAACCATATACCTGATCTAATAAAATATGACTTTCGTTATATAAAGTTATATATTCTTTATACGGAATATCTTTTGTTGTAACTATATTTACTTTTTCTGGATATTTATTCTGGATGATTTTTAATGCAGATTCAAAATGAGAACTACCTTTTTTATAAGCATTTTCAGTATTTATGCCATGAAAAATATTAATCCTATCTGTTATTTGTAATGGGATAAAATCAAGATTTTCAATATTTATTGGATTAGGGATAAGCCCTAAATATTTGGGATGGTTTTTTAATGGCAAATGATAATCCATATCTGATGCTAAAACACCATTTATATTTTGATATAAAAATTTGTGGAGCTCATAATTCGGTTTTGATAGATATCTCAGAATATGATTATATTTTTTTTTTAATTTATTGTTTTCATGCAAAGGTGTTAATATAGAATATCTCGGTTTTTTATCATTTGCATATTTTACACTTACATAATCCGTACCACAGGATAAAAGGAATAATTTTTTGTTTTGTTTTTTAAGCTTTTTTAGAAACCATTTTTCAATTTTATAAAAGGTTTTTATACAATCTTCATTAATAAGTTGAACAACATCAAAATCTTTAAGTTTTGGTAGAATTCTATAAAACTTATAAGCGACTTCTATTTTAGATAAATCAATTTTAAATATTCTATAAAACACTTTTATAAAAAAAAACAAAAAAGGGATTTCTTTCGATTTTGCTGAAATATCAATATCAATAGGGTAATTTTTAAAGCCATCACCAGAACCTATTAAAAGTGTGTTGTGCCCATTTTTAATCAAGCCTTCTTTTAATGAATTATGGAGTCTACTATATTCTCCTATCAATAAAATTTTCATGTTTTTTAGGAATTAATTTACAAATAAATCTTTTTAAATGATACTAAGTCAAATAATGACTTATAATTGAATTAGTTTAATGCAATATACGCCATTTGAATATTTATTATTTATTTTAGAGGTCGTCAATGCTTAAAAAAAGCAAGACTTCTTATAGTGATTATTATAAACCAAGAATAGTATGGATTCTACCATTAAAGATTGTATGATTATTGACATACCAAAAATTGAAGATCAAAGAGGGAACCTGTCAGTTATAGAAAAAGATATCATTCCATATGAAATTAAACGAGTTTATTATTTATATGATGTGCCTAGTGGTTCTTTTCGAGGTGGTCATGCTCACAAGAATTTAACTCAATTTTTAATAGCATTAAGCGGAAGTTTTGATATCCATCTAAATAATGGAAAAGAAACAAAAACAGTAAATTTAAATAGACCTAATAAAGGTCTGCTTATTCCCTCTGGAACTTGGAGAGAAATTGATAATTTTTCATCAGGTGCCGTATGTTTGGTTTTAGCTTCTGATGTTTTTGATGAAGCTGATTATATAAGAGATTTTGATGATTTTATAAGTTACAAAAACCTAAAATAATACGCTATTGTGCTTTAATTGTAAATTTATCAAATGAAAAAAATTTGTGTTATCACAACATCGTTAGCAAAAGGCGGCGCAGAAAGATCTACTGCTATACTTACGCAGATGCTTTTTAAACTTCAATACGAAATTCATGTTGTAACTACGAAAAACGATATAGATTATGAGTTTTCAGGAACCTTATTTAATTTAGAGAGAAAATTTGGTGCTGATTTGTCTAATCTCAAAAAAATGATGGTTTTGCGAAGCTATTTCAAAAAGCATAATTTTGATATTATTATAGATAATCGTACAAGACCTGTTTTCATTAAAGAATATATTTTGCATAATTTTGTGTTTAAGGCAAAAAGAAAAATTTTCGTGGTACGAAGTTTTTATTTGAATTATTATTTTCCTGAGAATAAATTTCTTGCAAGGTTATTGTACAAAAACAAATCAGAACTTGTCACGGTAAGTAAAGAAATTAAGGATGCTATAGCTAAAAAATATAATTTAACTGATAGTACCTTAATATATAATGCTACAGGAATTGATGCGATTATTGAAAAGTCTAATGAAAAAATAGACTTAAACGAAGACTATGTTTTATGGTATGGACGTATTGAGGAAAATGTCAAAAATTTGACACTTCTTTTAAATGCTTATAAAAAATCAACTTTACCAAGTAATAATATTAAGTTATATATTGTGGGGGAAGGAAAAGATGAAGGTGTTTTAAATAAAAAAGTAAAAGACTTGGATCTTGAAGAAAAAATAAAGCATATCTCTTTTTTAAAAAACCCGTTTCCATATGTTAAAAAGGCAAAATTCACAGTTTTAACAAGTTATTTTGAAGGTTTTCCAAGGGTTTTAATTGAGTCTTTAATTTGTGGAACCCCTGTTGTTTCAGTAGATTGTAAATCGGGGCCCAAAGAAATTATTAAACATGAATATAATGGGTTGTTGGTAGACAATTATAATGTGGAAGCTTTAGCAATCGCTTTTAATAGTTTTATTGATAACCAATCACTTTATATAAAGTGCAAAAATAATGCTAAAATGAGTGTAAATAAGTTTAGCATTGAAAACATAGCTAAAGATTGGCAGCAATTCTTGAAACATGAAATGTGAGTTGAAGTTTTCTACCTATTTTATGTAATAAAATCATAGGAACAAGCAAAGAATATAATGTGTTTTTTTTAGTGTTAATTGAATATAAATAACAACAATATTTATTTAAAGGCACTAAAATAAATATTGTTTTTGATTGAAAACTGTTGAAATTGCCTGGCTAATTTCAATAAGAAAATTGGAGAGTTTAGGAGTATTCTTTGTTTCCAGTTGAGGTTCTTGTAGTCTATTTCAAGTTTTACTTTTTTGTAAATACTTTTTTCTTTATTTAGTTTACATCGCAACCCGAGAGCATATCGATTAATATCCATATAAAGTTTTAAAGATGGATTTTCTTTTTCTTCTTTGTAGTAATGATTAATAAAGCGATATCTAATTTCGTTAATTTCTTGTTTTGAAAGACTATTATTAACATGAAAATTATATGCCATCGTAATTATTGGATTGAAGCTTATTTTGTATTTTAAAGCAAAACGAACCCATAAATCCAAGTCTTCTGCTATTTCAAATTCAGGGTTGTACCCTCCAATGGTTTTAAATGAAGATTTTAAAAAAGCAACAGACGATGAGGTAGCAATAAAATTGATGATGTTTGCTCGAAAAAAATCTTCAATGATTAAGCATTCTTGTTTATATTCAAAATTAAATGAAGCAGGTTTTGTAAATTCATTATGGTGTTTTACTTCATAATTATTACAGTATAATCCAGCGTCTGGAAACAAGTTTATTTGTTTTTGTAACTCTTTCAAATGGTTGGGATGCCATAAATCATCAGCATCTAAAAGAGCAATAAATTTTCCTGTAGACATCTCAATGCCATTGTTTCTTGTTATGGCTGCTCCTTTATTTTTTTGTTGAAAAACATGAATGCGTGGGTCTTTTATTTTTGAGGCTATATTAAAACTTTCATCCGTACTCCCATCATCTATAACAATAACTTCAAAATCAGTATGAGTCTGATTTATAATACTTAGCAATGTGTTGTAAATGTAGCTTTCCTTATTGTAAAGCGGGATTATTATAGAGAAAAAAGGGATCATTTTTTTAAATTAATATTACAAAAATAGGTTAATCTAAAAACATTGAATACAAATAAAGAGGGATGTTTTGAAGTTAATTGTAACCTATAATAGGGTTTGGTAATACGGTAAAAATAAGCTAATAGGTAGTTGAGTTTTAAAAGTTTTAATTTATTAAATACTTTTAAAAACGTTATGAAATTGGAGTCAACCAAATTTGTTTTGTAAATGCTATTTAGGTTATTTAAAGACTTCTTTGTTTTAGATAAAAACACCTCGTTAAAATCTACATCACCATGTAAAATGGGATTGTCGATATGTAAAACACTTAATTTAAGTTTGTTTATTTTGTATGCAAAAACGGTGTCTTCATGCCCATAATTAACAATACTTTTTTCAAATTTTATGTTATTAAATATCGTTTTTTTTATCAATGTATTATTAAATAACACACATTTATATGTGTTTTTTTTTCGAACTGATGCGGGTAAATCTTCAACATATACGCCATATTTCCAACGTAATTTCCTGTTAGATTCTACATTTTTAGGGTGAACTCTTCCACCGTAAACAACATCGGTATTTTTATTAATAGCTTCTAAATAATTTGTAATAAAAAAATCATCAATTATAATTGAGTCTCCGTCAATAAATAAAAGATAATCAAACTTAGAGGCTTGAGCCAATACATTCCTGTTATTGCTTAGTCCAACATTGTTTTCTGCAGCTATAAATTGACTGTTGGTTAACGTGTTTATTTTTTCATTTTTATGATTTAAAATGGAATTTGAACCATCATCAATACAAATTATTTCAAATTGAATGCCAGATTTGACCGCTAAATTTTCAATTTGGACAGCTAAAGGATATGTGTTATAATTATATGTGGGTATTAATATAGATAGCATAATTATCCTTTCCGTTGCACAACCTCATAAACCTGATTCTCATCACACTTAAGTGTTTTGCTTGGGTATTTTAATAAAAGCGCATAATCATGTGTAGCCATTAAAATAGTATTGCCATTTTTGTTGATTTGTTGCAGCACTTCCATAACCTCTACACTGGTTTGTGGGTCTAAATTACCAGTAGGCTCATCGGCAAGTATGAGTTCAGGGTCGTTTAATAAAGCGCGGGCAATAGCAATACGTTGTTGCTCGCCTCCAGAAAGTTCGTGTGGATATTTAAATCCTTTGGTTTTCATGCCAACTTTGGTTAAAACTTCTTCAACTCTGGTAGCCATTTCCTTTTTGTCTTTCCAGCCTGTGGCTTTCAAAACAAATAGTAAATTATCATTAATTGTTCTGTCAATTAATAATTTAAAATCTTGAAAAACAACACCTAATTTTCGTCTTAAAAACGGAATGTCTTTTTCCTTTAAATTTTTTAAATTGTATTCTACAATATGTCCTTCACCTTCTGTTAATGATAAATCGCCATAAAGAATTTTCATTAAACTACTTTTTCCAGAACCGGTTTTTCCAATTAAATACACAAAATCTCCTTTGTTGACTTCAATATTGACATTGGAAAGGACCAAGCTATCTCCTTGATAAATAGAGGCATCTTTTAATTGTAAAATAGGAGTGGACATAATATTTAAGCTGTTTTTAAAGTATTGTAAAAGTATTATTTAAAAGTTGAAAGTTAAAAGTTAAACGCAAAAAGTTTGAATTCATGGGTTAAATACATTTAATAGCTTTTTGTGAGCTTCAATTTTTTACGATATTAATAACCTTGTTTATAATTATAGCACGATTATTGCGTTATAGATTTCATATTGAATTACCTTTGATTTTTAAATTAAAAACGAATCATTTATGATTTTTAAGAATATAGTTTATTTATTGATTACTGCTGCTTTTAGTCTTCAAATTACTGCACAGCAAACAGCATCTTACACCAACGATTTAGTTGATTATCAAAAAGCATTGTTGCTATATAACAATCAGCAATATCAAGCATCACAAACGTTATTCACGCATGTTAAAAAAACTGCTAAAGATGAAGTTTTACTGTCTGATTGCGATTATTATATTGCTAATTGTGCCGTACGTTTAAACCAACAAAATGCAGATAGATTGGTGACTAATTTTGTTGAAAATCACCCAACAAGTACCAAGCGAAATACGGCTTATGTGGATGTAGCAGATTATTATTTTGTAAACGGGAAATATTCGTATGCTAGAAAGTGGTATAACAAAGTAGATGAAAGTGCTTTAGGACGAAGCGAACTGAATAAATTTTATTTCAATAATGGCTATTCGGCGTTTTCAACAAAACAATATAATGATGCTAAAAAATATTTAAGTCGCGTAGAAAGCACCAAAGAATATGGATCGCAAGCCAAATATTATATCGGTTTTATGGCTTATGAAGGCGATGATTACGATGCGGCTAATGCATATTTTGAACAAGTAACAGATCAAGAGCGTTACAAAGAAAAGCTATCCTATTATCAAGCTGATTTAAACTTTAAATTAGGGAAATTTGAAAAAGCAATTGAGTTGGCTCAAACTCAAATTAAAAAAAGTGATGCCAATGAAGTGTCTGAACTTTCTAAAATTATTGGCGAAAGCTATTTTAATTTAGAACAATATGCTGAAGCCATACCATATTTAACTCAATATAAGGGGAAAAAAGGTAAGTGGAATAATACCGATTTTTATCAATTAGGTTATGCTTATTATAAGCAAGGCGATTATGAAAAAGCTATTTCCGAATTCAATAAAATTGTTGGAGGTAGAGATGCAACTGCTCAAAATGCCTATTATCATTTAGGCGAAAGTTATATCAATTTAAATAAAAAACAAGAAGCTTTAAATGCATTTAGAAATGCTTCGCAAATGGATTTTGATTTAAAAATTCAAGAAGATGCTTGGTTGAATTACGCTAAAATTAGTTATGAAATTGGAAACCCTTACCAATCGGTACCACAGGTATTAACAGCTTATTTAGATAAATATCCTAATACAAGCTATAAAGATGAAGTAGAAACGCTTTTAATCGATTCATACATCACTTCTAAAAATTATAAAGAAGCTTTAAGGTTATTAGAAGGTAAAAATAGTTTTGAAAATAAAGTTGCTTACCAAAAAGTAGCTTTTTACAGAGGCTTAGAACTTTATAACGACAATAATTTTCATGAAGCAGCAGATTTGTTTAATAAATCATTAAAAGAATCTAAAGACGCCAAGTTTACTTCTAGAGCCACTTTTTGGAAGGCAGAATCTGATTATAATGTTGCAAATTATGATGATGCTTTAATAGGATTTAAACAGTTTAAACAACAAGCACAATCAGCTTTAACACCAGAAATAGCGAATATTGATTATAATTTAGCATACACATATTTTAAACAAAAAAATTACCCAAAAGCAATTGAGCATTTTAATCAGTTTTTAAAAAACAGCAATGCAGAAGGTGTCAGATTGAACGATGCCTATTTGCGTTTGGCTGATGCACATTTTGTGACTAGTAATTATGATGAAGCCATTATTGCTTATGAGAATGCAATTAAAGCAGGCGAAATTGATGCTGATTATGCTTTTTTTCAAAAAGCCATTAGTGTGGGATATTTAGGAAATAGTTCTAAAAAAATATCAGAATTGGAGCAGTTTATTTCAAAATATCAAAAATCTAAACTTCGTGATGATGCCATGTATGAATTAGGGAATTCGTATGTAAAGGTTAATAATACTGAAAAAGCCATGCAGACCTACGAGCGTTTAAATACGGAGTATAGGATGAGTTCGTTTGTGCCAAAATCCTTATTACGTCAAGGGTTGGTATATTATAATGATAGTAAAAATGAAGTGGCATTAACCAAGTTTAAAAAAGTGGCGGGCGATTATCCTAATACACCAGAGGCTGTTCAAGCGGTGTCAACAGCACGTTTAATTTATATTGATTTGGGGCGTGTAAATGAATATGCTACGTGGGTAAAGTCGCTTGATTATGTGGATGTAACTGATGCAGATTTGGACAACGCAACTTATGAAGCTGCAGAAAAGCAATATTTAGAAAACAATACAGATAAAGCCATTAAACAATTTAATGGATATTTAAGTCAGTTTGCAAATGGATTACACGTATTACCAGCACATTTTTACTTAGCAAAAATGTACACTAATAAGGATTTAAGTGATAATGCAGCACCACACTATAAATACGTGGTGGAAGCTACCAGAAGCGAATTTACAGAGGAAGCTTTATTGAATTTAAGTCAGTTTTATTTAGTAAACAAAAATTGGAATACTGTATTACCGTTGTTAAAACGTTTGGAAGAAGAGGCTAATTTTCCTCAAAATGTGGTGTTTGCTCAATCCAATTTAATGAAAGCCAATTATCAGTTGGAGAATTATAGCGAAGCTGTTAGTTATGCTGAAAAAGTGCTGACTAATTCTAAGATTGATAACAAAATAAAGAGTGATGCAAATATTATTATTGCACGTTCGGCTATGAAAACGGGCAATGAAGCTAAGGCAAAAATAGCATATATCGAAGTAGAAAAAACAGCCACAGGTGAAATGGCTGCTGAAGCTTTATATTTTGATGCTTATTTTAAAAATAAAGATGGAAAGTTTGAAGCATCCAATACGGCAGTTCAAAAATTGGCTAAAGATTTTTCAGGATATAAGTACTATAGTGCAAAAGGATTGGTGTTGATGGCTAAGAATTTTTATGCTTTAAAAGATGCCTTTCAAGCTACCTATATTCTGGAAAGTGTTATTCAGAATTTTAAAGAATTTGATGAGGTGGTTTCCGAAGCACAAACAGAATTAAGTAAGATAAAAACTGAAGAAGCTAAAACAAATTCATCAATTACTACTGAAGAAAATTAAATTTATTATGTTGAGATCAGTCAAAGCCTCTTATACATTATTAATAACAAATCATAAACCTTTCCTGAGCGCAGTCAAAGGATTAAAAATATATAATATGCGAAAGCACATAAATAATATCCTGTTTGTTTTATTCACATTAAGTGTAAGCCTATCTTTTTCCCAACAAAGAGATAATGACACCATAAAAACGGGTGTTATAAATGTGGTAAAACCGTATACACCTACTATTTCCGATGCTTTTAAAGTTAAAGAAATTCCAACATTGGACGATGCAGAAACAGAAGCTAAAAAAGAGATTAAATACAATATCTTTTCTTTTCCAGTGGCTTCTACATTTACACCTGCTAAAGGAAAAGCAGCAACTGTTGAAAAAGCTGCTCCTATAAAACTATTTGATAATTATGCAACCTTGGGTGTTGGTACATATACCACTATTTTAGGAGAAGTGTATTTAAACCATGCCATTAGTAGAAATGAAAATATTGGAGGGTATGTAAGTCATCATTCCTCACAAGGAGGGATTGAGGATTTGGATTTCGATGATAATTTTTCTGATTCTAAAATTAATGTGAATTATACATCCAGATTACGAGATTTAACTTGGAATTTAGAAGGTGGTTTTCAGCATCAAATGTATAATTGGTATGGGGTGCCACAGTCGCAAATTAGTACGGCTCAAATCAATGGAATAGATACGGATCATACGTTTTATGGAGCACATATTGCAGGTGATGTTAAATTTGAAGATACCTATATAAATTCTGGAAGCGTTTTGTTTAGACGCTTTGGAGATAATCAAGGTTCTGGAGAAAACAGATTTACAGCCAAAGGCGTTGTGGATGTACCAATCAATGGCGAAGAAATTTCTACAGAGGTGACTTTTGATTATTTAGGAGGGAGTTTTGATACCAATTATAATGAAACAGCTGAACTAAATTACGGCAATTTTCAAATAGGACTTGGTTCAACGTTTCAATTAAAGCAAGATGATTTAACGGTGAATCTTGGAGCTTCTATTTTTTATTTAAATGATACAGAAGTGGGAGATAGTAAGATTTTTATCTACCCAAACGTAACCGCGTCTTACAGGTTGGTTAGCGATGTTTTAATTGCTTATGGAGGTGTTGAAGGCGATTTGATACAAAACTCTTACTATGATTTTGCTTCCGAAAATCCGTTTGTGTCACCTACTTTAAATGTGATACCAACCGACCAATTGTATAATGCCTATGTGGGTTTAAAAGGGAAGTTATCCAGTAGCATGAGTTATAATGTCAGCGGTCACTATATTTCTGACAGAAACAAAGCATTATTCAGAAATAATGAAATTACGTTAACAAGTCAAGATTATACTTATGGAAATTCCTTTGGAATTATTTATGACGATATTAAAACCTTTAGCGTGGCAGGAGAAATAAATGTGGATGTAAACCGAAATTTCACCTTAGGATTGAAAGGAGAATATTTTGGTTACACAACAGATAACCAAGAGGAAGCATGGAATTTACCTGATTTTGAAGCGTCTTTATTTTTAGATTATCAAATAAACAAAGCATGGTTTGCTGGTGCTAATTTATATTTTGTGGGTGAACGTAAGGATCAATTTTATTTAAACGATGGGATTACGGCAACAACACCATTTACGGTAACTTTAGATAGTTATTTTGATGCCAATGCTCATGTTGGGTATAACATTACTGAACAACTTTCTGTATTTGCAAAAGCTAATAATATGGCTAATGATGCTTACCAACGTTGGCAAAATTTTCCAGTGCAAAGTATTCAGTTTTTAGCAGGGGCTACCTATAAATTTGATTTTTAAATTTCTGAGAAATTAGGAGTTTTATGATTTGAACCTTTAAGATTTAAAAATGGAGAAATTTTTTTTCGTTATTCTGTTTTTTGGTTTAAATCTATGTATTTCACAAACAACTAAACAACAATTATCCTTATCTGATGCTGCTTTAAAACTTACAGAACAAACCGTTACTTACGACCCCAGTTACTTTGCTATTCCTTACCCAAATGGCGACATTCCTAAAGACAAAGGGGTTTGTACAGATGTGGTCATTCGGGCATATAGACAAGTTGGAATTGATTTACAAAAAGAAGTTTATGAGGATATGAAAGCGCATTTTAATGTGTATCCTAAAATATGGGGTTTAAAAAGAACAGATAGAAATATTGATCATAGACGTGTCCCTAATTTAATGGTTTATTTTAAAAGAAAAGGCGCTGAAAAACCTATTACCAGCAATTCAAAAGATTACAAACCAGGCGATGTGGTTTGCTGGAATTTAGAAGGTGCCATTACGCATATTGGAATTGTAGTTGATAAAAAATCAGATGATGGTAAGCGAAACTTAATTGTGCATAATATTGGCAACGGACAAGTTTTAGAAGATTGCCTTTTTGATTTTAAGATTATTGGGCATTATAGATTTAGCTTAATTTAGCCAAATAATCAAAATGTTCCCCTTCTAAAACCAATTCACATTGTAAGCCAACCGTTTCACAAGCCAGTTGTAACGTTTTAAAATCTAAATACAACCATTTCATAGGGGTTTCTTTTTCGCCTTTATACGATAAAAAATAGTCCAATTCGCCATAATAATTGGAATTACTATCAATCCAAATACCGCCATCTTCATCTTCGTACATATATTTAATATCCGAGGAATCCATTAAAATCTGTCCGTTAGTATTCAATAAACCTTTTAAATACTTTAAATATTTTGAAACTAGAGAGAGTTCTTGAAAAATGCCTGTGCCATTCATTAGTAATAAAATAGAATCAAACATTTCAGTTTCCTCTAAAACAGCTTTTACTTCTGCATTTAAAACGCCACGTTGTTTGGCAACTTCAATAGCACCTTTTGATATATCAATGGCTTTAACCTGAAAACCTTTCTGTTGTAAATATAAACTATGACTACCCGCACCACAGCCCACATCTAAAATCGAACCCTTTGCCAAATTTAAAGCCTTTTGCTCCAATTTTGGCATAGCTTTAAAACCGCGAAAAAGATAGGGCAGGGGCAATACATCGTCATCCGAAATATTGGTTGAGGTGATGATGTCCTCGGTATAATTTCCGTTTTGATAATCTAATAAGGCGTTTCCGAAAAGGTCTTTCATTAAAAAAGTTTTTGTTATTCCTCAAATGAGGGAATCTGTAAATCCTTAGTCCCAAAGTTACAGATTACTTCAGTCATTCGTCTTTAGTAATGACGAAATATATTATTTTTACACTATGCAAGATTTTATAAATAAGCTTCCAAAGCTCGCCAAAGATAAGCATAACGAAAGCAAAAAATTCTTTTCGAAACTAAAAAAGAAGGCACCAAAGGATTTGGATTATGTGATGCAAGAGCTACATGAAGACGAGTTTGAAAGAACCGATTGTTTAACCTGTGCCAACTGTTGTAAAACTACTGGCCCATTGTTTACGGATAAAGACATTGAGCGCATTGCAAAGCATTTTAGGCAGAAACCACAACAGTTTATAGACCAATATTTACGCATAGATGAAGATAACGATTATGTGTTGCAAAGTGTGCCATGTACGTTTTTAGGAGCCGACAATTATTGTTCCATTTACGAAGTACGCCCAAAGGCTTGTAGAGAATTTCCGCATACGGATAGAAAAAAGTTTCAGCAAATTTCCAATCTGACATTAAAGAATGTAGCTATGTGTCCAGCTGCTTTCAATATTGTTGAAGAGATGAAAAAACGTATTAAGTTTTAATTTATATTCTTAATTCGATAGTGTGTAATTCGGTTGCTGAGCGTAGTCAAAGTCACTATCTTAATCACTCATAAATCAAATACTTATTTCGCACCTTTTTAAAGCTTTTCAATCCACTTTGCCAAGTTGCTTTTATTTGTGTTTCTGTTAATCCTTTTTCAATCTGTTCTTGCAGGATTTTAGTACCCGCCAATTTGACGAAGAAATTATTGAAAAACTCCACTTTGTTTTCTGTGTTTTTATAAGCATCAATCAACCAGTTTAAATTTAAATAATTTAAATATTCAGTTTCAGTTAAATTTTTGCCGTAACACAATTTATTTTCATGTTTAGGGTATTTAGCTCCTTCATTTGATTCTGGCGTATACTTAAAATTATACTTTGAAGCATTCAGAAAAGGGCTTCCAAAAACCTGAAATTGTGTATCTGTACCACGCCCTGCATTCACATTTGTACCTTCAAAAAAACATAAACTAGGATAGAGGTTAATTGCTTGGTTGTTTGGTAAATTTGGACTCGGTTTTATTGGTAAACTATATTGCAAATCATGACTATAATTTTTAATAGGGATTACTTTCAATTCACATTGTATACCATTTTCTAACCATTTTTCACCATTAATCATTTTTGCATATTCGCCAATGGTCATGCCATGAACCACTGGAATGGGGTGCATACCCACAAAACTTTTGTTTACCGATTCTAAAATAGGGCCGTCAATATAATGTCCGTTTGGGTTTGGTCTGTCAAAAACAATTAGAGGAATTTCCATTTCGGCACAGGCCTCCATAACATAATGTAATGACGAAATATACGTATAAAAGCGTGCCCCCACATCTTGAATGTCGAATATTACAAATTCCAAATCTTCAAGTTGCGTTTTGGTAGGTTTTTTATTGTTTCCGTAAAGAGAAACGATGGGTAAGCCTGTTTTGGTGTCTATGCCATCTTTTACAATTTCGCCCGCATCAGCAGTACCTCTAAAACCGTGCTCAGGAGCAAATACTTTTTTAATATTCACTTTTAAAGCCAAAAGAGAATCTATAAGGTGGGTGTAATTTGGCGTTTGGTTATTAGCTGTTGGCTGTTTAAAAATAACACTTGTTTGATTAGCAACAACCCCAATATTTTTTCCCATAAGTAGTTGTAAATAACTTTCCGTTTGGTTGGCACCAACAATAATGGTTTGGTGTTGGTTATTACTGGTTAGCTCTTCAGTTTTCGGTCTGTTGTCATCTGTCTTATTTTTATCTTTTTTTGGTTTCCCATTACCACAAGAAATCATTATTAAAACAACCCCTATAATTATCGGGAAAACTGTATTTTTGAAAACATTTAATCGCATAAGTAAAATTTGAATTACGAGTTTTTTATAGCAAAACGCATTATTGGTAGTAAAGCGTATAAAAGTAGTATTTCGGCACCAATAATAAAAATTGGAATTGCAGCCATAGCTATTGGTATTGTGGTTATGATGGTGGCCATTGCCACAGGAATTGGTTTGCAACAAAAGATTAGAGATAAAGTAGTGGCGTTCAATGGTCATGTAACCATTACTAATTACGATAGTAATCAATCGCAAGAAAGTATTGTGCCTATTTCTGCAGACCAAGAATTTTATCCAGAATTTAAAACCGTAGATGGCATCAAGCACATTCAAGCCGTAGCAACAAAATTTGGTGTTATTCGTACTGAAACCGATTTTGAAGGCGCTGTTTTAAAAGGTGTTGGTGGTGATTATAATTGGGATTATTTTAAAGAATTTTTAGTAGTAGGGAAATTACCTGATTATACCCAAAACCGAAACGAGGATATTTTAATATCGGAGTATTTGGCTAATCGCTTACATTTCCAATTAGGCGATAAGATGCAAATGGTATTTGCTAAGGCAGACCCTAACAAGCTTCCTAATATTATTACTTACACGATTGTTGGTATTTATAATTCAGGTTATCAGGATTTTGATGCTACCTATGTTATTGGAGATATCCGCCATTTGCAACGTATTAACGGTTGGGAGCCTAATCAAATTGGTAATTTTGAGGTATTTGTAGATAATTATAGCGATTTGGAACGCAAAGGTATTGAAATATTTCAAAATACACCTTCAACCTTAAACTCACAAACCATAACAGAAAAGTATTATTCCGTTTTTGAGTGGATAAAAATATTTGACAACAATATTTATGGGATTATTGGTATCATGATTTTGGTGGCAGGTATTAATATGATAACTGCTTTATTGGTTTTAATCTTGGAGCGTACCCAAATGATAGGGATTTTAAAGGCTTTGGGAAGTAATAATTGGAGCATCCGAAAATTATTTTTGTATAATGCGACCTATTTAATTATGCTTGGTTTATTTTGGGGAAACTTAATAGGGTTAGGACTACTATTCTCGCAAAAATACTTCAAACTTATTCCTCTGGATCCTAGTGTGTATTATGTAACGGAAGCTCCAGTTTTTATCAGTGTTAGTTACATAGTGGCTTTAAATGTTGGTACACTTGTTTTGTGTTTAGTTATGTTATTGGTACCTTCTTACATCATAACCAAAATATCGCCTATTAAGGCTATGAGATTTAATTAATGCAGTGTTGTTTTATTTAAGTTTATAGCTAAGCTATAGTTTTAATGTAGTATGGAAGAGTAAATTAAGGCTTTTTTGTGACTATAGTGCGTGTTTAGTACACTCTAATTTGATACTAAATATGCCCTAAGTTTTTCAATAAAACTTTTATTCTTTAATAAATTTAATTGAGTTTGAATTATTTGTTTTAAAAAAATAAATTCCATTTACTAAGTTTCTAACATCTATTTGGTTGTTGTTAGAAATAATCCCGCTTAGCACTTTCATGCCTGAAACATTATAAATTGCATAACCCCCTTCTTGAGTGGATGTTGAAACGACAATATAATCATTTGTTGGATTTGGAGACATAGTCACTTTTTCTTTAATAGAATTGTTTTCTATAGAAAGTGTGGAAATGCTTATTCTTGAAATTGCAATAGCTTCAGGAATTGTTGAGGAATTAGCAGAAAAATATAAATGACTTCCATTTTAGGCTAAAACTTCTGGGCTAAATATTGTAAGGAAATCAGTAGCTGTTATTGGTAAAGTAGCTGTTAAGTCTATTTAATAAATTTTATTTCCGTCGGTTTCGGTAATGTATAAATCATTTCCGTTTAATGCTAAAAAAGCTGGTTTATTAAGTCCATTAACAACATCTGTTACACTTGGAGTTGTTGATCCAGTGGTGATATCTATTTTAGAAACTTTGCCAGCAGTTGCTTGTGCAAAATGTAAATCATTACCATTTAATAATAGACCTGAAGGCTCACTTAACCCAATAAATTATCAGTATTGATGCAGGCGAAGACTCTGTAATATCTATATTTATAGATACTATTGTTTTTTGTGTAATATAAACGCCAGTCATTATCTACTAATAAAAATCCCGTAACACCGCTTCCAACAGATTCTAAAACACTTTCAGTTTGTGCATTGATTATAAAACTATTAATAAATAAAAATGTTGCTAAAATGTAAATTTGTTTAATCTAATAAAATTTAAATTAATGATTATTATTTTGTTTTTAAACTTACTAGTATTGCCAAATGTTATATTTAATTCTTTTTCTATAAGTTAATAAACTTATAAGAGTTGTGTTTTTAAGATATTAATGATTCTTTTATCAATAACTATGTAAATTAGTATAATATTAGGTGTTTAATTTAATAATTAATACTAATAGTTTAGGTAATAAAATTTTCTTATAAATGTGTTTTACAAAAGTTGTTTAACACTGATAAATAAAAATGCTAAGTCGTCTTTGTTTTTTATAAAATTTTATATATTTGCACATTATATGTGAAAATACACATATGTTAAAAATAATTTTTATGAATGAACAGATTAAGATTTTTAAGGCCTTATCCGATTCAACACGATTAAAGATTGTTTGGTTACTTACTAATATCAACGAAAAGATTTGTGTTTCAGAAATTGTTGAAGTTTTAGATGAGTATCAATACAATGTATCACGTCATTTAAAAATATTAAAAAATGCTAAGTTAGTAGAAGAAATAAAAGAAGGTAAATATGTTTATTATTATTTAACTCCAATAAAAAATGCATTTAGAGAAATGATTCAAGAAACCATTAAAACAATACCAGAATCTAAAATGGATAATGAAATAAATAAATGCAAAATACTATTAGCTGAACGCGATAAATAAAATCCAATTTCAACTTAAAAAAACAAAAAAATTAGCATTAGCTTTTTTTTAGAAAAACATATGTGCTTTTTCACATATAAATGTCGAATAATTATAATAAAAATCATGAACGAAAAATTAAATTTAGCATTAGACGAGTTTATCCATGTAGGTGTAGTATTAGTACTTATAATAGCCCTTGTGTCAATAATTACAGGGTTAATAAGAGCTTTTATACCTCAAGAAAAACTTCAAAAAAAATTATCAAAAACGGGTAAATATAGTAGTTTGATGGGAGCTTTATTGGGAATTCCCACTCCTTTTTGCAGTGCTTCTATGGTACCAGTTTCTATGGGTATGATAGAAATGGGAGCACCCTTTGCTATGGTATTTTCCTTTTTAATTTCTGCACCATTAGCCAATTTTGTTGTTGTTGGTTTTATATTTGGTGTTTTTGGGTGGAAAGTGGCATTGGTATACTTTCTCATTGTTTTTATAGGCGCAATTCTTTTTGGAAGTATTGTTGGTAAAACATCCATTAAAAATAGTGTAAAACGTATTAATTTAGATCCAAAGAAATCAACAAATACCTGTTCACCACAACCTGTTGCTACTTGTGGACCTATTTCGAAGAAGCCTGTGGCAGCATGTGGTGTTACTCCAATTCCAAGCAGTGTTTCTCAAAGAGTTTCCTCCAACCCCAGATTAACTGAGGCTCTTAACTTTGGTTGGGCATTGTTTAAACGTATTTTTCCATATGTTTTACTTGGTGCGGTTATAAGTGCTGTTTCTGCAGTTTTTGTTCCTGATGCGTGGGTGGAAAAATACTTAGGAAATAATAGCCCTTTAGCCATTCCTATTGCGGCAACCGTGGGTATTCCATTATATTTAAGAATTGAAATGGCTATTCCAATATTAAAAGCACTTATAGTAAAAGGTATGAGCATGGGGGCTGCTATGGCTTTAATAATTGGAGGAACGGGAGCCAGTTTACCCGAAATTGCAATTATTTCTTCTATGCTTAAACCTAAAGCTATAGCTGCATTTGTGTTTTCAGTATTGACTATGGCCATTGTAGGTGGTTTTATCTTTTACTTCTTTTTCTAAAATAAATAATATGCAACATCTAAATAAGTTTTTTAAATCAGTTGTTCAAGCCTGTCCTTATTCACTCGTAGGAAAGAAATGCATGGATGCTGTAAAGGGTAAACCCAGTGTCAATAAAAATTCAAATAATAAAACTCAACTGTTTCAAAAAGGTATAAAAACAGGGCGTAATATTTCATTAGTCGGAGTATTTTGTCCATTTCTTTGGTTTTCTATATTGTCTGGAGCTACTAAAGATTTTATTATACTTAATTTAATACATTCTGGAATCATTGTAGGCATTGGACTTGTAATTATGGGGATTAATTACATAGCTTTAAATTCTAAATCAAAATCAGTTGGAAAAGGTTAATTTAAAGAAGTCTATTTGTTTGACTCTGATTTATAGATAATAAATAGGAAAGACTATTAGTTATTTTAAGCAAAATAAAAAAAGCTGTTTCAATTTTTTTGAAACAGCTTTTTCATTCACAATAAAAAATGAGTATTACTAAGAAGCATTCGCTTTTGAAATTATATTTTTATCACTATTAAAATGATAGGCGCTGCTATGTCGCATTTTGTGGTATAATTGTTTATTAACCGTTACCGGAATTTTTAAATTAGGAAACTTTATGTGGTAATGGTTACCTACTTTTTTGATGAGTTGAACTTTAACAGGTTGTCTCTCCATAATCTAAATTTTTTAATTAATTAAACTATAAAAATGAACATACGTTGTAAAATACAATCGGTATTCAAAATAAATAAAATTACATTAAAAAAACAACTTCTTTTTTTAATAGATGAATGAAAAAATGTCAGATAATCAGTGTGTTAGGGTGAAATGTTGTCTTGTTGAAATTGTGTAAAAATGAAATATTGACAGCTATTTGTTAAAGAAATTTTAAAAAATAGATTAAAATACACTGATATATTTTGTGGTATTTTTTTTGAATATTTCTTATTGAAAATTTAAAATGTTTAACTAAAAAATATAATTATGAGCAATTTAGTAACTGTTCCAAAAAATGGAAACACAATTAAGAAAAATTTTAATTACCCAACTCGATCATCTTGGTTTGATGATTTTTTATTAGGAGAGCTACCAACGGTATTTTCTTCAAATTTTAATACAGGTATATCGTTACCCAAGGTAAACATTAAAGAAATAGCAGATGCTTTTGTAGTTGAAATGGCTGTACCAGGATTGAAAAAATCTGATTTTAAAATAGATTTAGATAATTTCACTCTTTCAATTTCTGCTGAGATTGAAGAAAATAAAGAAGAGACAAATGAAAATTATACGAGAAGAGAGTTTGGATATTCGTCTTTTAAAAGAACCTTTACTTTACCAGAAACTGTAGATGATAGTAAAATTAACGCCAGTTATAATGAAGGTGTTTTAAACATTCATTTGCCAAAAAGGGAAGAGGCTAAACAAAAGCCGGCCAGAACCATTAAAATTTCTTAGGGAAAAAACAAGTAAAAGGAGGGTGTAAAAACCCTCTTTTTTTTATGTTAAAAGAAGTGATAAGCTAAGCCTTTCAACCCCTTTGTTTATTTTGCTACAGAAAACCCTCTATCTTTCATTAATGCTTCAATTTTTGCATCACGACCTCTAAATAACCTATAAGCTTTTGCGGGATCTATAGCGTTTCGAGGCGCAAATAAATATTTAATGAGTTTATTAGCCATTTCTTCATCATAAAAACCGCCAGGCGCTTCAGCAAAAGCTTCTGAAGCATCTGCAGTCAGTACATCTGCCCAGATATAACCATAATAGGCAGTTGCATAACTTTCACCTGAAAACACATGACTAAAATGAGGGGTTCTATGCCGCATAGGTAATTCTTTTGGCATATTTAATTCAGTAAGTGTTTCGCGCTCAAATTTGTCAACATCTATATTTGATGGATCCGCTAAGTGAAATTTCATATCCATAATTGCAGAAGCTAAATATTCTGTGGTAATAAAACCCTTATTAAATGTGGCGGCATTTTTAATTTTTGTTATCAATTCTGCAGGCATTGGCTGGCCATTTTTTTTATGAACTAAGTAATTATTAATAACGTCATCTGTTAATAGCCAACGTTCTAATAATTGCGATTGAAATTCTGTATAATCTCTTACACCTCCATTCAAAGTGGGATACTTTACATTGGCAGAAAAGAAATGTAGTGCATGTCCAAATTCATGAAAAAATGTGGTTGCATCATCCCAGGAAACAAGTAGAGCTTCACCAGGTGCTGGTTTTACAAAATTGGAATTGTTTGATGCTAATACGTTTTTCTTGCCATCAAAAGTAGAATAACTTCGGTATTGATTTGCCCAAGCACCAGAGCGTTTTCCTTCTCGTGCATAAGGATCTAAGTACCATAATCCAATATTTTCCTCAGTGGTTTTGTTGGTTACTTCCCAAACTTTTACATCATCATGGAAAACAGGAACCGTTCCTCTTGGAAGCGGTGTAAATTGATAATTAAACAATCTTCCTGCCACATAGTGCATAGCTTCAGTAAGTTTGTCTAATTGTAAATATTGTTTTACTTCGTCCGAGTCCAGGTCGTACTTTTCTTTACGTACTTTTTCTGCATAGAAACGATAATCCCAAGGCGCTATGGTAATTTGGTCTCCATTTTTGTCAGCTACCGCTTGCATGTCTTTTACTTCTTCAGCAACACGGGCAATAGCAGCAGGCCAAACTGCTTCCATCAACTCCATGGCTTTTTCTGGAGTTTTAGCCATTCTATCTTGCAAACGCCACTCAGCATAGTTTTTATATCCTAATAATTCCACACGTTCACGACGTAGTTTAAGTATTTTTGCAACCAATTTATTATTGTCATAGTCATCTCCATTGTCTCCTCTGGAATAATAATTATTAAAGACTAACTTTCGTAAGTCTCTTTCATTGGAATATGTTAGGAATGGGTCTATTGAAGATCGGGTATTGGTGATAGCATACATGCCTTCTTGCCCTTTATCTGTAGCAGTTTTTGCTGCAGATTTAATAAACTCTTCAGGTAAGCCATCCAATTGTGATGCGTTTAGATAGGTTACATAATTTTCTTCATCATGCAATACGTTGTTTGAAAATTTGGTATAAAGGCTTGATAATTCTTTATTAATGGTAGTATATCTTGCTTTTTTTTGAGGGCTTAATTTAGCACCATTCATTTCAAAACGTTTATAGGTAAGGTTTAAAACGCGTTGTTGATCAGTTGGAAGTGGGTTTTCTAAGGATGCTTCATAAACTGTTTTGATGCGTTGAAATAGCTTTTCATTTTGAGAAATTTTAGAGTTAAACTCTGATAATACCGGAGATAATTCAGTTTTAATCTCTCTAAATTCTGGAGTAGACATATTACTACTTAAAACACCATAGTACTTATTAACTCTGTCAAATTCTGCACCAGCACGCTCCATTTCTACAATAGTATTCTCAAAAGTAGCTAATTCTTTGTTATTAGCTATAGCATCAATTTCTTTTAGTTTTAGTTCCATGCCTTTAAGCATGGCAGGTTTTATGTCTTTAATATTTATTTGGTCAAAAGCAGGAACGCCACCATACGGGCCAGTCCATTCTTTTAATAATATATTATCATGTATAAGCTCTTTTTTTTCTTGTTTACAACTGGCTAATATCATTAGTGTGAAAAAAAGTAGTACCGATTGTTTTGTTTGGAAATTATTTGTCATCATTTTTAACTAAAATATAAATATAAAAAAGAGCTTCAGTAATAAAGAAAATGAAGTCGCTAAATTTTAATCGAAATTCGATATTTAATTTGTTATATCAAATAATTCGAGTTGAAAATTAAGAACACAAACTTATTTTTAATTATTCTCAATATCTTTTATATGGTGTTCTAAGGCTTTTACTGATATTTGAATTTCCCAAATTAAAAAAGCTAAGGATGTTATTAATAAAATAAGTGCAATTCCAAATACCCAAACAGCTATAATTTGTTGTTCAATATAAATTAAGAACATAGTGAGTACACAAAGCAGTAAACTGCTAATTCCAAATATTTGCATAGAGCGTGTTAGGTATAATCGTTGTTTAATGTTTTGTATTTGAGTGATTAAAACGCTGTCTTTTTTAATTAAATATTTGTCATGTAAACTTCGTATGGTGGCTGCATATGCTATAAATCTATTGGTGTATGCTAACATGATTAATGAAATTGCAGAGAATAAAAGTGCAGGTGTTGTTAGGGTAAGTGCTTCCATTTTTGTTGACTTTTTGTAAAGTTATGTATCTTTTTATTTTTAAAAGAATAATCTACAAATTAGATTTTTTATTTGCTAACATGGTATTCAATAATGTCACTTGGTTTGTATCCAATTCTATGAGCTTGAACTAATATTTTATCTCCATCAAAAACTTTAAAAGGCGCCTTGTAAATTGACCAACTTGAAGGAACGCTGTCATTGATTATTTTATATCCAATTGAGCTCCCTAAGGTATTACAGCTTATTGAAATTGTTTTGTGTGCAGCAGTAATTATTGGCTGTTGGGTAATTGGCTTTGTTTTTTTACCTTTCCAAAGCTTATCTATGAGTTCTCTTTCGTCCAAATTTGGAGTATCTCCAATGTTATTTAACCAATGATCCATTTCATCACGTAATTCTTGTAGTTTTTCAGAGTAAGCTTTATTGTTTATAAGGTTATTTAGTTCGTACGGATCGTTTTTACAATCATATAGTTCTTCATTACTTTTTGTTTTTCTAAACCAAAGTGATTGAATGTCATTTAGTTTATTTTCATCCCGTAATTTTAACAATTCTTGCATGGTTGGAATACGTTCTCTAAATGTAACAGGTAAATAATAAGGCTGGTTAGGTCTGTAATTTCTAATGTATTTGAATTGTTTATCTCTCACGGCTCGAATCGCATCTGTAAAACCATCAAATCGATCTGCTGCGGCATGTATAAATTGTCGTTTTGTTTGTGATTTGTTTTTGCCCAAAAAGGCTTGCCCTTGCATGTAGTCTTTAGGTTGTGTTCCAGTTAACGAAAGAGTGGTAGGTGCAAAATCTACAAAACTTATTAATTGATTGTCTTCAGTGCCTGCTAACTGTTTATTAGGAAATCTAATAATCATTGGAGAATTTAATCCAGAATCATATATTAGGCGCTTCTGTCTTGGTAATGGACCTCCATGATCTGCATAAAAAAAGATAATTGTGCTTTCAAGGAGACCATCTTCTTCTAATTGATCAAGTATAGCACCAACTTGCTTGTCCATTTCAGCTATATTGTTGTACATTTTCCATAAATCTCTGCGAACTGTTTCTGTATTTTGTAAGTAGGGAGGAATATTAAATTTAGTATTTTTAGAAAGATGGTTTTGTGTTTCATTTTCTTTTATGATGCCAGATTGCACGGTGTACGTTGTATCTCCTGAATGATAATGTCTAAATTCACTTTTTTTGAAGCCGTAAGGTTCAAATAGACCAGATTCATGTGTTACGTTAAAATTAAAGACAGAAAAAAAAGGTTGATTTTTATTCCTATTTCTCCAATGAGCATAGGAACCGCTTTCGTCCCAAGCAGTGACGGGGGCTTTAAATTGATAATCTTCTTTGGAGTTGTTGCTGCAATAATAGCCGTTCATGCGAAGTAGCTCACTCATCATTTTAACTTCAGGATTAGGAACAGCTTCATAGGCAGGCAAACCTGTAACATCAGTATATGAGGTGGTTCGCATGTGGTTGGCTCCAAATCCAGAAGGATATAGGCCTGTGGCAATTGTAGCTCTACTTGGAGCACAAACACCAGCGGTAGAATATAAATTAGGATAGACAACGCCTTGAGAAGCCAATCGGCTTAAATTAGGAGTTTGCACAGTCATATCTCCAAAAGGAGGCAAGTACGGGCCCATGTCTTCTGTAACTAACCATAGTATATTTGGTTGGTTAGGTAACTCAAGTTTAATAGGGGTTAAATGTGTTTTTTTAGTGGGCTTAATTTTCTTACAATTGTAAGATAAAATTAATGTTGCAAATAGAATAATTTTGATGGTAAAAACTTGTGTGTGCTTACTCATAGAGGTTTTAATTTGAGTTTTATTGCATGTCATGTTGCTTCAAAGTTAGTCGATTTTATGTTCATTTAAAACTAAGCCTGTTTTTTTATTGCTAAAATTATATTTTGATTTGTAATACTTTTTTTATCTTAGATTGATGCAAGAGGATTTTCTACATTATGTTTGGAAATATAAAAAAATAGATGTTTCGAAAATTAAAACAACTACAGGAGAAGCTATTTCTGTGGTATCTGTTGGAGAACATAATTTAAACAGTGGCCCTGATTTTTTTAATGCGCAACTTAAAATAGGAAAACAACTTTGGGCAGGTAATGTAGAAATTCACATAAAATCAAGTGATTGGTTTTTGCATAATCACGAAAAAGATGCTAATTATGATAATGTGATTTTGCATGTGGTTTGGGAACATGACATTGATATTTATAGAAAAGATAATTCTGTCATACCTGTGCTTGAATTAAAACATTTTATGTCTACAAAGGCATTGAATAATTATGAAAAACTATTTTCAAAATCTCAGAAATGGATTAATTGTGAAGAGGATTTTATGTCTGTTGATGATTTTAAAGTTCAAAATTGGTTAGAACGTTTATATTTTGAAAGACTTGAACGAAAATCGCAAAATATTGAGCAATTATTAAAAGACTCTAAAAATGATTGGGAGGCAGTACTGTTTAAAATGCTCTCCAAAAATTTTGGATTAAAAGTTAATGGTGATGCTTTTTTAAGTATGGCATGCTCTTTTGATTTTTCTGTAGTGAGGAAAACACAATCCAATAGCAGAATATTGGAAGCTTTGTTGTTTGGGCAATCGGGTTTGTTAGAAAAACCAATTCAAGATGGTTATTATTCCAAACTTGTTAAAGATTATCAGTTTTTATCACAAAAATTTAAGCTCTCTAATAAAAATGTATTACCTATTCAGTTTTTTAGATTGCGACCTCCTAATTTTCCAACCATAAGATTGTCGCAGTTAGCAAATTTTTATCACCAGAACCAAAACAGTTTTTCAAAAATTATGGAAATTCAAAGTCTTGAAGCTTTTTATGATTTATTTTCTTTAGGCACTTCGGCTTTTTGGGAATCGCATTATACGTTTGAAAAGGTATCAAAACCTTCTAAAAAAACAATTACAAAATCTTTTGTAGATTTGTTGTTGATTAACACCATCATTCCTTTAAAATTTAGTTATGCCAAGCATCATGGTAAATCAGTGGACGATGTTATTGTTGATTTTATTCAGCAAATAGCTTCTGAAAAAAATGCTATTGTTGAAAAATTCAATGCACTCAAAAAAACATCCAATTCAGCATTGCAATCTCAAGGATTAATTCAACTTAAACACTATTATTGCGATAAAAATAAATGTTTAAAATGTGCCATTGGAAATTCACTTTTAAATAAATAAACTTTTAAACAAAAAAACTTAGTAGTAAATTGCAGCATGAATGTTATTTATAAACCATTATTATACTTTCAAAAAAGAGGCTTTTATGTATGTCAACGTATTGCGGACCGTTTGGGTATTCGTGCCAAAGTAGTGCGGACTTCATTTATGTACTTAACATTTGTTACTGTAGGTTTTGGTTTTGCTCTATACTTGTTTTTAGCCTTTTGGATGCGTATTAAAGATATGTTATACACCAAGCGTTCCTCAGTTTTTGACTTGTAATGTATGAATCCTATAATTAGATTGTTCAGATTACGAATTTATAAAGCTGTTTTTTTATTACTTGCTCTTTTATGGGTAGGAGTTATGGGGTTCATGTTTCTATCTGATTATACTTGGATTGATGCGTTGTATATGACTGTTATAACGATTACCACTGTAGGTTTTGGTGAAGTTGCACCATTAAATCAAGAAGCAAAATTCTTTACTATTTTTTTAATTTTAACCAGCATTGTAATTGTTGGTTATGCGCTTTCAATAATTACCGAATATATTTTGAGCAAAAGTAATGTTGATGAATTAAAACAGAAAAAAATGCAAAAAATGATTGAAAATTTCAATAACCATATAATTATTTGTGGTTACGGAAGAAATGGAAAGCAAGCAGCTATTAAATTGAAAGCATACAATAAGCCATTTGTTGTTATTGAAAAAAATAAAGAAATAGAAGAACGCCTAAGGACTGATGAAGTGGCATATGTTATAGGAAATGCTAATGAAGATGATGTGTTGGTTCAAGCAGGTGTGCACCGTGCATCAAGTTTTATTTCAGCCTTACCTAATGATGCTGATAATTTATTTGTGGTACTTTCAACCAGACAAATAAATAAGGATATTAATATCATAAGTAGAGCTTCACATGAAACATCTTATAAAAAACTCAAATTTGCAGGTGCTAATAATGTTATTTTACCAGATAAAATAGGAGGCGATCATATGGCTTCGTTGGTAGTAGTTCCTGGTTTAATGGAATTTATTGATAATTTGTCTATTGTTGGTAAATCCAATATAAATATTGAAGAAATTCCAGTTGAAAAATTATTCAAATCCAAAGAAGTAAAAACTATAAAGGAATTAGATCTTCGAAAAAAAACGGGGTGTAGTATTATTGGCTATAAAGATGAAAAAGGCGATTACATTGTAAATCCTGAAGTAGAATTAGAATTAGAACCTAATTCCAAAATTATTGTGTTAGGACGTCCAGAACAAATAGAAACCCTCAATAAAGAGTATAATATCATTTAATTTATTTTCATTTTAAAGTGGCATTTGTTTTAAAAAATGAATTATTTTTAGCATCTTGCTGTTTTTAATAGAAATTTCACTATAAATTAACAAACAATAGAGTTTTATGAAGAAATATCTTCTCTCGTTTTACACTTTTATCTTACCTTTTTTAACTTTTGCACAAGAATCTACTTCTGAAAAAATTGATAGCGTTTTCAAAGACTATACGGGATGGTTTGTAGAAGCTATTTTTTACGAAATCCCTTTTTCTGAAACGTATAAAATCCCTTGGGTATTGATTGTATTGATTGGTGGAGCTTTATTTTTTACCATCTATTTTCGATTTATTAATGTAACAGGATTTCGCACTGCCGTTAAAGTTGTTAGAGGTAAATATGAAGATATTGAAAAACATGGAGCCGATACGCTTTACGGAGATTCAACCCCCAATGAAGGACAGGATTTAATAGAAACTTTAAGAGATGAATCTGTAGAAGGGGAAGTTTCACATTTTCAAGCTCTAACAGCTGCGTTGTCTGCAACTGTGGGTCTGGGTAATATAGCTGGCGTTGCAGTAGCATTATCTATTGGAGGACCTGGTGCTACATTTTGGATGATTGTGGCTGGGTTTTTAGGTATGGCGTCTAAGTTTGCTGAATGTACATTAGGTGTGAAATATCGAGATGTTGGAGAAGATGGTACCGTTTATGGAGGTCCAATGTACTATTTAACAAAAGGTTTGAAGGAAAAAGGTATGACTGGTTTTGGTAAAATATTAGCAGTTTTATTTGCAATTTTTGTTATTGGCGGATCTTTTGGCGGTGGTAATATGTTTCAGGCTAATCAAGCGGCTGCCCAATTTGTTAAATTGTTTGACCTTCAAAGTTCCAATGCAGGATTGTATTTCGGACTTTTTATGGCATTTTTAGTCGCTATAGTTATTATTGGTGGTATTAAAAGAATTGCGAAAGTAACAGAAAAAGTAGTGCCATTTATGGCTGGCATCTATGTATTAGCCGCACTGATTATTTTAGGAGCTAATTTTTCACTTATCGATGATGCTTTTGCTCTAATTTATGAAGGTGCTTTTTCAGGATTAGGTATAGCAGGTGGATTGGTAGGTGTCATGATACAAGGTATTCGAAGAGGCGCTTTTTCAAATGAAGCAGGTGTGGGCTCAGCTGCAATTGCACACTCTGCGGTACGTACTATTTACCCAGCAAGTGAAGGAGTTGTAGCTCTTTTAGAACCTTTTGTTGATACAGTCGTTATTTGTACCATGACCGCTTTAGTAATTGTTATTACTAATTTTGATGGTGGATTTATGGAATATGGTGTTCAAGTTAAAGAAGGGGTTGAAATTACGGCTCAAGCTTTTGATTCTGTAATTCCTCATTTTTCTATTATTCTTACAATAGCTGTTATTTTATTTGCGCTTTCAACCATGATTTCTTGGTCTTACTACGGATTACAAGGTTGGGTGTTTCTTTTTGGAAAAGGAAAAATATCAGATTTAATTTATAAAATTCTTTTCCTGTTTTTTGTTGTAGTTGGTGCTTCAATTAGTTTAGGTGCCGTAATTGATTTTTCTGACGCTATGATTTTCGCTATGGTAGTTCCTAACATTATTGGTGTAGTTATTCTATCTCCTATAATAAATAAAGAATTGAAGAAATATAATAACGCAATTAATACCAAGCATGAAGCTATTGAAGATGGTGCAGAAGATTTGAATGAACATTTATAAAATTTGAATATAAAAATTTAATGTATGAAATCCTATGTTACGTTTTCTCGAGAACAGCGATATGGGATTTTTTTATTGATAACGCTTATCATAGTGTTTCAATGTTTGTATTTTTTTATTGAGCGAAGGCCTAATAAAATATTGGTTCAAAATGAAAGTTTTCATCAATTTCAAAAGGAAATAGATTCATTACGAGCTATTGAAATGGAGAGAAGAATTCCTAAAATATATCCTTTTAACCCCAATTTTATAACAGATTATAAGGGGGCTTCTTTAGGAATGAGTAATGAAGAAATTGATAGATTATTGGCTTTTAGAAACAAGGATAATTGGATTAACTCTACGAAACAGTTTCAGGAAGTTACTGGTGTTTCAGATTCACTTTTAGAGTTAATATCTCCTCATTTTAAATTTCCAGAATGGGTTGCCAATTCTAAAAAATCAACATCATTTTCTTATAAAGATAGTAACAAGCCTAAAACATTTGCGCAAAAAAGAGATTTAAATACAGCAACAGCACAGCAACTTGAAAGTGTGAATGGTGTTGGGCCCTATTTTTCGGAGCGCATTATTAGGTTAAGAAACACTTTTGTGGGTGGTTTTATAGCAGATGTACAATTGCAAGATGTTTATGGGCTAACACCTCAAGTTATTGAAAAAATAACTAAAGAATTTACAGTAAAAACACCCCGTAATATTCAAAAAATAAATTTAAATAAAGCTACAAAAGAAGAGTTAGTAACCATTCAACATATTGATTACAATTTAGCACATTATATTATTGAATACCGCCAATTAAGGGAAGGGTTTAAATCTTTAGAGGAATTAAGAAAAGTTAAAGACTTTCCGATAAATAAAATAGAGATAATTGAATTATATTTGTCGCTCGATTGAAAAAAGATTTGAATGAACAGCATGTACTTCACAGAAGAGCATACCCATTTTAGGAATAGCCTTAAAGATTTTTTAAATAAAGAAGTAATACCATATATTGACCATTGGGAAAAATCAGGTATAATTGATGCTTCCATATGGAAGAAATTTGGAGATATGGGGTATTTTGGTTTGTCTTACCCTGAGGCTTATGGAGGTTTAAATTTGGATCTTTTTTATATGGTGGTTCTTTTAGAGGAACTTCAAAAAGTAAATTCAGGCGGATTTGCAGCAGCCGTTTGGGCTCATGTATATTTGGCCATGACACATATAAACAAAGAAGGTACCGAAGCCATTAAACAAAAGTATTTAGTGCCAAGTATTTCTGGTGAAAAAACAGGTTGCCTTTGTATTACAGAACCTTTTGGAGGAAGTGATGTGGCAGGTATGCGAACAACCGCTATTAAAAAAGACGATTATTATATTATAAATGGTTCTAAAACTTTTATAACCAATGGCCTGTATAGTGATTATTTGGTAGTTGCTGCAAAAACAAGCCCCGAAAAAGGAAATAAAGGTATTAGTATTTTTGTTTTAGATAGAGACATGGCAGGAATATCTGCAACCAAATTAAATAAACTAGGCTGGCGTGCTTCCGATACAGGTGAAATTGCTTTTGATAATGTAAAGGTGCCTACTGGTAATTTAATGGGAGAACCTGATAAAGGTTTTTCATATATTATGCAGCATTTTGCATTGGAACGGTTAATTATGGGGGTTAATGCTCATGCTAGAGCAGAGTTTGCTTTAGAATATACCTTGAAATATATGTCAGAGCGCCATGCGTTTGGACAATCAATTGATAAATTTCAGGCATTACGCCATACCATTGCAGATTTGTACACAGATATGGAAATGTGTAAAGAGTTTAATTATTCTGTAGCATATCGATTAAATAGAGGCGAATATATGGTAAAAGAAGCCACCATGTCTAAATTAAAATCTACCAAAATGGCCGATGAGGTTATTTACCAATGTTTACAATTTTTAGGAGGTTATGGTTATATGGAAGATTATCCTATGGCAAGGCTTTTTCGAGATAGTAGATTAGGGCCTATTGGAGGCGGTACTTCAGAAATTTTACGTGAAATTCTTGCAAAAATCATCATTGATAAAAAAGAATATAAACCAGCAACATAACGCTGGGTTGATATGATATGTTTTTGACAAGGACGTTTAACGTATTCACACGAATAATTAATTGTGTGTTATTTGAAGAAAAATAGAACGTAAATAAATAAAGTAAATTACATTTGACTAAGCTTAAAATGTAGTGTTCTTTTACATAGCATATTTAAAACGTTTTTATTGAGATACTTTTAAAATTATTTTTTTTGCTAATATGGAATCTATGTCAGTTTTCAAATAAATAAAAAATTTTCCCCAGCCATTATCAATATTTAGAACTCCATAATCTTTATTAAATAGAGCGGGTCCCATTCCATCATCAAATTTGTCTACTGTTTCATAAAGGTCAAATTTAGATTCGGATAGTTTACTGTCAAAAAAATATTTCTTTTTTACTAATTTAAAAGCTATTCCTGAAAAGTAAATCCATTGAGATTTTTCATCAAACTTGAAGTCCATATTTTTATTATTGTCAAATAAATTTTTAGTGATAATTTGTTGAACTATGGCTTTGTTCAATAGTTAATTCATAATTTTCTGTTCGGATTGCTTTTTCAATATCATATACATGTAAAACGCGATTATCAATGGTAATTCCGTTTTCAAAGATGGAATCTGAATATGTTTCCGATACATTAATGTTCTTTTTTTTAGAGTCGGAGCAATTATATATTAGAATTGTGATTAATGCTATTTTAAGAGTTTCTTTCAATTTAACATGAGGACTTTTAAATTTTCTTTATTAACTGCTAAACGAAGGTAGATGAAATTTTTACAAAGTCATAATACCTGTTTGTGATTAGATACTAATTATTTTTTAAAATAATAATGATGATTAATTGCAGGTTTTAAATTAGTTTTTATATTTGCAGCCTGAAAATTCTAAAAGAGAGGAGGTTAAGACACTATGTTAATAATACCAATAAAAGAAGGAGAAAATATAGATAGAGCGTTAAAACGTTTTAAGCGTAAGTTTGATAAAACTCAAACTAAACGTCAGTTACAAACGCGCAAACAGTTTAATAAGCCTTCAGTTGTACGTAGAGCTCAAATACAAAAAGCACAGTATATACAAGCTTTAAGAGATGCAGAAGAAGTATAGACTTGTATGTAATAAATTTAAAATCCCGCTATTAGCGGGATTTTTTTTGTTTTAATATTAAATTAAAGGTTGTACTTTTATCTGAAAAGAGTTTAAAAATTTAATTATTTAATAAGTCCAATTTTGTCTTTCATACCATTTACAGATTATTTGTTACTTGAAAAAAAGTATTCTAATTTAACCGTAAAAGCTTATCTTAATGATTTAGAGAGTTTTAGTGGTTTTATAGTTGAAACTTATCAAATGAATTCAATAAGTGATGTTAATTACTCGCAAATAAGAAGTTGGATTGTATGTATGGTAAATAAAGATATTTCAAATAAAAGTATAAATAGAAAAGTATCAGCATTAAATAGTTATTATAAGTTTCTTTTAAAAATAGAGGCCATAGAAAGGAATCCGTTAGCAAAACACAAAGCTCTAAAAACAAGTAAAAAAATCCAGATTCCTTTTTCTGAAGAAGAAATAGCAGTCGTATTGGATGAGTTGCATTATGAAGACGATTTTGAAGGTATTAGAGATAAACTTATCATTGAATTGTTTTATTCAACGGGTATTAGAAGAATAGAGTTAGTAGGGTTAAAAATAGAAAGTATAGATTTTCATAATAAAACCTTAAAAGTGTTAGGGAAAAGAAATAAAGAACGTGTTATCCCGTTATTAAAATCTGTAGTAGAAACCATTAATAACTATTTAGATTTAAGAAACGAGTTGCCTATTATTTTAAATGACAGACATCTTTTTTTAACTAAAAAAGGAGTTAAAATATACGAAACACTTGTTTACAGAATAATAAATGGTTATTTTAGTAAGGCATCTTCCAAGGTAAAAAAGAGTCCACATATATTAAGGCACTCCTTTGCCACGCATTTATTAAATCAAGGTGCTGATTTAAATGCCGTTAAAGAGCTTTTAGGTCATTCAAGTTTGGCTGCCACACAAGTATATACTCATAATAGTATTGCTGAGTTAAAAAAAGTCCATATTAAAGCGCACCCAAGAAGTAAAAAATAGTCGAGTAGAAAATGATTGTTTAACCAAAAATTTAAAGTATGAAAGTAAACACGCAATCCGTCAATTTTAATGCAGATCAAAAATTGATAAATTTCATTCAAAAACGGATGGATAAATTAGATATGTTTTATGATAAAGTCATAAAATCTGACGTTTATTTAAAAGTAGAGAACACAAGTGACAAAGAAAATAAAGTTTTTGAAGCTAGAGTGAGTGTTCCAGGTGATAGTTTCGTAGTAAAAAAACAATGTAAATCATTTGAGGAAGGTGCAGACATGGCTATATCTTCATTAGAAAGACAACTTAAAAAGCGAAAAGAAAAATTAAGAGCACATTTATAGTAAAATAAATAAAAAAATGTTTTGATTAAAATAAAAAATCTATACATTTGCAGTCCGTTAGAAATAGCGGGCTTTTTTTTGTGAAAAAAAGTAAGAAAAGCCGATGTAGCTCAGCTGGCTAGAGCAGCTGATTTGTAATCAGCAGGTCGTGGGTTCGAGTCCCTCCATCGGCTCTTGAAATTTTGAAAAGTAAATAATTTTTAAATTTAGGTTTTTTGAATTTAAAAATTGGTTTGGGGAGATACTCAAGCGGCCAACGAGGGCAGACTGTAAATCTGCTGACTACGTCTTCGCAGGTTCGAATCCTGCTCTCCCCACAATATTTCTACGTCGGTAGAGATTGTTAAAGTTGAAATAATGTACCAAAAACAAGTCATAAGCTTGTTGAAAAAAATGCGAGAGTAGCTCAGTTGGTAGAGCGTCAGCCTTCCAAGCTGAATGTCGCCGGTTCGAACCCGGTCTCTCGCTCAATAGTTTACGAGTTACGATGTGCGATTTGTGAATCGTAAATCAAAATCGGCAATCGTAAATGACACGCCGGTGTAGCTCAGGGGTAGAGCGTTTCCTTGGTAAGGAAGAGGTCACGAGTTCAATTCTCGTCATTGGCTCAATTTTGAATTAAATTAGAACACACTAATTATTATTATATAACTAAGATTAAATTATTAAAAACATGGCAAAGGCAACTTTCGATCGTTCAAAACCACACTTAAATATCGGTACTATTGGACACGTAGATCACGGTAAAACAACTTTAACTGCTGCTATTACTAAAGTATTAGCTGATGCAGGTTTCTCAGAAGCAAGATCATTTGATCAAATTGATAACGCTCCAGAAGAAAAAGAAAGAGGTATAACAATTAACACTTCTCACGTAGAATATCAAACAGCTAACCGTCACTATGCGCACGTTGACTGTCCAGGTCACGCGGATTACGTAAAAAACATGGTAACTGGTGCTGCACAAATGGATGGTGCTATCTTGGTAGTAGCAGCTACAGATGGACCAATGCCGCAAACTCGTGAGCACATCCTTTTAGGCCGTCAGGTTGGTATTCCTCGTATCGTTGTATTCATGAATAAAGTGGATATGGTTGATGATGAAGAGTTACTTGAATTAGTAGATATGGAAATCAGAGATTTATTGTCTTTCTATGAATATGATGGAGATAATGGTCCTGTAGTAGCTGGTTCTGCTTTAGGTGCGCTTAACGGTGAGCAAAAATGGGTAGATACGGTATTAGAATTAATGGAGCAAGTTGATGCATGGATTGAAGAGCCACAACGTGAAGTTGATAAGGATTTCTTAATGCCTATAGAAGATGTATTCTCAATTACTGGTCGTGGTACTGTTGCAACAGGTCGTATTGAAACTGGTATTGCAAAAACAGGAGATCCTGTTGAAATTATTGGTATGGGAGCTGAGAAATTAACTTCTACTATTACTGGTATTGAAATGTTCCGTCAAATTCTTGATAGAGGTGAAGCTGGTGATAACGCTGGTATCTTATTAAGAGGTATTGAGAAGTCTCAAATCTCTAGAGGTATGGTTATTGTTAAGCCTGGATCTGTAACTCCTCACTCTAAATTTAAAGCAGAGGTTTATATCTTGAAAAAAGAAGAAGGTGGTCGTCATACACCATTCCATAATAACTACCGACCTCAGTTTTACGTACGTACAACTGACGTAACAGGAAACATTGCGCTTCCTGATGGTGTTGAGATGGTGATGCCTGGAGATAACTTAACTATTACTGTAGAGCTTATTCAAAAAATTGCAATGAACGTTGGTTTACGTTTCGCAATACGTGAAGGTGGTCGTACAGTAGGTGCTGGTCAGGTAACTGAAATTTTAGACTAATTAAAGTTTAATATATATTACAAGTAAAGGTGTTCCTTCCTAAATATCGGGATAACGGAATACCTTAACTTGTATTTACGGGCGTAGCTCAGTTGGTAGAGCACTGGTCTCCAAAACCAGGTGTCGGGAGTTCGAGTCTCTCCGCCCGTGCAATAATAGGTTTATCTATTAGTTTTTAGAATTGAAAAAGTGTTTCAATTCATATTAAAAAAGAATAACAAAATGGCTGGAATTGTAAATTATATAAAGGAATCATTTGGCGAACTAAAAAATAATGTTAGTTGGCCTACTTGGGCTGAAGCTCAGAGTATGACTATTTTAGTTGCTGTATTTTCAATTATATTTTCTCTTGCAATTTGGGGAATAGATACTGTATTTAGTGAAGTTATTACTTTTTACTTTGAAAACATTATCGGTTAAAAGAAAACAATATGTCTGAAGTAAGTGAAAAAAAATGGTATGTTGTTAGAGCCGTAAGTGGTCAAGAAAACAAAATTAAAGCCTATATAGAGACTGAAATTGCTCGTTTAGGACTTCAAGATTATGTGGATCAAGTATTGGTGCCAACAGAAAGAGTTGTTCAGATTAGAAATGGAAAAAAGATACACAAAGAAAAAGTTTTTTTTCCTGGTTATATAATGGTTCAAGCTAATTTAACAGGAGAAGTTCCACATATTATTAGATCTGTGACCAATGTTATCGGTTTTTTAGGTGAAACTAAAGGTGGAGATCCTGTGCCATTAAGACAATCTGAAGTAAACAGAATGTTAGGTAAAGTTGATGAGCTTTCAGTTGAAGAAAGTACCAATGTAGCCATCCCTTTTACAAAAGGAGAAACTGTTAAAGTTATTGATGGACCATTTAATGGTTTTGATGGAACGATTGAAAAAATTAATGAAGAAAAGCGTAAGCTTGAAGTAATGGTGAAAATTTTCGGAAGAAAAACACCATTAGAGTTAAGCTATATGCAAGTTGAAAAAGTATAATAGTGTTACATTAAGATAGATGAGTCTTTCGCTTCCAATAGAGAGATAACATCAAAAATTAAATTATTAAAAATGGCAAAAGAATTAGGTAAAGTAGTTAAGTTACAAGTTCGGGGAGGTGCTGCGAATCCATCGCCACCGGTTGGACCCGCTTTAGGAGCTGCAGGTGTCAACATCATGGAGTTCTGTAAGCAATTCAATGCCAGAACTCAAGATAAGCCAGGTAAAGTTTTACCTGTAGTTATATCTGTTTACAAAGACAAATCATTTGACTTTGTAATCAAAACACCACCAGCAGCAGTTCAGTTATTAGAAGCAGCTAAGGTGAAAAAGGGATCTGGAGAGCCAAACCGAAAAAAAGTAGCTAAAGTTTCATGGGATCAGATTAAAACGATAGCAGAAGACAAAATGGTAGATTTAAATGCATTTACGATTGAATCTGCTATGAAAATGGTAGCTGGTACCGCAAGGTCTATGGGTATAACCGTAACTGGAAACGCACCAAATTAATCTATTAAAGACATTAGAAAATGGCAAGATTAACAAAAAAGCAAAAAGAAGCTTTAGCAAAAATTGAAAAAGGAAAACTTTATTCTGTTGATGAAGCATCAGCATTGATTAAAGATGTTACCAATACTAAATTTGACTCTTCAGTTGATATAGCTGTGCGTTTAGGAGTAGATCCTCGTAAAGCAAATCAAATGGTAAGAGGAGTGGTTTCATTGCCACATGGTACTGGTAAAGATATGAAAGTATTAGCATTAGTAACACCAGACAAAGAAGCAGAAGCTAAAGAAGCTGGGGCAGATTACGTAGGATTAGATGAATACCTTGATAAAATCAAGAGTGGATGGACTGATGTAGATGTAATTATCACTATGCCAAGTGTTATGGGTAAATTAGGTCCTTTAGGACGTGTATTAGGCCCACGTGGTTTAATGCCTAACCCAAAAACAGGTACAGTAACTATGGATGTTGCAAAAGCAGTAACAGAAGTAAAAGCTGGTAAGATTGACTTTAAAGTTGATAAAACTGGTATTGTACACGCTGCTATAGGTAAAGCATCATTTAGTGCTGATAAAATTGCAGGAAATGCAAATGAATTATTAACAACATTAATAAAACTAAAACCGACCACTGCAAAAGGTGTTTATGTAAAAAGCATATTTATGTCATCTACAATGAGCCCAAGTATTGCTGTTGATCCTAAAATTGGTTAATTGAGTTAAAACTTTTATTATGACAAGAGAAGAAAAATCACAAGTAATTGAGGACTTAACTGCAGAATTAGCCAATAATGCAAATATCTATTTAGCAGATATTTCAGGATTAAATGCAGGAACTACCTCAGATTTACGTCGTGCTGCTTTTAAAGCAAACGTAAAAATGGCAGTTGTTAAGAATACATTACTTGCTAAAGCAATGGAAGCATCTGAAAGAGATTTTGGAAACCTTCCTTCAGTTTTAAAAGGGAATACATCTGTAATGTATTCTGAAACTGGTAATGTACCAGCTAAGTTGATAAAAACATTTCGTAAAAAAGCTGAAAAACCTTTATTAAAAGGAGCTTTTATTGAGGAAGCTGTTTATATCGGTGACGATCAGTTAGACATGTTAGTTGATATCAAGTCTAAAGAAGAGTTATTAGGAGAGATTGTTGGTTTATTACAATCGCCTGCTAAAAACGTTGTTTCAGCGCTTAAATCAAGTGGTGGAAAATTAGCTGGAATATTAAAAACACTATCCGAAAAAGAAGGATAGTAATAGATAGTACGCACTATATTACATTATATTATTTATTAAAAATTTATTAAAACGATAGAAAAATGGCAGATTTAAAAGATTTCGCAGAACAATTAGTTAACCTTACTGTAAAAGAAGTAAATGAGTTAGCAACTATATTAAAAGATGAGTATGGTATCGAGCCTGCTGCTGCTGCTGCAGTTGCTGTTGCTGGTCCTGCTGCAGGTGGAGACGCTGAAGAAGCTCAAACTGAATTTGATGTTATATTAAAAGCAGCTGGTGGTTCTAAATTAGCAGTAGTTAAATTAGTAAAAGAATTAACTGGTTTAGGCTTGAAAGAAGCTAAAGAATTAGTTGACGGTGCACCAAGCGCTATCAAAGAAGCTGTTTCTAAAGATGAAGCAGAAGCTTTAAAAGCATCATTAGAAGAAGCAGGAGCTGAGGTTGAGCTTAAGTAAGCTTACCATCTCTAAAATATAAAGGTTTAGGTCTGGAGCAAACGCTACCAGACCTAGACCATTTTGCGTATAATAGTATTTATACCAAAAAAAATTATAAAACAGCTCAAAATAATTGAATTGTTTTTTGCCGTTTAATTAGTGTGTAATGCACTATCACTATTTTTTTTAATCATAATTCCGTCCATTGATGTTATCAACACAAGCTGAAAGATTAAATTTCTCGTCTATTGTAAACAAGACAGATTATCCGGATTTCTTGGATATTCAGATTAAATCCTTCCAGGATTTTTTCCAATTAGAAACTAAATCAGAAGAAAGAGGTGACGAAGGTCTTTATAATACCTTCATGGAAAATTTTCCAATCACAGATTCACGTAATCAATTCGTTTTAGAATTTTTAGATTACTTTGTAGATCCACCAAGATATGCCATTGAAGAGTGTATTGAAAGAGGACTTACTTACAGCGTTCCGCTAAAAGCAAGGTTAAAATTATATTGTACAGACCCTGAACATGAGGATTTCGAGACTATTGTTCAAGATGTGTACTTAGGAACTATACCTTATATGACACCATCTGGTACATTTTGTATCAACGGTGCAGAACGTGTAGTAGTATCTCAATTACACCGTTCACCTGGAGTGTTCTTCGGTCAATCATTCCATGCAAATGGAACAAAATTATATTCAGCAAGAGTTATACCATTTAAAGGTTCTTGGATTGAGTTTGCTACTGATATCAATCAAGTCATGTATGCTTATATTGATAGAAAGAAAAAATTACCAGTTACTACGCTTTTCCGTGCCATTGGTTTTGAGCGTGATAAAGATATTTTAGAGATTTTTGACCTTGCTGAAGAGGTAAAAGTTTCAAAATCTGGACTAAAGAAATATTTAGGAAGAAAATTAGCAGCACGTGTGTTAAACACTTGGCATGAGGATTTTGTAGATGAAGATACAGGTGAAGTGGTATCTATAGAACGTAACGAAATTGTGCTTGATCGCGATACTATTTTAGATAAGGATAATATTGAAGAAATTATTGAAGCTGATGTTAAGACGATTCTTTTGCATAAAGAAAGTACTGAACAAGGTGATTATGCAATTATACATAATACGCTTCAGAAAGATCCAACAAATTCTGAAAAAGAAGCTGTTGAGCATATATATAGACAATTACGTAATGCTGAGCCGCCAGATGAGGAGACAGCGCGTGGGATTATAGATAAATTATTCTTTTCTGATCAACGTTACTCTTTAGGAGAAGTTGGTCGTTATAGAATGAATAAAAAATTAGGTCTTGATATTGGAATGGATAAGCAAGTGCTTACTAAAGAAGATATCATTACTATCATTAAATATTTAATTGAACTTATCAACTCAAAAGCAGAGATTGATGATATTGACCACTTATCAAACCGTCGTGTACGTACGGTTGGAGAGCAATTATCACAACAATTTGGGGTTGGTTTAGCACGTATGGCGCGTACCATTCGTGAGCGTATGAACGTTCGTGATAACGAGGTTTTTACCCCAATTGATTTGATTAATGCAAAGACATTATCTTCTGTTATTAACTCTTTCTTCGGGACAAACCAGTTATCTCAATTTATGGATCAAACCAATCCATTAGCAGAAATTACACATAAACGTCGTTTATCTGCTCTTGGACCAGGTGGTTTATCTAGAGAAAGAGCTGGTTTCGAAGTACGTGACGTTCATTATACACACTATGGTCGTCTTTGTCCTATTGAAACTCCAGAAGGGCCAAATATTGGTTTAATTTCTTCACTTTCAGTTTTTGCTAAAGTGAATTCTATGGGATTCATTGAAACCCCATATAGAAAAGTTACTGATGGTATTGTAGATATTAATAATGCACCTACATACTTAAGTGCCGAAGAAGAAGAAGAAAAATTAATCGCACAAGCAACTGTTAAGGTTGATGAAAACGGAAAGATTTTACATGATAAGGTAATTGCTAGAATGGAA
Organism: Pseudalgibacter alginicilyticus; assembly: GCF_001310225.1. GTDB lineage: Bacteria > Bacteroidota > Bacteroidia > Flavobacteriales > Flavobacteriaceae > Pseudalgibacter > Pseudalgibacter alginicilyticus. Next base: position 1,343,501 of record NZ_CP012898.1, on the reverse strand, counting down.
GGTGATTTCCCTGTAATTGAACCAGCAGCACTGCATTATACTGATGTGGCACCAAATCAAATATCATCTATTTCAGCATCTTTAATTCCATTTTTGGAACATGATGATGCGAATAGAGCCTTGATGGGATCTAACATGATGCGTCAAGCCGTACCTTTATTAAGAGTTGACGCTCCAATTGTTGGTACAGGTTTAGAACGTCAAGTAGCTTCAGATTCTCGTGTGTTAATTAATGCCGAAGGAAGTGGTGTTGTGCAATATGTTGATGCTCAAGAGATTGTAATAAAGTATGATCGTACTGAAGATGAAGCTAAAGTAAGTTTTGATAGCGATATTAAAACCTATCCATTAGTAAAATTCCGAAAAACAAATCAAGGAACTTCTATCAACTTAAAACCAATTGTGGTTAAAGGAGATAAAGTTACTAAAGGGCAAGTTTTATGTGAAGGCTATGCAACTCAAAAAGGAGAGCTTGCTTTAGGAAGAAATATGAAAGTAGCTTTCATGCCTTGGAAAGGGTATAACTTTGAGGATGCTATTGTAATTTCTGAAAAAGTGGTTCGTGAAGATATCTTTACATCAATTCATATTGATGAGTATTCTTTAGAAGTAAGAGACACTAAGTTGGGTAATGAAGAGTTAACCAATGATATCCCTAACGTTTCAGAAGAAGCTACCAAAGATTTAGATGAACATGGAATGATTCGCGTAGGAGCAGAAGTAAAGCCTGGCGATATTTTAATTGGTAAAATTACTCCTAAAGGAGAATCTGATCCAACTCCAGAAGAAAAACTATTACGTGCTATTTTTGGTGATAAAGCTGGAGATGTTAAAGATGCCTCTTTAAAAGCATCGCCTTCATTACATGGTGTTGTTATTGAAAAGAAATTATTTGCAAGAGCTGTAAAAGATAAGCGTAAAAGAGCACAAGATAAAGATGATATCTTGGCTTTAGAAGCACAATACGATAGAAAGTTTGATGATTTAAAAGATGTTTTAATTGAAAAACTTTTCAATATTGTAAATGGAAAAACGGCTCAGGGTATTTTCAATGATTTAGGTGAAGAAGTATTACCAAAAGGTAAAAAATTCACACTTAAAATGTTAAATGCTGTTGATGATTATGCGCACTTAGTATCTGGAAAATGGACAACTGATGAACACACCAATACTTTAGTTGCTGATTTAATCCATAACTATAAGATTAAGGAAAACGATTTGCAAGGTTCTTTACGTCGTGAAAAATTTACCATTTCAGTAGGAGATGAATTGCCAGCAGGCATCATCAAATTAGCAAAAGTTTACATTGCTAAAAAGCGTAAACTTAAAGTAGGAGATAAAATGGCAGGACGCCATGGTAATAAAGGTATTGTTGCACGTATTGTCCGTCAAGAAGATATGCCTTTCTTAGAAGACGGAACACCTGTAGATATTGTATTGAATCCACTTGGTGTACCATCTCGTATGAATATCGGTCAAATTTATGAAACTGTTCTTGGTTGGGCAGGACAAAAATTAAACCGTAAGTATGCAACACCTATTTTTGATGGTGCTACAATTGATCAAATTAACGAGTTTACAGATGAAGCTGGAATTCCAAGATACGGACATACATATTTATATGATGGAGGTACTGGTAATCGTTTTGATCAACCGGCAACTGTTGGTGTTATTTATATGCTGAAATTAGGACACATGGTTGACGATAAAATGCACGCACGTTCTATCGGACCATACTCATTAATTACGCAACAACCGCTTGGTGGTAAAGCCCAGTTTGGTGGTCAACGTTTTGGTGAGATGGAGGTATGGGCACTTGAAGCTTATGGAGCATCAAGTACCTTACGTGAAATCCTAACTGTTAAATCTGATGATGTTATTGGTAGAGCTAAAACTTATGAAGCAATCGTAAAAGGCGAACCAATGCCAGAACCTGGATTACCAGAGTCTTTCAACGTACTTATGCACGAATTGAAAGGATTAGGATTAGATATTAGATTAGAGGAATAATTTTAGGTGAGTTGTCTCAGTTTTCAATTAACTTTTGAGTTCACTGAAGACTGAAGACTGCGAACTGCACACTATACGAATTATGGCAAGAAAACAAGATAAGAATACAGTAAAGAGATTTAATAAAATCTCCATTGGTTTAGCGTCACCAGAGTCTATTTTAGCAGAGTCAAGAGGTGAGGTTTTAAAACCAGAAACTATCAATTATCGAACTCACAAACCAGAAAGAGATGGTTTGTTCTGTGAGCGTATTTTTGGTCCTGTAAAGGATTATGAATGTGCTTGTGGTAAATATAAAAGAATTCGCTACAAAGGAATCGTTTGTGACCGTTGTGGTGTAGAAGTAACTGAAAAGAAAGTACGTCGTGATAGAGTCGGGCATATCAACCTTGTTGTTCCTGTGGCTCATATCTGGTACTTCCGTTCGTTACCAAATAAAATTGGTTATTTATTAGGTTTACCATCTAAGAAATTAGATATGATAATTTACTACGAACGTTACGTAGTAATTCAGCCTGGTAATGCAAAAAATGAAGAAGGAGAGCCTTTACAAAAATTGGATTTCCTTACAGAAGAAGAATATTTAAATATTTTAGAGTCACTGCCTCAAGATAATCAATATTTAGATGATACAGATCCTAATAAGTTTTTAGCTAAAATGGGAGCTGAATGTTTAATTGATTTATTAGCGAGGATAGATTTAGAATCTTTATCATACGAATTACGTCATAAAGCAAATACAGAAACATCTAAACAACGTAAAACAGAAGCTTTAAAACGTTTGCAAGTTGTTGAAGCTCTAAGAGAGTCTAATAACAACAGAGAAAATCGTCCAGAATGGATGATAATGAAAGTTGTGCCAATTATCCCGCCAGAATTACGTCCCTTAGTGCCGTTGGATGGTGGTCGTTTTGCAACATCAGATTTAAATGACTTATACCGTCGAGTTATTATCCGTAACAACCGTCTTAAAAGATTGGTTGAGATAAAAGCTCCAGAAGTGATTTTACGTAATGAAAAACGTATGCTACAGGAATCTGTAGATTCGTTGTTTGATAACACACGTAAATCGTCTGCCGTAAAAACAGATTCTAATAGACCATTAAAATCGTTATCCGATTCACTTAAAGGTAAGCAAGGACGTTTCCGTCAAAACTTACTTGGTAAACGTGTAGATTATTCTGCACGTTCGGTAATTGTTGTTGGACCAGAATTAAGATTATTTGAATGTGGACTGCCGAAAAACATGGCAGCTGAGTTATACAAACCTTTTGTAATTAGAAAATTAATTGAAAGAGGTATTGTAAAAACAGTAAAATCTGCAAAGAAAATTATAGATAAAAGAGAGCCTGTAGTTTGGGATATATTGGAAAATGTTCTGAAAGGACATCCAGTATTACTAAACCGTGCGCCTACTTTACACAGATTGGGTATCCAAGCATTCCAACCAAAATTAATTGAGGGGAAAGCTATTCAATTACACCCATTGGTTTGTACGGCATTTAATGCGGATTTTGATGGTGATCAAATGGCGGTACATTTACCATTAGGTCCAGAGGCTATTTTGGAATGTCAATTATTAATGTTGGCATCACATAATATCTTAAATCCAGCTAATGGTTCACCTGTAACGGTACCTTCTCAAGATATGGTACTTGGTCTTTATTATATGACCAAACTTCGTACTTCAACTCCAGAAGTACCAATTAAAGGTGAAGGATTAACTTTTTATTCTCCAGAGGAAGTAGAAATTGCTTTCAATGAGCAACAAGTTGATTTGAATGCTGGTATAAAAGTAAGAACCATTGATATTAATGAAGATGGTAAACTTGCTCCAATGATTATTGAAACTACGGTTGGGCGTGTATTGTTTAATCAACACGTGCCTCAAGCAGCTGGATATATCAACCAAGTATTGACCAAAAAATCTTTAAGAGATATTATTGGTGAAATCCTTAAAAGAACATCCGTTCCAGAAACGGCTGATTTCTTAGATAATATTAGAACTTTAGGATTTAAATTCGCTTTCCAAGGTGGATTGTCATTTAGTTTAGGAGATATTATCATTCCACCAGAAAAGCAATCCATGATTGATAAGGCTAATGGTTTAGTGGATGGTATTACCGGAAACTATAACATGGGGCTTATTACAAATAACGAACGTTATAACCAAGTTATTGATATTTGGACTTCTACCAATGCAGAATTGACTGAATTGTCAATGAAACGTATTCGTGAAGACCAACAAGGATTTAACTCGGTGTTTATGATGCTTGATTCTGGAGCTCGTGGATCTAAAGAACAGATTCGTCAGCTTACAGGTATGCGTGGATTAATGGCAAAACCTAAAAAATCGAATGCAGGTGGAGGAGAGATTATTGAAAATCCAATTCTATCTAACTTTAAGGAAGGTCTTTCAATTTTAGAATACTTTATCTCTACGCACGGTGCTCGTAAAGGTCTTGCGGATACGGCCCTTAAAACAGCCGATGCAGGTTATTTAACACGTCGTCTGGTAGATGTTTCTCAAGATGTTATTATCAATACTGAAGATTGTGGTACATTAAGAGGTGTAGAAGTAGAGCCATTAAAGAAAAATGATGAAATTGTTGAAAAACTTTCTGAAAGAATTGTTGGACGTGTATCATTAAATGATGTTTATAATCCATTAACTGATGAGTTGTTAGTCGCTTCTGGTCAATTAATTGAAGATCAAATAGCTAAAGCTATTGAAGAATCTCCAATTGAATCTGTTGAAGTGCGTTCTGCATTAACTTGCGAAGCTTTACATGGTATTTGTGCTAAATGTTACGGGCGTAATTTAGCAACTGGTAAAATGGTACAACGTGGAGAAGCTGTTGGGGTTGTTGCTGCACAGTCTATCGGTGAACCAGGAACACAGTTAACATTACGTACATTCCACGTGGGTGGTATTGCAGGAAATATTTCTGAAGATAACAAGTTAGTTGTTAAGTTTAATGGTATAGCTGAAATTGAAGACTTAAAAACGGTTAAAGGTGAAGATAATGAAGGAAATGAGATTGATATTGTTATTTCTAGAACATCTGAACTTAAATTAACTGATAAGAAAACAGGTATTACTTTAAGCACAAATAATATTCCTTACGGATCTACATTATCTGTTAAGAATGGTCAAGAACTATCTAAAGGTGATGTTGTTTGTTCTTGGGACCCATATAATGGCGTTATTATTTCTGAATTTGCTGGTAAGATTAAATATGAAAATATTGAGCAAGGTATTACCTATCAGGTAGAAATTGATGAACAAACAGGTTTCCAAGAAAAAGTGATTTCCGAATCTAGAAACAAAAAACTTATTCCTACACTTCATATTGAGGATTCTAAAGGAGAAGTAATACGTTCTTATAACTTACCAGTAGGGGCTCACTTAATGATTGATGATGGAGACAAAATTAAGGTTGGAAAAATTTTAGTTAAAATCCCTCGAAAATCTGCAAAAGCGGGTGATATTACAGGAGGTTTACCACGTGTAACAGAATTATTTGAAGCACGTAATCCTTCAAATCCAGCAGTTGTAAGTGAAATTGATGGTGTTGTTTCTTTCGGTAAAATTAAAAGAGGTAACCGTGAAATTATAGTAGAATCTAAATTAGGTGAAGTTAAAAAGTATTTAGTAAAACTTTCTAGCCAGATTTTAGTTCAAGAAAACGATTATATTAAAGCAGGGATGCCTTTATCAGATGGTTCAATTACGCCAAATGATATTTTAAATATCAAAGGGCCTTCTGCAGTACAACAGTATTTAGTAAATGAAGTACAAGAAGTATATCGTTTACAGGGTGTGAAAATTAATGACAAGCACTTTGAAGTTGTTGTAAGACAAATGATGCGTAAAGTAAGAATTATTGATTCTGGAGATACTATTTTCTTAGAAGATCAATTGGCTCATAAAGATGATTTTATCAAAGAAAACGATGACATTTTTGGAATGAAAGTAATTGAAGATGCTGGAGATTCTACGAATTTAAAAGCAGGTCAAATTATTTCACCTCGTGAATTACGTGATGAAAATTCTATTTTGCGTAGAGAAGATAAAGAACTTGTAGTAGCAAGAGATGCTATGCCAGCAACGGCAACACCAATCTTACAAGGGATTACAAGAGCGTCATTACAGACTAAATCGTTTATTTCGGCGGCATCTTTCCAAGAAACAACTAAAGTACTTAACGAAGCTGCTGTAGCAGGTAAAGTTGATGATTTAGAAGGTCTTAAAGAAAATGTTATCGTTGGACATAGAATTCCTGCAGGTACAGGTATGCGTAGATATACAGATATTATCGTAGGTTCTAAAGAAGAGTTTGATGAAATGATGCAAGCTAAAGAGTTAAATTATAATTAGAAGAGATTCCAATCCTACAGTACAGTGGGATTGCTAATCAAATTTATTCCCGCGAAGGCGGGAATCTATAAAATAAAAGCCTTCATGTATAAAACTTGGAGGCTTTTTTAAATTAAATTATTAAGATTATGGCAGACGAAAAAGAAAAACCCAAACAAGCTCCAAATCAAGGACAAATTAATATAGAGTTGGATGAAAAAGTTGCTGAAGGGACGTATTCAAACTTAGCTATCATCAATCATTCTGTGTCTGAGTTTGTTGTAGATTTTGTAAATATTATGCCTGGGGTTCCTAAAAGTAAGGTAAAATCACGGATTATATTAACACCGCAACATGCGAAGCGATTGCTTAAAGCTTTGCATGATAATGTGGCAAGATTTGAAAATGCACACGGTGAAATTAAAGATTATGAACAGCCTCCAATTCCATTAAATTTTGGTCCCACTGGTCAAGCATAAAAAAATCCCTTTAGAAATATTTCTAAAGGGATTTTTTTATTACAAATGGTTTTGTTTTAAAATTCAGAGGTGAAATGAAACTTAACACTTGGATATTTCTGTTGAGTCATTTGTAATGAAAAAGATGAATCGGCTAAAAATACCAATTGATTTTGCTTGTCTTTTGCTAAAAAACGTTGTTTTACTCTCACAAAATCTTTGTATTCTTCACTTTTTGAACCTTTAGGATCTACCCAACACGCTTTAAATACATTTAAGTTCTCGTAAGTACATTTAGCGCCGTACTCGTGTTCCAAGCGGTATTGAATAACTTCGTATTGTAAAGCACCAACAGTTCCAATAACTTTCCTGCCGTTAAGTTCCAAAGTAAATAATTGGGCAACACCTTCATCCATTAACTGATCAATTCCTTTAAAAAGTTGTTTAGATTTTAGTGGATCGGCATTGTTAATATATCTAAAATGCTCTGGAGAAAAGCTTGGAACACCTTTATAGTTTATAGTTTCTCCTTCAGTTAATGTGTCTCCTATTTTAAAATTCCCAGTGTCATGTAAGCCTACAATATCACCAGGATAGGAAACATCTACAATTTCTTTTTTCTCAGCAAAAAAAGCATTGGGACTCGAAAATTTCATTTTTTTGTTATTTCTAACATGTAGATAAGATTTATTTCTTTCAAATTTTCCAGAAACAATTTTTATAAATGCTAACCTATCTCTGTGATTAGGATCCATGTTGGCATGGATTTTAAAAACAAATCCAGTGAATTTATCTTCGTTAGGCGCTACCAAACGCTCTTCACTTTGCTTAGGTCTTGGCTTAGGGGCTATTTCTACAAAACAATCTAATAGTTCTCTTACTCCAAAGTTATTTAAAGCCGAACCAAAAAACACAGGCTGTAAGTTTCCATTCAAATAGTCATCTTTATCAAAACCTGGGTAGATTCCCTCAACCAATTCAATTTCTTCTCTTAGAGTATTGGCTGCTTTTTCCCCTACCAATTCATCTAATTTTGAAGATGATAAATCTGAAATCTCTATTGTTTCTTCTATATCTCTTCTACTATCTCCGCTAAAAAGGTTGATGTTTTTTTCCCAAATGTTATAAATACCTTTAAAATCGTAGCCCATACCAATAGGGAAACTTAATGGTACTACTTTTAATCCTAATTTTTGTTCAATTTCATCTAATAAATCAAAAGCATCTTTTCCTTCTCTATCCATTTTATTAATGAATACAATCATTGGAATATTGCGCATTCTACAAACTTCAACAAGTTTTTCGGTTTGTTCCTCAACCCCTTTTGCTACGTCAATTACAACAATAACACTATCTACAGCGGTTAAGGTTCTAAAGGTGTCTTCAGCAAAATCTTTATGACCAGGAGTATCTAAAATATTAATTTTTATACCATTATATTCAAATGCTAAAACAGAGGTAGCTACAGATATTCCACGTTGGCGTTCAATTTCCATAAAGTCACTGGTAGCTCCTTTTTTTATTTTATTGCTTTTAACAGCTCCAGCTTCTTGAATAGCCCCACCAAAAAGAAGTAATTTTTCTGTTAAAGTAGTTTTACCAGCATCGGGGTGTGAAATGATTCCAAAGGTACGTCTGCGTTGTATTTCTTTTAAAAAACTCATATTTGATTGTAAATGTTTGCAAAGATACTTTATAATTTATGAATTCAGAATGGTGATTTCAGATTTTATAAGAAGAATGATAATATTAATAATTTACTTGGTATTTTTGTGAAACTATGGAAGAAGAAAAAGTGATTCTCGTAAACGAAAAAGATGAGCAAATAGGTTTAATGCCCAAAATGGAGGCTCATGAAAAAGCGTTGTTGCATCGGGCATTTTCGGTATTTATTTTCAATGATAAAAATGAATTGATGCTACAACAACGAGCGTTGTCTAAGTATCATACACCTGGTTTATGGACCAATACATGTTGTAGTCACCAACGTGAAGGAGAAAGTAATATAGAAGCAGGTACAAGACGTTTACAAGAAGAAATGGGCTTTACAACGGCATTAAAAGAAACGATTTCATTTATCTATAAAGCACCTTTTGATAATGGTTTGACAGAGCACGAATTAGATCATATTTTGATAGGTTATTATAATGAGGTTCCCCAAATAAATCCGGAAGAAGTAGAAGCTTATAAGTGGATGACTTTAGAGGATATTAAAAAAGATATAGAAAAAAAACCGGATATCTATACGGCATGGTTTAAAATTATTTTTGAAAAATTCTACGAACATATAAATATTAATAATGAAAGTAACGGTTAGTAGGAAAGCACACTTTAACGCAGCCCATAGGCTCTATAGAAAAGACTGGGACTTTGAGAAGAATGATGCCATTTTCGGTAAATGCAATAACCCTAATTTTCATGGGCATAATTATGAACTAATTGTGAGTGTTACTGGTGATATTAATAAAGAAACGGGTTATGTTATTGACATAAAGGTGTTAAAAGAAATCATAAAAGACGAAGTTGAAGATGCTTTTGACCACAAAAATCTAAATGTTGAAGTACCAGAATTTAAAGATTTAAATCCTACGGCTGAAAATATAGCAGTTGTAATTTATAATAAAATAAAACCCAAACTAAATTCTAATTTAGAGTTGGAAATAACACTTTTTGAAACTCCACGTAATTTTGTTTCCTATTCAGGAAATTAAATATGTTTTTAATTGAAAAAGAAATTCCCAAGTTTTACTTGGGAATTTTATTTAACAAGCAGTCCTATTGGTTTTGTAATTTAAAGAGGCTTCTGGAAAATCAAATAAAGCACTACAAATTCTTTCTTGAAGATTAGTATTCTTTTTTTGTTTTGTAACGGTTACACTTACCCAATATTTTTCATTATCTTTTTTTACTAATTGAGCTTGGATTGTAAGATGATCGTTTACAAAAGCATTTTTATACATTTTAAATTTGAAATTTTCAATCTCAGGAATGTCATGTAAATAAAATTCTTTTATCGGATAGGTAGCAACCGTTTTAATTTTTTCATAGAGTGCATGGGGTAATAAAAATCCATTTGCGTTGCTTATTTCTTTTGTTATTAAAAATGGAACGTTAGTATTTATGTGTGTATTCATGATGTATTAGTTTTAAGGGTATAATAATAGAGGCTTTAAATTGTAGTTATGATATGTACAGTACATGACATTTGAAATAATAGTATTCATGGTAAATTGTGTTTTTTGCTTAAATGATTTTAGTGTTTTCATGATTTTAAAAATTTAATGGTTAAAAAAAAAGGTGCTTTTAAAAAAAGCACCTTTACAGTTATATTTGATTTTACTATTTTAAAGTCTATTCAAGATGCATATATATTTTGGACATGTCCATAAAAAAAACAATCGTTTGGACCTGTTTCGAGGTACGATTATAAGTTTTGCAGTATGTTATATATTTTGCATTCATATTAAGCCAAATATAGTGATTATTTTCAATAAAATAACAATCTTTTTATATGAATTATGTTTAATATTAATGTAATTTTGCGTGAAATTAAATTATTTAAGTTATGGCAAATGTTAGAAACCTAAAAAAAGATATTAATTATGTTTTAGGGGATATTATAGAAGCGGTTTATGTTTGGGAATATGCAAACACAGATAAAGATACGAAGGAAAGTGAAGCGGTTATTGATGAAGCAATAGCAACGTTTGATGCGTTAATAGCTAAGGTGAATGATAAAAATGTTGAAGATAAAAAAGCACATTTTAAATCTATTAATGCTGAGTTAGAAACTAAAGGACGTGCATTAATTGAAAAAATTAATAAACTTGGATAAAATTTTTTAACGGAGTGTTTGCAAATATCATTTTTGCGATTATATTTGCACCCGTTAAATATGCCGATGTAGCTCAGCTGGCTAGAGCAGCTGATTTGTAATCAGCAGGTCGTGGGTTCGAGTCCCTCCATCGGCTCTTAAAAAAACCTCATATTTTATGAGGTTTTTTTATTTTATTAAAATTATTATAAGACAAAAAAATACCTTATATATATAAGGTATTTTTTGTCTTTGAGTTTTTTATTTTAGAAACTAATTAATTTGTTCCTCTTTTTTTATTGTTTCAATAAATGATTGTAATTCTTTCCCGTATTTAGAGTTTTTAACTTTTTGTGTGAGACTATTATTTATTGTATCTAAATACTTAACCTGTGCATTGTAAATTTCAGTAAGTGCTAAATAAGGAGCAATTTCACTGTCTTTATTATTAATAGCAAAATTTACTGTGTACAAATACTTTCGCTTTACTATATTGTCAGCTTCTTTTCTAATAGTGTTTATCTTGGCTGTATCACCATCTTTTTGAGCTTCAATATTATTTTTTAAAAGGTCTAAACTCTGACCATTAAATCTTGAAATTAGTGCTCTGTATTCCTCATATAGTTTCTGCTGTGAGGATCCATTAATTTTAGCATCAAAAACAAAATTTTTTAAATTCGTTTTTATTTCAGTGATGCCCTTGTCTGCGAAAAAAGGAATTCTGTCATTTTCAGTTGAATTTTTATCTAAGTAAAGATAAAACATCTCTGGAGACTCAAGTGAACTATGCAATTCAAATTCACTATTTCCGTTTACAATTATAGAATCTACTGTTACTAATATTGTATCTTCTATTTTTTTAAGATAAATGATGCCTTTTTTTAGTCCTTCAATAGATGTTTTAACAGTTAAGTCGTGTTCTTCTTTTTTACAGGATAGTACAAAAAAAGGTAGGAGTAGTAAAAGAAAATATTTCATGCTTATTATGTGATTTTTGAATAGCAAATATCTTATAATTATCTTTTATAAGCTAAATAGAAATGATATTATTTAATATGTTAATATTTGTTAAATAACAAAGGTTTAATGGTCGTAAGAAATGTTTAAATCTGTTTTGGCATGGTACTTGATATTTAATTAAAAGTTGCATATAATTTTTTGTTTATTGAGTGGTTACTTTAAACATACAATATGCAATTCATATTTTTGGTTGGTTAGTTAGTTAAAGGGCACCCTTTTTAGGGTGCTTTTTGTTTATAGATTTGTGTGTTTTGTCGATAATATGATGTATTTTGACGTAAAATGTTAAAATTAAATGTATTTCATCGAATTTTAATGCTTTTAATCGTTTTGTTTCGGATAAGAATTATATATTTGGAGTGTACTAAATAACATACTTTTTAGTTCAATGGATTAATTAATTAATATTTGCATTGTGTAGTTGATATAGAGACCCTAAATCTGACCGCATAATATAAAAAGCAAATTAAGAAGAAACCGAGTTTGAGGGAACTCGGTTTTTTTGTATAATAAATTTAAGGTCTAATTATATTTATATAACTTCGCTTTTAAGTACAATATTATGAAGTTTTATACGTTTTTTTTAACGCTGTTTTTATCTGTGTATTCGTATGCACAATTACCTGAAGGTTTTGTGTATGTTAAAGATATTATACCAGATTTAGATGTTGAGTTGCGTTATTATACAAGTAATAATTTTGTTGGTAAACCTATTATTGGTTACAATTCAAATACGTTGATTTTAACTGAACAAGCAACTAAGGCATTAAAAAAAATTCAAGATGCGTTGCAACAACAAAATCTATGTTTAAAAGTTTTTGATGGATATAGGCCTCAGCAGTCTGTAAATTATTTTATAATTTGGGCAAGAGATTTGAGTGATACAATCAATAAACAACTTTTTTATCCATATGTTAAGAAAAGAAACTTATTTAATGAAGGCTATATTGCCTCAAGGTCTGGACATAGCAAGGGGAGTACAGTAGATGTAACGATTATTGATGGTAATACTGGTAATGATCTTGATATGGGGAGTAGGTTTGATTTTTTTGGTCAAGAATCTTGGGTGTATTATGACGGAATTAATAAAATTCAAAAAGCTAATAGACAATTATTACAGTCTATTATGAAAAAATATGGCTTTAGAAATTATTCAAAAGAGTGGTGGCATTTTACTTTAATAAATGAACCTTTTCCTAATACTTACTTTAATTTTCCTGTAGAATAGCTAAACTTTTTTATTTAGTGTCTTATTCTTATTAATGCAGGACATACAATGATTATTGATGAATGTTTTTCTTGTTGGAGCAATTTTTATACTATGAAGATCTCCAAATTTATTCTTATAGACTCTATAATAATAGGTTTTTAGTTTGTTTAGTAAAAGCTATCACATAATAATCTCACGTAAGTATTGAGAAAAGTGTGAGTATTTCAGTAACAAAGTTTGTCTATATGTAATGAATAGCAATGAGAAAAATACACTGGATGTTTTTTCCAAACACTCATCAATTTTAATTTTAAATACGTTTAAATTATGAACAAAATCATCAACATTATTTAGTACCAACGTTTCTTTTTCTTTTTGGAAGCTTCACTTTTACGTCCTTTTTTGTATTTGCTTTTACCTGGGGTTTTATGGATTTCTTTTTTAGCTTTGGGGTCTAAGGGGTAAGGATGTGTATCAACAATATCCAATTGTAAATTAATTAACTGTTGAATGTTGGCTACATAGGTTTTTTCATCTGCAGAACAAAACGAGTAAGAAGTTCCAGTATTTCCAGCCCGCGCTGTTCTTCCAATGCGATGCACGTAGGTTTCTGGTACATTAGGTAAATCAAAATTAATAACAGCATCTAAATTGTCAATATCAATACCACGAGCAGCCACATCAGTTGCAATTAAAATATTAGCATTTTTAGTTTTAAAAGTAGTTAAAGCTAACTGTCTATCTGTTTGACTTTTGTCTCCATGCAAACTAACGGCTTTATAATTGTTTTTAAGAAGTGTTTGTTCTAATTTATCAACGCCAAACTTGGTGCGTCTAAAAATAATAATACTTCCTTTTATGGTGTTTCTAAGCAAGTGTAAGCACAATTCTATTTTATGGCGTTTAGGTACATAATATAAAACCTGATTCACATTTTTTGATGTAGAGGCATTGGTGGTTACTTCAATGCGTTCAGGAGCATTTAAGATACTATTTGCTAATTGCTCAACTTTATAAGGTATTGTTGCTGAGAACAATAAAACTTGTTTCTCTCGGGTACATAAGCGTTCAATTTTTTTTACATCGTCAATGAATCCCATATCTAACATTAAATCGGCCTCGTCAAGTACTAAGGTTTCAATATAGTCAAGATTTAAAACATCTTGCTTGTGTAAATCTAACAAACGACCTGGGGTAGCAATTAAAATATCAACCCCTTTTTTAAGAATATCTTTTTGAGGTTCAATGGATGTGCCTCCATACACCACCGTAGTTCTTAAGTTGGTATAGGTACAGTATGTTTTAAAGTTTTCTTCAATTTGAATAGCTAACTCCCGGGTAGGACTTACCACCAAAGCTTTGACCTTTTTTCCGCCTTTTGTAGCATCTTGTCTATCAAAAAGTTGTTGTAATATGGGTAATGCAAAGGCTGCTGTTTTTCCAGTACCTGTTTGTGCAGATACAATTAGATCTTTTTTTTCTAATACCAATGGAATGGCTTTTTCTTGAACCAAAGTTGGATTATCGTAACCAGCTTCTGCAACAGCCCTTAAAATAGGACGATTAAGTTGTAAGTCTTTAAATGACATGTAAAATGATTTGTTGCAAAGATAGCGGAAAAAGAGTTGTTTTTTTAGCGAATTAAAAACGTCTTATAATTGGTTTAGTTTATACAAATAAGCACTATGTTTTTTGTACGAGTTGTTGTTCATTGTAAAAATCACAAACTTTGCTAAATACCATTTCAAAATCCTTTTTAATTAGTTCTGTTTTTTCCATGTTTAAAGGAAAAGGGTTTTCATGGGCATATATTCTATTAAAATCTAATTCATCCACTTTTATATTTATATCGCGGTATGCGCCTTTGAGTGTATTTATAACTTCAAAAGAAGGGATAATAGTATCTTTTTTGAGGGTTATTGCGTAAAAATCATTTTCATATTTTCTTAATAACTCTTCTCTGAAATCACGATTTCTTTGATAGTCAAGCATAGAATAAAAAACTTTTCCTTCTAAATGATCTTCCTTTATATAATGATTGAGCAAATGATCTTTTTGCAAAAATTTATCAAAATGCTCTACTAAAAAGGAATATAAGGCAACATTTGTTTCGCTATCCAGTATAAATTTTGAAACAGGTGATAAACGATTAAAAATAGGACCACTACAAAACAAACAAACTTTTGAGTTTGAGAAATATTTATTATGATTGGTGAGTTTCAGAATTTGGGCAAGAAATCCACCGATAGAATATGCGAAAATATCAAATTGAAAATCTTTGTCAATATACAAGTGCTTACCTTCTTTACATTCTTCAATAAGCTGAATAACATCATAATATGATTGTAGTCCAGACCAAATAAAACGTTGTGGCTTGGCATGTAACCTCATGCTTATGGCTACGTTTGACAATGTAGAATGTACAATATTTGGATATCTTTTTTTCCGTTTTTCACTCAATAAATACATTTCTCGTTTACTACTCCAGTTTTTTGGAGCGCGTTGCATATGAAATGCTAATGGAAATAAAACAATACTGCTTGCTGTTCCTTCGCAAATTCTTTTAGCCCATGGGATGTATTTTGTCCAATCTTTTTCGTTGAAACCATGGAAAAGAAATATTACTTTTTTAGTGTTTTTGGCTGCGGTTGGTTTTACTATATGATATTTAAAAAATCTATTTTCTTCTACGCTAATATCTTTAATATGAACATTGTCTTTAATGGTTCCAACATCATTATGAAGAGCATGTGCACTATTAAAATTTAGGTTATGTTTTACACAGTGATACTCTGATATACCGGGGAGAATATTATAAGATAATGATTCAAATTTGTATTCTTTTAATTCTGTTTTATTATTCATGTTTTCTTTTTTTAAGAGAACAGAATGTTATCTGTAATTATAGATTATGGTTGAGTTATTATAATAGTCTAAAGTGCTTAAGAGGTGTTTTACTAATTGAAAATTCCATGAATAAAGATAAAAAGAAATTAGCTATTGGCATAGGCTTATGGAGTTTTTGATATCAGAATTAACACGGAAAAAAGAAAATGTAATTCTAAAAAAAATAGATGGATTTTTTTGATGAATGTAATCTATAGGGGCTATTAATAGCAGATACTAAAAGGCTATTTGAAAATAATATGTTGAATTTAGTTAATTAAACTCATATACCTTTTTCAAATAGCCATATTATCATTAGTTTTTTAATATTTGATGCTTCCATGAAACACCACTGATATCTGTTATTTGTACTGTGTAGGTTCCATTTGGTAAATTGGATAGAGTTTCATTCTGAAAATTTAAATTAGCTTTTGCTCCTAAAGGTATAATTAAACTGTGTTTTCCAGGTTTTATTTTAGCAACGTAATAATTTGAAATGTTTTCTTTACTCAATCTTGATAAATCATTTTGTGTATATTTTATAGTGGTTTTGTTTTGAGTGTTTAATAATTCTATGCCAATTATCCAAGAGCCATAAACATCCACACCTTCTGTTCTAAATACGTCAAAAGAAAGTTTGTTGTTTTCAATTTTGCCTGCTGTGATTTCCAGTTTAGGTTTTACTGATTTGTTATGAAGCGTTCCCCATAAGCCACCATGAAATATTTGATTGGTCAATAAGGTTATTCCAAAAATAAACAAGGAGCCAATTAAAACAATTTTAGGAAAAATATGCTCTTTTATTGGTAATTCACCAGAACCCATCCAGTTAAACCATTTCTTTTTAGTAAATGAAAAATTGTTTTTCATAAAGTAATTATCCAACGAATATTTACCACTTCCTGTTAAAAACAGTAAAAAACCAGTTGCAATTCCTAACACGCCAATTTGCCACTCATCCAAGCAAGTTGTACCTATCCAGCCTGAACCAAGCAAAATGCCCATAGCTAATAAAAACACTCCGATACTCATAATTCGGGTAAATAAACCAAAGATGATAAATAAGCCAACAATACCTTCAATAATGGTAAAAATTACCATGTTTATCCATAACATGTCTGGGTTTTCAACTAAAAATAGAATGACAGGTTTGATACCTAAAGCATTAGGTAAAAAGTGATTAAACTTTTCTCCAATATAACCAGCTAATTCTGGGTCGAGTTTATTTGCTAATATGGTTCTTCTCCAAAAAGCCGAAAAATAGGTCCAACCGATTACTAATCTTACTGCAAGGGCTAATAGCCCCGCATCATTTTTTATACTGATATTTTTCATGTCTTACATGTTAAATTGTTAATGAGATAAACCCTTTTTTAATTAGTTGAAAACCATATAAAATACCATTATCGGTAATTTCTAAGTTACTAGGTATTTGGTCTGCACTTATATTAGAATTATTAAGCGAAATACCACAAACAAATACTTTTATATGCTGTAGTGTTGTTTTCTCCAAAAGGGAAATGAAATCTGTGTTATTTTCAATGTTATTAACTGTTTTTCCACAAATGATAACATAAAAATCTCCATATTTTTTACCATCTTCTTTAGCTAATTCTTTAGCCGTTAATAATATAGGTTTAAGTTGTTGAATATTTTTTGAGAGTATTAAGTAATTATTCTTTTTAGGGTAGGAATTCTGTGATTGTGATGTAGTGGTTCCTAATATAAAAAGGAATAGTGTAGATAAAATTATGATTGTATTTTTCATTGTTTTTGAATTTTTAAATTTGAATTAATACTAAAAAAATAAGCCACTAAGAATGGCTACATTCTTAAAAAGGGAATCTAAAGTTGTTGTTTGTCAGACTTGAATTGTTAAAGTAATTGGAATTAAAACCGCTATTAATTTCCATGCTGAAATTTGACTTTTGTAGCCTATAATCAAGAAAATACCATCAATTAGTATTACAGTTCCTGAAAGAATTACACCAATTTCAAGAGAGCCGAATTGTTTTCTTGTAAATTTTATTTCATTATTTTCAATCTTGCTTACGTTTTTTTCAATATTAAAAAAATGGCATAAGTATGCCACAATAAATGTTAGGCTAAGAAGTATGCGGAGTATAACTACAGATTTATAGCTAACTTCAAGTCTAATGTCTTGAAATGTCATTATTTATTATTTGTAAATTAATATAATATCAGCAAACATGCTGATAACGATACCTGAGAAAGGTTAATTACAAATAATCTTTAAAATTCTGATACAGTATATAGAGTGGAATAGTAGAACCCGAATGGTTTCTACTGTTGTGTGGTTGTGTGTAATTATTAGAAAAATTTGAAGTAACAAAAGGTGAATAAAAGTCTAAAACAGCGGTATATGAATATTCAGAAGAAGTTTTTTCTTGAGCTAAATTGTTTGCAGCTAACTCTAACTCACTACAATCAAGATTACTAAAAGTTGTTTGGCTTTTATTAGAAACTTCGGTTAGCGGAACATTAAGTTCAGCTTCAATAAAATTTCGAACCTTACAAGGTGAAAGCAGTAACAAGAGAGCTAAGCCTAGAAGAGGAAGCGTCCTATGTATTGTTTTTGTATTAAAATTTTCTTTCACATTGCAAATTTAATGATATATTAAAAGGGGAGGTGTTATTTTTTTCTTAATAAATCCTAAACTTTAGTGAGTTATATCATATTTACATTTAAATACTGAAAAGAATTTTTATAAGACCAACAAGCCGTTTTCTTTTAAAATATTTATTGATTTTGAAAACCAAAACAGTTCAAAATTTTCAAAATGGGATTCAAAGTCTTTTTTTAATTCAGAAAAGGACATTAATTTGGAACCCTTAGGAGATAGTTTGTCAAGCGTGCTTAAAAACCAATGTCCTTGGTCTTTTTCTAAAATAATATTAAAGCTTTCGGTATTAGTATGAAAACTCATTTTAAAGTAATGATTGCTAAAACCTTTTTTTGTTTTTGAATATTCGCTGACAATTGGATCAGTTCCTATCCAAATAATTTTAGCGGAAGGTTTGATGTTGAAATTAACTCCAGTTTCTAAACAATTATAGATGAAATCATTTTTAATGCTGGTTTTCGGAATTTTAAAATCGAACCAATCTTGTAATGGAAGTTCAAAACCAATACCGTGCATAAAATTAAATAAGGATTTTTTCAATCCGAAGCTAAATTGATTGTGGTCAATACCTGTTTTGTCTGTAAAATCAACGTCGTTATTGGCAAACGTAATTTTTTTGTAATTGGGAATAATTTGATATTCATTTGGGTTTAATCCAATCGGACTATGTGCTGTTAATGCAAATTGATGCCAAAAACCAGATTGCAAAATACCAATTTCAAAAAGCTGACGCACCATTTCTAAACTGTCAATGGTTTCTTGAACGGTTTGTGTTGGGTAGCCATACATTAAATAGCTGTGCACCATAATTTTAGATTCTGTAAAATTTCGAGTCACTTGAGCTACTTGTTCAACGGTTACACCTTTATCTATAAGTTTTAATAAGCGATCTGATGCAACTTCCAATCCTCCAGAAACGGCTATGCACCCTGAGACTTTTAGTAGTTCACATAAATCTTTTGTGAAGTTTTTTTCAAATCGGATGTTGGCCCACCAAGTTACTGTAATTTTTCGTTTTATGATTTCTAAGGCCAATGCTTTCATTAAAGATGGTGGTGCTGCTTCATCCACAAAATGAAACCCTGTTTCGTTGGTTTGCTCAATCAATTGCTCCATGCGATCCACCAATAATTTAGCAGTAATGGGCTCGTAAATTTTAATGTAATCTAAAGAAATATCGCAAAAGGTGCATTTTCCCCAATAGCAACCATGCGCCATGGTGAGTTTGTTCCATCTACCATCACTCCAAAGGCTGTGCATGGGGTTGGCAATTTCGATTACGGAAATATAATTGTTTAGTAACAAATCGGAATAATCGGGAGTACCAATTTCCAGTTGTTTGTAGTCTGGTTTCGTACTATTGTTTTTATAGGTAACTTTGTTGTTTTCTAAAATAAAAGTGCGCTTAAATTCTAATTCACTATTGTTATAGTATTCTTTTAGCGTGCCTTTGGTATACTTTGATTGACAGATGTTTTTATATAATAATTCTATGGGTAACTCTCCATCATCCAAGGTAATATAATCGAAAAATTCAAAAACGCGAACGTCGGTCAATGAGCGTAATTCGGTGTTTGGAAATCCACCACCCATAGATATTTTAATATTTGGATATTTAGATTTTATAAACTGAGCACAACGGAACCCGCTGTATAGATTCCCAGGAAAAGGAACAGATATACATATCAATTGGGGTTGGATGGTTTTTATTTTGTCTTCAAGTATTTTTAAGCTTATTTTGTCAATATAAGTTGGAGCGGTTTGTAAATAATTATATATTTCATCAAATGAGTTGGCACTTTGTCCTAAACGTTCGGCATATCGGCTGAATCCAAAATGGGCATCTATACATTCTATGATAAAATCGGATAAATCTTCAAGGTATAAGGTTGCTAAATGTTTTGCTTTGTCTTGAATTCCCATAGAACCAAAGGCCCAATCCATGTCGTCTAATTGATTAAAACGAGAAGCTTGTGGTAAATAATTATCAGTGCAAATTAGTCTAGCTAAGGTTTGATTTTTTCCCTGTAAAAATTGAATAACGTTGTTTAAAGGCTTTAAGTACGCTTCTTTTAAAGCATAAATGCGTTGGCAATTATCAGAAACAATACACTTGTTTTTAAAAGCAATTTCAAATAATTCTTGAAAGGTTTCTTTTTTGAATAACTCTAAAATGACTTCAATACCCAAATCCATTTGAAAAGCACTAATGTTTTTAGTGTTCAAAAAACCCTTAAGATATGCCGTAGCAGGGTAGGGCGTATTTAATTGGGTAAAGGGAGGTGTAATGAGTAAAAGGTCTTTCAAAATAGCTTATAAATTGATGCTACAAATATAGTTGAAAAAGGGTTTAGAGATTTGAATGTCATTAAATATGTATGGAGGGAATAACTTTAAAATATCTTTAGTGAAGTTAGTTTAACTAAGAAAGTGTTTTATTGTCTATTTTAATGTTCCTCTAATTGGTTTATTGGTAACTTAGATTATTCTAAAAATTACATCGAGCTTGTATGTGATTTGTTTTTCTAACAGGAATATACAATAAAAAATCCCGATAGATTCCTATCGGGATTTTAATATTATGGTTTGTCATTTAGAGTGAAATGAAGAAATTTATCAAGACACTTAGATATCAATCAGTTTGGTGTTAATCTTCAATCAAAACCCAATCACCTTTTGCTAATAAAGGCTCCGCTTGTTTGTATTTTAAAGTTTTGTTTTCACCATTAATTACGTGCTTGATGGTCACACGATCGTTGCGTCCAATTTTTGGATGGTCTCGAACAATGGTTTCAACTACTTGCTGCTGGCGTTGGGTATTTCCTGCAGCTCTACTTTGTGCAGAACGCTCATCTAAATTAGGAATTTCATCTTTCTGAATATTTAATTTTTCTTGCTTACGTTCTCTAGCTTCTTGAATAGTGTGTTGTGTTTCTTGTGGTAACTCGCCTTTAAATAAAAATGAGATAACATCTTTATTAACTTGGTCAATCATTGCTTTAAATAATTCAAAAGC
The DNA here is from genome assembly GCF_001310225.1 of Pseudalgibacter alginicilyticus. GTDB lineage: Bacteria > Bacteroidota > Bacteroidia > Flavobacteriales > Flavobacteriaceae > Pseudalgibacter > Pseudalgibacter alginicilyticus. Next base: position 1,322,082 of record NZ_CP012898.1, on the reverse strand, counting down.
TTCAAATTTGTAAATCAATAATGGATCTTTTTGCTCGTGAACCGCCAATTGTACCGATTGTTTCAATTCATCCATTTTGCGTAAATGGGTTTTCCATGCATCATCAATAATGGCAAGAGCAATGTTTTTCTCAAAATCGGTAATTAATTGTTTACCGTTGGTTTCGTATGCTTTTTCAAGATCGGTAACCACATTTAAGGTTTTAATACCATCAGTAAAAGGCACTACTATACGTTTAAATTTATCGCGTTGTGTTTCGTATACATTTTTAATAACAGGAAATGCAATATCAGCATTGCGAGTCATTTTTTCCTTGTACTGTTCAAAAGCTGTTTTGTATATTTTAGACGTAATTTCTTGAGCTGATAACTTACCAAATTCTGCTTCGGTAATCGGTGAACTCATAGAAAAATAACGAATCAATTCAAACTCAAAGTTTTTATAATCATTAGCACCTTTGTTCGTTTCAGCAATGCCTTCCGAAGTATCGAAAATCATGTTAGCTAAATCTACACGTAAGCGTTCACCATGCAAAGCGTGTTTTCTACGTTTGTAAACTACCTCACGTTGGGCGTTCATAACATCATCATATTCTAATAAGCGCTTACGAACACCAAAGTTATTCTCTTCCACTTTTTTCTGAGCACGTTCAATAGATTTTGAAATCATAGAATGCTGAATCACTTCGCCTTCTTTTAATCCCATTTTATCCATCATTTTTGCAATACGCTCACTACCAAATAAACGCATCAAGTTATCTTCTAAAGACACATAAAATTGAGAACTACCTGGGTCTCCTTGACGACCAGCACGGCCACGTAATTGTCTATCTACACGACGTGAATCATGACGCTCGGTACCTACAATAGCTAAACCGCCTGCTTTTTTTACTTCTTCTGATAATTTAATATCTGTACCACGACCCGCCATATTGGTGGCAATAGTAACTTGTCCAGGTTTCCCTGCTTGGTCTACAATTTCAGCCTCTTTTTTGTGCTGTTTTGCATTTAATACATTGTGGGGTATTTTACGAATACTTAACATTTTGCCAAGTAACTCCGAAATTTCTACAGATGTTGTTCCAATAAGTACAGGACGACCGGCTTGAGAAAGTTTTGTTACATCTTCAATAACCGCGTTGTATTTTTCGCGCTTAGTTTTGTAAACTAAATCTTCTTTGTCATCACGAGCAATAGGTTTATTGGTAGGTGTTTCAAGAACATCCAGTTTGTAAATTTCCCAGAACTCGCCAGCTTCCGTTAATGCTGTACCAGTCATACCAGAGAGTTTGCGGTACATTCTAAAGTAATTTTGTAATGTTACAGTAGCAAATGTTTGGGTAGCATCTTCAATTTTTACATTTTCCTTGGCCTCAATAGCCTGGTGTAAGCCGTCTGAATAACGACGTCCATCCATAATACGACCTGTTTGCTCATCTACAATCATTACTTTATTATCCATCACCACATATTGAGTGTCTTTTTCAAATAAAGCATACGCTTTTAATAACTGATTTAGTGTGTGAATACGTTCTGATTTCACACCAAATTCTTTAAATAAATCTTCTTTAAGGTTAGCTTCCTCTTCAGGGCTTAAACCTTGTTCTTCTATTTTTGCAACCTCAATGCCTATTTCTGGTAAGATGAAAAAATCAGGATTATCTTTTCCTGAAATATAATCAATTCCTTTATCTGTAAGCTCTATTTGATTGTTCTTTTCCTCTATTACATAGTATAACTCCGCATCAATTTTAGGCATTTCACGGTTATTATCTTGCATGTAGTAATTTTCAGTTTTTTGAAGCAGTTGCTTGACACCATCTTCAGATAAAAACTTAATAAGTGCTTTATTTTTAGGAATACCACGGTAGGCACGGAGTAATAAAAAACCACCTTCTTTAGTGTCGCCTTCAGAAATTAATTTTTTGGCTTCTGCTAAAACACCAGTTAGGTATTTGCGTTGTACAGAAACAATGTCTTCTACTTTTGGTTTTAGTTCATTAAACTCATGGCGTTCCCCTTGTGGAATAGGTCCAGAAATAATTAAGGGAGTACGAGCATCATCTACCAGTACAGAATCCACCTCATCCACAATAGCATAATGGTGCGGACGTTGTACTAAATCCTCAGGAGAATGTGACATATTATCACGCAGGTAATCAAAACCAAATTCGTTATTAGTCCCGTAAATAATATCAGAATTGTATGCTTTTCTTCGGGCAGCAGAATTTGGTTGGTGGTAATCAATACAATCTACACTTAGGCCATGGAATTCAAAAATTGGTGCCATCCATGCACTATCACGTTTTGCTAAATAATCATTTACAGTTACCAAATGCACACCTTTTCCAGATAATGCGTTTAAGTAAACAGGAAGGGTGGCTACTAATGTTTTACCTTCCCCTGTTTGCATTTCGGCAATTTTACCTTGATGCATAGCAATACCACCAATCAATTGAACATCATAGTGTACCATGTCCCATGTAATAGGCTTGCCTGCTGCATCCCAAGAGTTTGACCAAATAGCTTTATCGTCTTCTAAAGTTACATAATCTTTTTCTCCAGAAACAATTCTGTCAAATTCATTAGCTGTAACACTAATAGAGGTGTTGTTTACAAAACGTTTGGCAGTTTCTTTTACCACAGCAAAAGCTTCAGGTAAAATATCGTTTAAAACATCTTCAGTAATTTTATAAGCATCATCTTTTAATTTATCAATACTTAGATAAATATCTTCACGTCTATCAATGTCTTCGGTGTTTTCAGCTTCTTCTAAAAGGTTTGCTATTTGTTTGTCAATATCGGCATTTGCTTCAGCTATTTTAGCTTTAAATTCAGCAGTTTTTGCCCTTAGCTGGTCATGTGATAGAGCTTCTAAAGCTGCTTCAAAGGTTTTTATTTTATCAACTAAAGGTGTAATGGCCTTTATATCTTGTTTGGCTTTATCGCCTACAAATACTTTTAATACAGAATTTAAAAAATTCATGGATGTTTTAATTTTATTTTTTTAGAATGTTTATTTTTAAGTTGATATTTTTAAATCGTTTATAATGTCTCCACAGTTATCAGGAGTACTCTAAATGACATAATAGCTTTTAAACATTCAGGTTATTTATAATTTGTTTTTCGTATCTCGAAAAGTATTCAAAGATACATTTTGTTATTATTTTATTAGGATTAAGGACAAAAAAAAAGCCTCAAATCGAGACTTTTTAACTATTCTTTATGCTTTATTAATATTCATCCTCATTCCAGAGGTAATCTTCATCTGTTGGATAATCAGACCAAATTTCTTCAATAGAATCATAAGAGTCTCCTTCATCTTCAATAGACTGTAAATTTTCAACAACCTCCAATGGAGCTCCAGTTCTAATAGCATAATCTATTAATTCGTCTTTTGTTGCTGGCCAAGGCGCATCACTTAAATAAGATGCTAATTCTAATGTCCAATACATTTCTTTGTGTTTAATTTTCTGCAAAAATAATTTTTTAGTTTAAACAGACAAGGAAAAAATGAATTATTTAATCATTAATTTTATGAACGTATCTTTTTATGTTTTAAACCCATGTAAATTATTCATGCGGGTTAGTATAATTTAGCTATGAAATTTTATGTTTCACTTCAAAAAATTATCATTTTACTGAAATAGAGTTGACGGTGTTGGTTTAACAAAATTTCAGACTGTAATTAAAAACAGCAATTTTTTTCAATTACTGCTTCTCAGGAATCCACTTAATTTCATTTGCTTTCAAGTCTAAAGACAATTTCCGTGCCAACACAAAAAGATAGTCAGAAAGTCGGTTTAGGTACACCAGAGCATGTGGTTCTATGGGGGCTATTTCATTAAGCGCACTTGCTAAACGTTCGGCCCTGCGGCACACGCAACGTGCTACATGACAGAATGACACCGTTTGATGACCTCCTGGAAGTACAAAATGCGTCATAGGTGGTAAGGCCTCATTCATAAGGTCCATTTCTTGTTCCAAACGAGTTATATCTTCTGTAGAAATTTTAGGAATGTTTAATCGTTCTTTGCCATTTTTTAATATGGTTTTTTCGGGGTCGGTCGCTAAAATAGCACCAACCGTAAAGAGTTTATCTTGAATTAGAATAATTAAGTCTTTATAGTTTTGGAGGATATCTTGGTCGCGAATTAATCCTAAATGTGAGTTGAGTTCGTCTACAGTACCATAACTCTCAATACGTATATGGTGTTTAGGAACTCGGGTTCCTCCAAATAGTGCTGTGGTGCCTTTGTCGCCTGTTTTTGTGTATATTTTCATCTTTGTTTATAATAAGGATAGTAAGGTGTTATTAATTTAGATGCTATAAAAGTAGGAGTAAATACGTGAAAAGAAAAGATTTGATAGAAAAGATATGATTATAAATAAAGAGTTTTTTTAGGTTGTTAACTAATATTTAACAGAAAAGTTTATTTTAGCGACTTTATTTTTTAAAACTAAAAACCCAAACTGAAAATTATGAAAAAAAATACCTTAACAATGTTGTTCTTTATAAGTGTTATTTGTGTGGAAGCACAGTCTTATATTGGATTTTTAACAGACAATTACAGCGGTGTTAACAGTGTAATTGCCAATCCGGCAAATATTACAGATTCTCGTTTTAAAACAGATATAAATTTGGTAGGAGCCAGTGTATTTGCAGGAAACGATTATTACGGTGTTAATGTTATGGACGCTCTTAAAGATGATTATGATTTTGATTTGGATGCCACAAAATCACCATCAAATGATAATAATATTGTTACATATGTGGATATTATGGGGCCTTCTTTTATGTTTAATTTAAATAAAAAAAGCTCGTTAGCTATTTTTACCAGAGCAAGAACTGTGGTTAATATCAACGAAATTAATGGCAATACTATTGATGCTTTAGATGATGATAGTACAGATGATTTTAATGTAAATGAAGGAGATTTTAATATTTTCGGTCAGGCTTGGGCAGAGGTAGGCCTAACCTATGCTAGAGTATTAATGGATAAAGATCAACACTTTTTAAAAGGAGGACTTTCTTTAAAATATTTACAAGGTGGAGGTAGTGGATATGTTCAAGGTAAAAATGTTACTATTGATTATGATGCGGATGGTATTGACCCTAATACGGGAAGCTTTGATTCTACAGGAGAGTTAACTTATGGGCGTTTTGCTGAATTTGATAATGATAACTATGATTATGAATTGCCTGATGCTAACGGTTTTGGAGTTGATTTAGGATTTGTTTATGAATGGCGTCCAAATCATACAGATTATACAAAAACAAATGCAGACGGTGATGCTTACTCATTAAAACATAAAAATAAGTATAAGTTAAAAGTAGGGGTGTCGTTAACTGATTTAGGATCTATAAACTATAAAGAGGGTAGTGAGGATGTTTACGATATTACTAATACAGGAGTTAATGAAGATGATTTTGATAATGCAGATGATATTGAAGACTTTTTAAACACATTTTATTCATTAACAGAATCAAATGATAGTTATAAAACAAATTTACCAACAGCTCTTCATTTAAATGCAGATTGGAGTTTTAGTAGCAGATTTTATGTAAACTTAAATACTGATGTGGCATTAACAAAAAAAGGAAAAGAAAATACAAGTCGTATTTCTAACATTGCTTCTTTAACTCCGCGTTTTGAAAGCAGATGGTTTAGTTTTTACGTGCCATTAAGTGTGGTTGAGTATAATGGATTTCAGGCAGGGGCAGGTTTAAGAATGGGGCCATTGTATGTAGGTTCAGGTTCTGTGATTTCAGCGTTAACAAGTGATGATACTAAAGGAGCGGACGTCTATGCTGGTTTAAAAGTTCCTGTATATCAAGGCAGTCCAAGAGATAGAGATAAAGATGGTGTTATTGATAAATTAGATGCTTGTCCTAAAGAAGCAGGTCCTGTTGAAAATAATGGGTGTCCTTGGGGTGATAAAGATGGTGATTCTATTTTAGATAATGAAGATACATGTCCAGAAGAAGCGGGGCCAATAGAAAATAATGGATGTCCTTGGGGCGATAAAGATAGCGATACAGTTTTAGATAATGTTGATATTTGTCCAGATGTTGCTGGTGATGTTGAAAACGGAGGTTGTCCTTGGCCAGATACCGACGGAGATTCTGTTTTGGATAAAGATGATGAATGTATTAATGAGGTAGGAACAGTTGCAAATAACGGTTGTCCAGAGCCCGTTTTAGAGCCAGAAGTTACTGTTGAAATTCAAAAAACTTTGAATAAATATGCTAAAACTATTTTATTTAATTCAGGCAAATCTACTATTAAAGAAGAGTCTAATGTTGTTTTAAATGAAATTGTAGATATTTTAAATGAATATCCTTCAGCTAAGTTTTCTATTGAAGGTCATACAGACAGTGTAGGTAGTGAGGCCTTAAATCAAAGCTTATCAGAGTCAAGAGCAAGTTCAGTAATGACATATTTAATAGAAAAAGGAGTTGCTTCAAGTAGATTATCGCATATTGGTTATGGTGAAAGTAAACCCATTACAACCAATACTACTAAAGCGGGTCAAGCTCAAAACAGACGTGTTGAAATTAACTTAGTTAAGTAATACAGGGCTATATTCTGTTTTAAATAAAAAAAATCCAGAGTTTGTTGTTAATAACTCTGGATTTTTTTTATTTACAGGATATATTAAAAATAATTATAGTCTAATAGTAAAATGTTCTTTGACTTGTTCTTTTCTAAAAAACACAAACCCCCAGAAAAACGTGTCGATAGTAACTGAAACTTTGGGATGACTTTTAATAATTTCCCATGCCTCAGTCATGTCTTTACTCCAATAAATATCATCAAAAATAAAAACGGAATCGTTGTGAGTTGTTTTAATTAGAGTTTCAAAATAATTTAAAGTGGCATCTTTTTGGTGGTTCCCATCAAAAAAAATAAAGTCGTAAGTATTTGGTGTTAATGTATTGAGTGTATCATTAAAATTTCCAGAAATAACGTGAGTATTTTTTACGTGATATTTTTTTAAATTGGTTTTCGCAAATTTGGAAATATTTGGGCAACCTTCAATAGTAGTAATGTTTGATTTTGGATAACCTAAGCTTATTGCATGGGAGGCAACTCCTAATGATGTTCCTAATTCTAAAATAGTTTCAAAACTAAAATACTTTGTAATTCTAAATAAAAGTTTCGCTCTTTTGTTGGAGGTTCCTGCGTTTTTAGCAATGTTTGAAATACTACGTATTTGTTGTTTCATTACTTGTGAGCCTGCACCTAAATCTGTTGTTTTTATCTTAGACTTGTTTTTTAGAAGTAATTTTTTGTAGTGTAAAATGGTTTTATAGTCTTTGTATTTCGTTTTGTTATAAAAGCATTTAGTTACCAAATTGAAAACAAAAGGGGAATGCACACCGTGTTGATTGGTGGATTTTATTAGAAACTTTAAGTATTGAGTCGCCTGATATAACATGTTAGTTTCAGAAGTTTGAGTGTTTTTAACTTTTTGGTTTTGAAACTTTTTATTCTAATTTTGAAGATAATTCAAACCAGCGAGCTTCCTTTTCTTCAATGGTGTCAATTATTTTTTGTAATTTTTCAGATAGACTGTTAATCTCGTCTTGCGATAGTTCAGGATTATTAAACTTGTTTTCAAGTTCTTTTTTATCAAATGCTAAAGAATTTAATTTACTTTCAATGTTTTTGAGTTCTTTTTCTTCGTTATAAGAAAGTTTGGTTTCATCATTTTGTTTCCAGGATTTAGTGTCTTTTTTTTCTTCAGAAACAGCTGAGGTTACTAGTTGACTATCTTCGTAAATACGATAGTCTGTGTAATTGCCTGGAAAATCTTCAATAACACCTTCACCTCTAAAAACAAAAAGATGGTCTACTACTTTGTCCATAAAATAACGGTCGTGAGATACAACAATAATGCAGCCAGGGAAATCCATTAAAAAGCTTTCAAGAACGTTAAGTGTTACAATATCTAAATCGTTGGTAGGCTCATCTAAGATTAAAAAATTAGGATTTTGAATTAAAACAGTACATAAATACAAACGTTTTCGTTCGCCACCACTTAGTTTTTCAACAAAATCATACTGTTTTTTTCTGCTAAATAAAAAACGTTCTAAAAGTTGACCAGCACTAATGGTTCTGCCTTTTTTTAGAGGAATATATTCACCAAAGTCTTTAATAACATCAATAACCTTTTGTTCTGGTTTTATGGTAATGCCGTTTTGTGTGTAATATCCAAACTTTATGGTATCACCTATAACTACTTTACCTGTATCTGGTTTAGCGGTTTGGGTTAGTATATTTAAAAAGGTGGTTTTGCCAGTACCGTTTTTACCAATAATACCAATACGTTCGCCTTTTTTAAAGGTGTACTCAAAGTTATTTAAAATGGTTTTGTTTTTAAAGGCCTTAGAAACCTTATGAAATTCAAGGATTTTACTTCCCATGCGTTCCATATTTAGCTCTAACTGAACTTCATGATCGTTTCGGCGTTGATGAGCACGGTGTTTGATATCTTGGAAATCATCAATTCTTGATTTAGATTTTGTGGTTCTCGCTTTTGGTTGGCGACGCATCCAATCTAATTCTTTTTTAAAGAGTTGTTTGGCTTTACCAGTTTCAACAGCTTCGCGTTCAATTCTGGCATCTCTTTTTTCAAGGTAATAAGAGTAGTTGCCTTTGTAATTATATAGTTGTCCTTCGTCTAATTCAATAATTTCATTACAAACACGCTCTAAGAAATAACGATCGTGTGTTACCATAAAAAGAGTGATGTTCTCTTTAGCAAAAAAAGTTTCTAGCCACTCAATCATTTCTAAATCTAAATGATTAGTAGGTTCGTCTAAAATCAATAGATCGGGTTTGTTAATGAGCGCATTTGCTAAAGCCAATCGTTTTTTTTGTCCACCAGAAAGCGTGCTTATTTTTTGTTGTAAATCTTCAAGTTTTAATTTAAAGAGAATTTGCTTGTAAAGGGTTTCAAAATCCCAAGCTTGGTAGCGTTCCATTGCTTCGAAAGCTTTTTGGTAAGCATCTTCGTCTTCAGGATTTAAAAGTGCTTTTTCGTAATTAGAAATAACTTTTAAAATAGGGTTGTCACTTGCAAAAATGGTTTCTTCAACCGTAAATGTGGCATCAAATTTAGGGTCCTGCGACAAAAAAGAGACTTTAATATCTTTTCGGTAAATAATATTTCCAGTGTCAGAAGTATCATCTCCAGAAAGGATATTTAAAATAGAAGTTTTACCAGTTCCATTTTTTGCTACAAATGCTATTTTTTGGTCTTTATGGACACTAAAAGAGATGTCTTCAAAAAGCGTAAGCTCTCCGTAAGATTTTGATATGTTTTCAACGGTTAAATAGTTCAAAGTATGTTTTTTGTGCAAATAACGGATAAAAAACCAAAAAATCCGACAGGAGTTTTATTATTCCCTATGAAAAACTATATTTGTTGTAAATCAAAAAGCTTAATGACAAAGCAATTATTTCTATTCACTTGCGTAATAATCAGTGTTTTATGTTCTTCATGTATTACCAATAAAGATGTTGTTTATTTACAGGATAAAGGGACAACAATTAATGATTCTATATTAATTAAGGAATTGTCCAAGCCATACAGAGTTCAAATTAATGATATATTGAGTATTAATGTTAAAGCTTTGGATGAAGAGCTTGTAGCAATTTTTAATCCTTCAACGTCTGTTAATAATTCAAGTGCAAACCAAGGGCAAAGCGGTCTTTATTTTAATGGTTTTACTGTAGATTTACATGGCAATATAAAATTTCCAATTTTAGGAGAAATCAATGTTTTAGGGTTTACAATTAAAGAAATTGAAGAAAAAGTTAAAGACGAGCTAACAAAGCAGTATTTTAAGGAAACTGCTGAATTATTTGTTACTGTAAAACTGGCAGGATTGCGGTACACAACCATTGGAGAGGTGGGAACTGGCGTGCATACTTTATTTCAAGATCGCGTCAATATTATAGAAGCTTTGGCAAATGCTGGAGATATAACTCAAACAGGAGATAGAAGAGATGTTTTAATTGTTAGGCAATACCCTGATGGTCAAAAAATTCACCATATAGATTTAACAGATATTGCAGCCATGCAGTCACCTTACTACTACATACAGCCTAATGATATTATATTGGTTAAACCTTTGAGACGTAAATCTTTAGGTGCAGGACAAACAGTTATTCAAAATGTTACCACTATTGCTTCTATTTTATCTGTGTTAATATCTACTTATTTTTTAACTAGAAATCTCTAATTTTAAATTTATGATTGAAGAATTTGAAGTTTCAGAGTCTAATTCAACATTTGATGTTAAAAAATTCCTATTTCGGGCTTTAAGTTATTGGAAGTGGTTTTTATTGCTTTTTGTTATAGGTGTTTTTGCAGTCTATCAGCAAAATATTAGAGAAGAATTTTCGTATCGATTAGGAACTAAAATATCTGTTGAAGATGATAGCAACCCCTTGTTTACTTCCAGTGCGAGCTTAACTTTTAATTGGGGAGGGGTTACTTCTAAAATACAAACTATGGTTGTGATTCTAAAGTCTAGAACGCATCATGAAAAAGTAGTTGATAGATTAGAGTTTTATAAAAGTTATTTAAAGCAAGGACGTTTTAGAATGCAGGATATTTATAAGGCAGCCCCCTTTAGGTTTAATCATGATTATAATGCCCCACAATTATTAAATATTCCTATTAAAATTACATTTTTAAGTGTGGATACTTATGAATTGGAAATAGAGTTTCAAGAGGCTAGAGCGTCCGTTCAAAACTACTTAACTAAGGAAGTATCGCGTGTAGACGTACCACTTGGAGTTTTTAAAAAGCAGCTTGAATTAGGTGGTACTATAGCACTTCCTTTTTTAAAGGGAAAGATAATTATTCCAGAAAACAGAACTGTCGCTTTAGGTGAGCCTTTTTTTATACAATTTAGAAATTTTAATAGTGCAGTTTCTGGTTATCAGTCAAGAACCAGTGTAGAAAATACAAAGAGTTCCCCCATTTTAGATATTTCGCTTATCGATAAAAATACTGTTAAAATTGTAGATTATTTAAATGCGGTAGTGGATGTGTTGAGTGAAGA